>JAKLKE010000026.1 GCA_023150775.1 Myxococcota bacterium
GGTGAAGAGCTCCATGAGTAGCTCAACAAGGGAGTCGGAGGAGGATGACATGAAGTGTTCCGGGGCCTCCGTCGGGGTCGTGCCGGGGTGGCGGGGGGGTGAAGGAAGCAGGGCGGGAGCGGGTTGTAGGGCCGCGAGCGAGCCTACGGGGCGGTCCCGGCCGGATCGATTGCCCCTATGCTCTGCCTCGCAAAAGCCGACAAGTCTTTTTTGGTGCATCGACGGCCAGTCCCCTGCCTTCGCCCTCTGCGAGCGCCCCCGGCCCGCGTTAAACGTGCTCACCCCCCTGACCCCGCAGGAGCCCTGATGAACAGCGAGAAGGTCACCACCACCCACCGCGTGCGGGTCGTCACCGCGGCCTCCCTCTTTGATGGCCACGACGCGGCGATCAACGTCATGCGCCGCCTCATCCAGTCCATGGGCTGTGAGGTGATCCACCTCGGCCACAACCGCTCCGTCGCCGACGTCGTCCAGGCGGCCATCGAGGAGGACGCCCAGGCCGTCGCCATCTCGTCCTACCAGGGCGGGCACATGGAGTACTTCCGCTACATGGTGCAGCTCCTGCGTGAGCAAGGCGCGGGGCACGTCAAGGTCTACGGCGGCGGCGGCGGGGTGATCGTGCCCGAGGAGATCCGCCAGCTCCACGCGGATGGCGTCACCCGCATCTACCACCCCGAAGACGGCCGCCGCCTGGGCCTCGTGGGCATGATCGCCGATCTGGTGCGCGGCGCCGACTACGACGTCACCGACCACGGCCAACAAGACGCCGAGGCGCTCCTCGCCGGGGTGAAGGCCGGCGACAAGGGCGCCTTGGCCCGGCTCATCACCTTGGCCGAGCGAGAGGTCGAGACCCCTGGCGCCCTGGCGCCGTCTCTGCGGGCCGCGCTCAGCGGCGCGACAGGCGCGGCGGTCATCGGCATCACCGGCACCGGCGGCGCGGGCAAGTCGTCGTTCACCGATGAGCTCGTGCGCCGCGCCCGGCGGGACCACCCCGACCGCCCCGTCGCCGTGCTCTCCATCGACCCCACCCGCAAACGCACCGGCGGCGCGCTCTTGGGCGACCGCATCCGCATGAACGCCATCTCCGGCGGCGGCTGCTTTATGCGGTCTCTGGCCACCCGCGACTCCGGCGGCGAGCTTTCCCGGGCCACGGCGGACGCCATCGCCGCCTGCCGCCTCGCGGGCTTCGCGCTCATCTTCGTCGAGACCTCGGGCATCGGCCAAGGCGACTCGGCGGTGATGGAGGTCGCCGACATCGGCGTCTACGTCATGACCCCGGAGTACGGCGCCAGCTCTCAGCTTGAGAAGATCGACATGCTCGACTTCGCTGATGTTGTCGTGCTCAACAAGTTTGAGCGCCGGGGGGCCCAGGACGCCCTGCGCGACGTACGCAAGCAGGTGCGGCGCAACCGTGAGCTGTTCTCGACGCCGGATGAGGCCTTGCCGGTGTTCGGCACCATCGCCTCCCAGTTCAACGACGTCGGGGTGAACGCGGTCTACCTGCACCTCATGGGCCTCGTCGCCGAGCGCTTCGGGCGCCCCTGGCCGTCGAAGCTCAAAGACCCCGGCGTGAAGGCGAGCCCGCCGCGCCGGGCGATCCTCTCCCCCGAGCGCCACCAGCACCTCGCCGAGATCGCCCGGGCCTGCCGGGATCACCGCCGCTTCGTCGCCGAGCAGGCCAGCCTGGCCCGAGACGCCTGGCACCTCCAAGAGGCCGCGCGCCTCATCGCTGAGGCCCCCACCTCCGCCGCGCTCCTCACCCTGGCCGAGGCCCGTCGCGGAGCCCTGCACCCTGAGACCCGGGCGGTGATCGACGGCTGGGCCGAGAAGTCCCACCGCTACCGCCAAGACGAGCTCGCCTACACCGTGCGGGGCCAAGAGATCCGCCAGCCGCTGATCACCACCTCGCTCTCGGGCACCCGCGTGCCCCGCGTCGCCATCCCACGCTTCGTCGATCACGGCGAGATCGTGCGCTGGTCGATGCTGGAGAACGTGCCCGGCGAGTTCCCCTACACCGCCGGGGTCTTCCCCCTCAAGCGCGCCCAAGAAGACCCAAAACGCATGTTCGCCGGCGAGGGTGGCCCGGCGAAGACCAACGCACGTTTTCATCTGCTCTGTGAGGGGGAGCCCGCCGCCCGGCTCTCCACGGCCTTTGACTCGGTGACCCTCTACGGCGAAGACCCGGCG
Organism: Myxococcota bacterium; assembly: GCA_023150775.1. Lineage (GTDB taxonomy): Bacteria > Myxococcota_A > UBA796 > UBA796 > CAJQPC01 > JADKFE01. The sequence goes on from JAKLKE010000026.1 coordinate 2,188, forward strand.
ACTCGCCCCGACATCTACGGCAAGATCGGCGAGTCCGGCGTGAGCGTGCCTACGCTCGACGACATGAAGATCCTCTACGGAGGCTTTGACCTCTGCGCGCCGACCACCAGCGTGTCGATGACGATCAACGGCCCGGCGCCGATCTTGCTCGCGATGTTCTTGAACACCGCCATCGATCAGCAGCTCGCCGCCGCCGAGGCCAAAAAAGGCGAGGCGCTCACCGAGGCCGAGGCCCAGGCCGTGCGCGCCCGCACGCTCCAGCAGGTGCGCGGCACGGTGCAGGCCGACATCCTGAAGGAAGATCAGGCGCAGAACACCTGCATCTTCTCTACGGAGTTCGCCTTACGCATGATGGGCGACATTCAGGAGTACTTCATCCAGCACAAGGTGCGGAATTATTACAGCGTCTCGATCTCGGGCTACCACATCGCTGAGGCCGGGGCCAACCCCATCAGCCAGCTCGCGTTCACGCTCTCCAACGGCTTCACCTTCGTGGAGGTCTACCTCGCCCGGGGCATGAAGATCGACGACTTCGCGGCCAACCTGTCGTTCTTCTTCTCCAACGGCATGGACCCGGAGTACACCGTGCTCGGCCGCGTGGCCCGGCGCATCTGGGCCGTGGCGATGGCGCGGCGGTATGGCGCCTCGCCGCGCAGCCAGATGTTGAAGTACCACATCCAGACCTCCGGCCGCTCGCTGCACGCCCAAGAGATACAGTTCAACGACGTCCGCACCACCCTGCAGGCGCTCTTGGCCTTCTACGACAACTGCAACAGCCTGCACACGAACGCTTACGACGAGGCGATCACCACGCCCACTGAAGAGTCTGTGCGCCGGGCGATGGCGATTCAGCTCATCCTCACCAAAGAGTTCGGCCTGCTCAAGAACGAGAACGCCCTTCAAGGCAGCTTCATCGTCGAGGAGCTCACGGAGCTCGTCGAGGAGGCTGTTCTGGCCGAGTTTGAGCGGCTGAACGAGCGCGGCGGGGTGCTCGGCGCCATGGAGACCCAGTACCAGCGCGGCAAGATTCAGGACGAGTCTCTGGTCTATGAGCAGCTCAAGCACGACGGCGCCTTGCCCATCGTCGGGGTGAACACCTTCTTAGACCCGAAGGTGCTCGCTGAAGGGTATGAGCCCGCGCCGATCGAGCTTCGCCGGGCGAGCCCGGAGGAGAAGGCTGGGCAGATTGAGTCGGTGCGGCGTTTTCAGGAGGCCCACGCCGAGGACGCCAAGGCCGCTCTGGAGCGGCTCAAAGACGCCGCCCTCCACGGTGAGAACCTCTTCGCCGCGCTCATGGACGCCGTGCGGGTGGCGAGCTTGGGGCAGATCAGCCGGGCGCTGTATGAGGTCGGCGGAGAGTACCGCCGGAACCTGTAATGGTGGGCGGTCGCGGCGGGACGCCGGACACAGTCACCCCTAACCCCACCCCCACTCCAGCCTACTCCTGGGCCTTCGCCGCCGCGCTGCTCACCTTGGCCGCGCTCACGGCCTGGGACCATGTGGCCTGGACCGCCGCCGACCGCTGGCCCCTGGCCTGGGGCGACAGCGGCCTCCACACGCTGTCTTCGGTGCGGACGGCGGACATGGTCCGGCACCGACCGGCGCCCCTCGCGCTCAACCTGCTGTACAGCCCGGGCTATTACCCTCACCTCGCCGACTGGCTGTCGATCCCGTGGCATCGCTGGTTTGGCCCGTCCCCCGAGGCCTTTCGGGCGAGCCAGGCGAGCTTCGCCGGGGCCTTGGTGCTCGGGCTCGGGCTCACGACGGCGCGGCTGTGGGGGCGCGCCGTGGGCCTCGCCGCCGCCGCCTTGGCGATGATGAGCCCGCTTCTGTGGGACCAGCGCGCCGAGGGGATGCTCGACGCGCCCTTGGCGGGGATGCTCGCGCTGAGCTTGGCCACCTTGCCGCTGCCCGGCGCCGGGCCCGCCGCCGTGGCGCTCGGCGGGCTGGTGATGGGGCTCACCCTGCTCACCAAACAGACCGCGCTGTTTTTTGCGCCGCCGCTGGCGCTGTGGCTCTTGTTTGTGTGGGGTCGCTCCGGCCTGCGTGGGCTGTGGGCCCCGGCCTTGTGGCTCGCCGTCGTGGCCGCTGTGGTGTTGCCTTGGCTTCTGCCGAGCCTGAGGTACATCCAAGACGTGCTCCAGAACGTCAACGCCCAGCACCAGCTCCCGGCGGGTGAGGCGCTGTGGGGCTGGCGGCTCTCGTGGGTGGCGTACCTCAAGGATGGGCTCACCCCGGCGCCTTTGGCCTGGGGGCTGGCCGCGGGGCTGGTGGTCCTGCCCTTTGTGCGCCGTGAGGCGCCGCTCTTGGGCGCGCTGTGTTTGGCCTTCGCCGCCGGGCTCATCGGCCTGATGAGCTTCCCCGACGCCCACGAGCGCCACTTCGTCACGCTCTGGCCCTTCGTCTTGCCCCTGGCCTTGGCGCCGTTGGCCCTCCTTCGGCGCTGGCCCCGGGCGCAAGGGGCGCTGTGTGGCGTCTTGGTGATCTGGGGGATCTTGGGTCAGCTCGCTTGGCGGGCGCCGACGCTGGACCTCCCCCGGATCGACCTGCGCCGCGACCCGGTGATGCGTGACCGCCGCCCGGCGACCACCCTCTCCGCGGGCCTCACCCGGCTCACCTACGCCCCGAGCCGCTGGGCCTGGGCGGCCCCCGCGCCCCGAGAGGTGGAGTGGCCCACCCGCGCGCTGGTCGAGGCGATCCTCACCCTCGCGCCCCCGGCGGGGCCTCGGGGTCCGTCTGTGTTGACCTTTGAGGCGGGCTTGGCCCCGGAGCTGCTCCAGGCCGAGGCCTTGGCTTTGGGTCGGATCGACCTCAAGGGGGTTCATGTGGAGGCCCACCAGCTCGCCGACCGCCTGCAGTCCCAGCGGGATCAGCTCAGCCGCCCGGTGTGGGCCGTGGAGCTGCGCCACCCTCAAGACCCGCTGGGCGTCACCGCGGCCTTGGACAAGCTCGGCTTTGAGGAGCTGGAGTCTTGGCCCGCGCGCCTGGGGCCCGAGGCCGAGGCCGTGGAGCTGGTGCTGCGGCGTAAGTCCCTCGACTGAGCCGAGCGCTCAGAGCCCCGGTCAGAGCCGCGCCACGGCCTCGGGGACCTCGCCCAGAGACGCGACGACGGCGTCGGCGCCTAAGGTGGCCACGTCCTCGACGCTGTAGCCGTGGGTGATCAGCACACACGGCACGAGGGCGGCTTTGGCCGCGCGGAGGTCGGTGATGGAGTCGCCGATCATCACCGCCGGGCCGCCGCCCAAGGTGTGAATCACGTCCTGGAGGTGCCGGGGGTCGGGCTTACGGTAGGGTCGGGCGTCGCCGCCGAGCACCGCCCCGAAGAGGGCGGTCCAGCCCAGGCGATTGAGCACCTGCTGGGTGGGCTCGTCGGGTTTGTTTGTGCAGAGTCCGACGGGGATCCGTCTCTCCGAGAGCGAGCGCAGCAAGGCCTCCGCGCCAGGAAAAGCCGTGGTGCCTTCAGCCTCCATCACCCGATAGATCTCCAAGAAGCGCCGGGTGACCTCTTGAGGGCTGTGCTCCCCCTGGCCACCCGAGGCCTCCAGCGCCCGCACCACGAGGGTGAACGCGCCCTCACCGATCATCTCCTGCACCGCGCGCAGGGACAGCGGCGGCCTTGAGAGCGTCTCAAGGGTTCGGTTGATCGCCAGCACGATGGACGGGGCGCTGTCTACGAGCGTCCCGTCCAGATCAAACACCCAGACCTTCGGCTTCATGGCCTAGCGCGACGAGCGCAGCGTCGCCTTGAGGAGATCGCGGTTCATCCGGGCGATGAAGTTCACGCTGATGCCTTTGGGGCAGACGGCCTCACACTCGCCGTGGTTGGAGCAGTGGCCGAAGCCCTCTTTGTCCATCTGGGCGACCATGTCGATGGCGCGTTTGTCACGCTCGGGCTCACCCTGGGGCAAGAGCCCGAGGTGAGAGACCTTCGCCGAGGTGAACAGCATCGCCGCCGCGTTGGGGCAGGCCGCCACGCAGGCGCCGCAGCCGATACAGGCCGCGGCCTCAAAGGCCATGTCGGCGTGCTCCTTCATCACCGGCGTCGCGTTCGCCTCGGGCGCCGAGCCCGTGCGCACGGAGACGTAGCCGCCGGCCTGGATGATGCGGTCAAAGGCCGAGCGGTCGACCATCAGGTCACGCATCACCGGGAAGGCCATGGCCCGCCAGGGCTCCAAGGTCAGCTCGTCGCCGTCCTTAAAGGAGCGCATGTGGGTCTGGCAGACGGTGATCTCTTTCTCGGGGCCATGGGCCACGCCGTTGATCATGAAGCCGCAGGAGCCGCAGATGCCCTCACGACAGTCGTGATCGAAGGCGATGGGCGCCTCCCCTTTGGACTCCAGGCGGTCGTTGAGCACGTCGAGCATCTCCAGCATCGACATGTCCGCGCTGACCCCGTCCACGTCGTACTTGACGAAGGAGCCCGCGGCCTCCGGGGAGCTCTGGCGCCACACATTGAGGGTGATCTTCATTTGTAGCTCCGCTGGGTCAGCTTGACGTAGTCGAAGGTGAGCGCCTCTTTGTGGAGCGTCGGGGCGGTCTCGACGCCCTTAAACTCCCAGGCCGCCGTGTGGCAGTAGTTCACGTCGTCGCGCAGGGCCTCGCCGTCTTCGGTCTGAGACTCTTCGCGGAAGTGGCCGCCGCAGGACTCGGCGCGCTCCAAGGCGTCGAGGCACATCAGCTCGCCGAACTCCAAGAAGTCGGCGACGCGGCCCGCGCGCTCCAAGGACTGGTTGACGCCTTTGTTCTCACCGGGGACGTTGACGTTCTCCCAGAACTCGGCGCGGATCTCGGGGATACGCTTGAGCGCCTCCTCCAGACCCTCTTTGGTGCGGGACATGCCGCACTTGTCCCACATCACGTTGCCCAGCTCGCGATGGAAGCTGTCGACGGGGCGTTTGCCCTTGATGCTGAGGAGCTTCTGGATGCGCTCGTTCGCCTCACCCTTCGCGGCCTTGAAGCCCTCGTGCTCGGCGGTGACCGTCGAGCCCCAGCCCACCCGGGCGAGGTAGTCGGAGATCGTCGGCGGGGCGACGAAGTAGCCATCGGCGAGGCCCTGCATGAGCGCGCTGGCGCCCAGGCGGTTGGCGCCGTGGTCGGAGAAGTTGGCCTCTCCGAGCACAAACAGGCCCTCGATGTTGCTCATCAGGTTGTAGTCAACCCACAGCCCGCCCATCGTGTAGTGGATGGCGGGGTAGATCCGCATCGGCGACTCGTAGGGGTTCTCGCCGGTGATCTTGGTGTACATGTGGAAGAGGTTGCCGTAGCGGGCCTCGATCGTAGACTTGCCGACACGCTGGATGGCGTCGCGGAAGTCGAGGTAGACCGCGCGGCGCTGGCCGTCGACCTCATGGCCCACGCCGCGGCCCTCGTCACACACCGTCTTCGCGTTGCGCGAGGCCACGTCGCGGGGGACGAGGTTGCCGAAGGAGGGGTAACGGCGCTCCAGGTAGTAGTCGCGCTGGTCTTCAGGCAGGGTGCTTGGGTCCTTCGTGGCGTCGGCGGCGGACTTGGGCACCCACACCCGGCCGTCGTTGCGTAAGGACTCGCTCATCAGGGTGAGCTTGGACTGGTAACCGCCGGAGACGGGGATGCAGGTCGGGTGGATCTGCGTGTAGCAAGGGTTGGCGAAGAGCGCGCCCTTCTTGTAGGCCTTGTACGTCGCGGTGACGTTGCAGCCCATGGCGTTGGTGCTCAAGAAGAACACGTTGCCGTAGCCGCCCGTGGCGAGCACGACGGCGTCTCCAACCCAGCTCTCCAGCTCACCCGTGGCGAGGTTGCGGGTGATGATGCCCCGGGCGCGGCCGTCGATGACGACGAGGTCGAGCATCTCCGTGCGGGTGTGGAGCTTCACCGTGCCCGCGTGAACCTGACGAGAGAGCGCGGAGTAGGCGCCGAGGAGGAGCTGCTGCCCCGTCTGACCCCGGGCGTAGAAGGTGCGGGCCACCTGGGCGCCGCCGAAGGAGCGGTTGTCGAGCAGGCCGCCGTACTCACGGGCGAAGGGCACGCCCTGGGCCACGGCCTGGTCGATGATGTTCACGCTGATCTGGGCGAGGCGGTGGACGTTGCGCTCGCGGGAGCGGTAGTCGCCGCCCTTCACCGTGTCGTAGAACAGGCGGTGAACGCTGTCGCCGTCGTTCTGGTAGTTCTTCGCGGCGTTAATGCCGCCCTGGGCGGCGATGGAGTGGGCCCGGCGCGCGCTGTCTTGGTAACAGAAGGCCTGGACGTTGAAGCCCAGCTCACCCAAGGTCGCCGCGCAGGCCGCCCCGGCGAGGCCGGTGCCGACGACGAGCACGTTGTACTTGCGGCGGTTTGAGGGGTTCACGAGCTTCATGTTGAAGCGGTGACGGTCCCAGGCGGTCTCGATGGGCCCGGAGGGGCATTTTCCGTCAAGGGTCATGGTTGCATCCTCCAGGGATCAGCGGTGAACGACGCCGGTGAGGACGGCGATGGGCACAGACGAGAAGCCCACGGTGAGCACGATCGCCAGAGTCCAGGCGGCCCGCTCACGGAGCTGGTTGTACTTGGGATGGTTCAGCCCCATGGACTGAAACATCGACCAGGCGCCGTGGGAGAGGTGGAACACCAGGGACAACATCGCCACGAGGTACACGGCGACGTTCACCGGGTTCGAGAAGCCCTCGACGACCATCCGAAAGGCGTCGTGACGGCCCTGGGCGTCGTGGTACCCGCCGAACTCAGGGTTCGTCAGGAACAGGGTATAGTGTGCCAGGTGGTACAGGATAAAACCCAGCAGGTAGATGCCGCCGAAGCGGATCGTGCGCGAGGCGTAGGTGCTGCGCTGGGGCTGCCACTTGGAGTAAGTCGCCGGGCGGGCGTCGTTGCTGCGCTTGATGAGCTGAAAAGCCGTCAAGAAGTGCAGCGGGATGACCGTCAGCAGCAAGAGGCGCGTGCCCCACAGCAAGGGCGGGTTGCCCTTGAGGGTGGCGGCGTAGGTGTTGAAGGTGTCCTCACCGAAGAAGGCGAGGAGGTTCCCCGCCATGTGGCCGAGGGTGAACCCGAAGATGATGAGGCCTGTGATCGCCATGACGGCTTTTTTGCCGATGGTCGAGGCGTAGAGGCTCTGCAACCAGCTCATCTGAACTCCGAAGAGTGCGGTGCATGGAACAGCTAACGGATGAAGGGGGGGTCGGACAACACGCCCGAGCACCCAAAGCTCAGAAGCCCAGCTCCTTGACCAGCGCCGCGGCGCCCTCGACCTCCTCAAGGGTCCACAGGAGATAGCGCACATCGACGTGGATGGTGCGGGTCAGGGCGGGGTCGAAGATCCAGTCGGCGCTCATGGACTCGTAGTTGCCGTCGAACACGAGGCCGACGAGCTCCCCCTGGGCGTTGAGGGTCGCGGAGCCGGAGTTGCCCCCGGTGGTGTCGAGATCGGTGAGGAAATCCACGGGCACATGGCCCAAGGCGGGATCCACCCAGCGGGAGGATGACTCCCGCGCGGCGGCGCTGAGCAGGCGCTCCGGGGCGTCAAAGGGCGCGGGCCCGGCCTTGGCGACCATGCCCGGCACCGTCGTCTGGGGGGTGTACAGCACGCCGTCGGCGGGGCTGTAGCCCTTCACCGCGCCGAAGGTCCAGCGCAGGGTGTTGTTCGCGTCGGGGTAGAAGGCGCTCGCCCGGACGGCCCGGGCGGCCTCCATGTAGAGGGGCTCCAGGCGCAAGCGCGCCCCGGCGATGGCCTCGTCGCGGTCGCGGCGGGGGGCGAGCCAGGTCTCTAAGGCCAGGGCGAGCTGCACCCAAGGGTCCGTCGAGGCCTGGAGCTTCTTGAGCGGCGCGTCAAAGAGCGCCTTGCGGGCGGCGGCGTCCACGAGCGCCGGGTTGGTGTAGAGCAGGGCCAAGGTCGCCTCGACCCCGCCGTGGGCCTCGACGAAGCTCTGCAAGGGGGCGATGCGCTCCGCCTCGGGCAAGGCGGCGTTCTTGCGCAGGCCCAGCTCCAAGAGGCGGCGCTCGGCGGGGATCCACAGGGTGTCGTCTACCCCGTAGAGGCCGTCGATGAGGTCGTCTTGATCCCGGTCTTGATAGCCTTGATCCCGCTTGAGGTCGGGCTTGGTGCGCTCGGTCACCGCGCGCAGCGAGGTGTGGGCGGCGGTGAGCAGGTCGGAGCTGAACACCAACCACATCACCTCCCCGGCGGCGCGCTCGGCCCGCTCTTGGGCGCTGATGCGCTCCAGCTCGGCCAGGGCGGCGACGTGGGCGGCCCGGGAGGGCTCGGCGGCGGCCCAGGCGGCGATGGCCTTGGCCTCGGCCTCTCGCTGGGCCAAGATCGGGCTCGCCGCTAAGTTGTCCATGAGCCCGGTGACGTACTTCTGGTAGTTCGCCAGGCTGTCGATGGGCGAGGCGAGCCGCGCGGCGCCTTCAGGGTCCCGGGCGGACTCTTCACGAAGGATCGTGAGCATCTCGTCCAAGATCCCAGCGCGGGCGGGCAGCTCCACCTCGGCCTGAAACCGCTGATCGGCGAAGCGCCCATAACGCTCGGTGGAGCCGGGATAGCCCGCGGCCATCACGAAGTCGCCGGGCTTCACGCCTTGGGCGCTCACCTTGAGGTGGTGGGGCGGCCGATAAGGCACGTTGTTGGGCCCGGCGTCGAGCTGGCCCTCGGGGCCGACGTAGACCCGCAGCAAGGCGAAGTCCCCGGCGTGGCGGGGCCACATCCAGTTGTCGAGCTCGCCGCCGTAAGAGCCCACGGACTCCGGCGGGGCGTAGACCACCCGCACGTCCTTGTGCTCGCGGTAGGTGATGAGGCGGAAGGCGCGGCCGTGGTCATCGGCGACGACCTCACAGCGGCGGCCCGGCGTGGCCTCGCAGGCGGCGATGAGCTGCTTCTGGGCCTTGTCGGCGGCCTCAAAGCGGGCGAGGTCGTTCTTGGCCTTCTTCGCCGGGCCCTGGACCTTGACCGTGACGTCCTCGATGCCCTCGACGACGTACACCCGCGCCGCGGGGCCGCCGGAGAGCTCCTCCTCCCGGGTCTTGGCGACGTGGCCGTCCCGGGCGCGGTTCTGCTCGGCGCTGGAGTTCGCCTGGAGCAAGGCCGAGACGCAGTGGTGGTTCGTGACCACGAGGCCATCGGCGGAGACGAAGGAGCCCGAGCAGTACCCGCCCACGGACACGATGGCGCCGAGCGGCGCGGCCTGGGGGTTCGTGAGCTGGGCGGGGTCGAGGCCCAGGCCCATGCCGCGCAGGGTCTCCGCCGGGGGCAGGGCCTCCGGGGGCCACATGCCTTCAGCGGCGAGGCCCAAGGCCGGGAGGCCCAAGACGGGGAGCAGGGCGCAGAGAAACATCCCAAGGACACGAGGGCGGCTCATCGGCGACGGCTCCGGGGGGTTGCTGCACAGCAATAACCTCCCCGCGGCCGGAGCGGACGCGGAGATCGTTCACAACGGCGCGCACCTAAGGGCGCCACAGCGGGGGCGTCCTCACGTCGACGCCGTGGCGGCCAAGGTCATCACGGCCTCAGCGCCCAGACGACCTGGCCCAAAAAGTCACCAGGCCCTAAAACCGAACCGTGACCATGCCGCCGTTGTGCGTCGGGGTGATGATCACGTCGCTGTCTTGGGCGGGGATCACGAGGTAGCTGATCACCGCCGCGCCCGCGGCCACGCCGCCCAAGGCGTAGCCGGTCATCATCGACTTCCGCAGGGGATCGACGATGTCCGTCTTCCAGCCCACGGCCTTGCTGGAGCCCGCGGCGAGGAGCGCCTCGTAGTTCGCGAGCTCGGCGCGGTAAGCCGGGGCCACCGACGCGCCGTAGATCACGCCGCCCACGGCGCCCGCGCCGAAGGCCGAGACGACGAGCGCCCGAACCGGGGCGTTGCCGCCGCCGTCGCGGTCGTCACGGTCGTCTTTGTTGGAGCCGCCGCCGCGCGGGAGCTCGTCGAGATCCTCGTCGATGTCGTCGGGATCACGCTCGAAGTCTTCGTCTTCGTCCTCCTCAAAGTCGTCGAAGTCGGGCTCGTCGACGGGCTCCTCCTCCTCGACCTCCTCCTCCTCTTCCTCATCATCACCCCCACGACCGCCCCGGGTGGGCTCGTCGGGCTCATCGAGGCTGTCGAGCTCATCGAGGGCGTCGTCCCCGGCGTCGGGCTCGTCGGGCTCGTCGGGCTCATCGGGCTCGACGGGGCGCGGCGGCGGCGGCTTGGTGGGGGCGGTGGAGATGTCGGCGGCGGTCATCACGACGTCGAGGTTCACCCGTTTGGCCGAGGTGACGATGACCTTGGCGGTGAAGGGCTCGTAGCCTGGGGCCTCGATCTCCACGGCCCGCGCGCCGCAGCGCAGGGTGACGCCCTCTTCGGGGCGGGTGACGAGGGCGCCGTCCACGACGACTTCAGCGCCGCCGGGGAGGTTCTTGAGGCGCAACATGCCAGTGCCGCCGACGTTCTGGAGCGGCAGGTCGATCACCGTCGCCTGGCCCTCGACGACGTCGACGGTGGCCGAGCCGACCATACAGCCGTACTCAAGCTCAAGCTGGTGGCTGCCGACGGGCACATCGCTGAGCACGGCGGGGGCCTTGAGGCCGGTGGGGATGCCGTCGAGGACGATCTCGCCGGGGGCGTTCGAGACCTTGACGTCAACGGAGCCCGTAGCAGCCCAAGCCGCCGAGGGGAAAAGAGCGAGTCCCAGAATCAGCGCGCGCACGGCAGCGACCTCCACGAGCGCCCTCACGATCAGAGGGAGGGCGGCGAGAGCTTATAGCACCTTCGCCCCTGGGTCTGTCACGCCGAGCGCCGTAGACGATCGTGTCCGCCGTCCTGGGCTGGGCCTGGGGGACCGCGCAGGGTCGTTCTGTCACTTCGCGCTTGCGCCGAGCGCGCGCCTCGTTCACAATGGTCTATTCTACGAGAGGCTGATTCCATGCTCCTCCTCGCGCTTCTGCCCTCGGCGCTCGCTTACGACTCGGTCACGCACCCCTTGCTCTATGACGATCTCCTCGCGGTGTTTGACCCCGTCGAGTTCGACAGCGGCTGGGTGCCCTCGGGCAGCCCGGTGGCGGTGGCCTTCCGCATCAACGCTGAAGGCGGCGCGTACACCCAGATGGACGGCGAGACGGGGCTCACCTGGCCCGCGGCGCTCACCCAGAGCTTCACGGCGTATGAAGAGGGCGGGCTCTTCGCCCTCGACGCGATGATCACCGCGTCCGTAGACATGAAGATCGACCTCTGGGGCATCTACTGGGAGGACGCCCTCGCGGAGTCGAGCGACAGCTTCTACGGCGAGGCGGTGTTCACGCCGTGGCTCTTGCCCGGCGGCGCGCTGGAGTCGGTGGAGGCCGCGGCGGAGGGCAGCTCCCGCGAGCTGTTCAACCTGGAGTACGACATCTTCTCCGGCGTCGGCATCTACCTCGTCGGCGCCTTACGCCCCGACGCCCGGGCGAGCCTGCGCGGCGTGCGGTTCACCGCCGGGGACGGCGTCGCTGAAGAGGACGGCGTAGGCATCCTCCACGAGATCCCCGACACGAGCAGCCTCAACCTCTACACCACGCTCACCACGGCCTACACCGCCGCCTTAGACCTCAACATCGTGCCCACCTTCGGGGTCTGCGCCTCGGTGTTCGGCTGCTACGACGTGGCGAGCTTCGACATCCCCGTGCCCCTGGTCGACGCCGAGGGTGAGCACGACATGCCCGCGGCGCTCACGAGCTTCCCGCTCCCTCGGCTCACCCTCGCCGAGACGAGCCACAGCTTCGGCGAGGTGGAGATCGGCCAGATCGCCACCTGGGAGCTCGCCATCGGCAACGAGGGCGATCAGGTGCTTGAGGGCATCATCGGCACCTACGGCCCCGGCGAGTTCACGGTCTTCCCCGGGCAGATCTACATCGCCCCCGGCGGCCTGGACGGCGTCGTGGTCACCTTCGCCCCGACGGTGGAGGGTGTGCAAGAGATCGAGCTGGTGCTCGTGAGCTCGGATCCGGCCCAGCCCGAGATTCGCCTCGCGGTCTCTGGCGCTGGGGTCGCGCCGCCGATGCCGGTGATCTCCACCGAGGTCGGCACCTGCGGCTGCGCGGCGGCGGAGCCCGAAGGCCTCGGCGCCGTGGGCCTGCTCGCGGCCTTGGGCGCGCTCATCGCGCGGCGTCGCCGGGCCGCTGAATAGGCTCCCCAACGCGGGTGTTCCAGAGCGGGCCGCCCTCAGATATGCTGCCAAGAACAGACCCCGCCTGGAGCCGACCATGAACCGCGCCCTCACGATGCTCTTCGCCGCCACGGCCCTCGCCGCCGCCGTCACCGTGGCGGGGCTCTCCGAGGCCCAGGCCCAAGATCCCGCCGCGAGGGGCAAGAAGGTCTACAACGCGAACTGTATGGCCTGCCACGGCGAGAAGGGCGACGGCAAAGGCCCCGCCGCCGTGGCGCTGAACCCCAAGCCCACGAGCTTCACCGCGCCGGAGTTCTGGAAGGGCAAGACGGATGAGGCCCTCAAGACCTCGATCAAGGCGGGCAAGCCGGGCACGCCCATGGCGCCGTTCCCCCAGCTCAACGACGCTGACGTGAGCGCGCTCATCGTCTACCTGCGGGGCTTTGGCGGCGAGGCAGCGAAATGACCGCCGGTCAGTTGCCGCCGATCTCCCAGCGAGAGGCCCTTCGGTGCTGGACACACATCGCGCTCCACAGCTTCGGCGGCCCGGCGGGGCAGATCGCGGTGATGCACCGGGCGATCGTGGTCGAGCGGCGCTGGCTCTCTGAGGCGCGGTTCCTGCACGCCTTGAGCTACTGCACGCTCTTGCCGGGCCCCGAGGCGATGCAGCTCGTCACCTACCTCGGCTGGCTTCTGCACGGCGTGCGCGGCGGGCTCATCGCCGGGGGCCTGTTTGTGCTGCCGGGCTTCGTCTCGATCTTCGCCTTGAGCGCGCTCTACGTCGCGTTTGGCGCCGTGCCCGCCGTGGCCGGGCTGTTCTTTGGGCTCAAGGCCGCCGTGCTCGCCTTGGTGATCGAGGCGATGCTGCGCATCGGGCGCCGGGTGCTCAAGACGCCGACCCTCGTGGCCCTCGCCGCCGCCGCCGCCTTGGGCATGTGGGCCTGGCAGGCGCCGTTTGTCGGCGTGGTGGTCACCGCGGGCCTCATCGGACTGGGCTTGGGGCACCTCGCGCCGGGGCAGGTGCTCGTCGAGCCTACGAAGGAGGCCGCCGCCGCCGAGGGGCCCACGCCGCCCATCGACGCCTGGATTCAGTCTGGCGCGGCCACCCACACCGAGCCCAGCCTGCGGCGCGCCGCGTGGACCGCGCTTGTCTGGCTCGGCGTCTGGCTCGGGCCGCTCCTCGCCGTGGCCCTGGTCTTGGGTCGGGACCACACGCTCACGGAGGTCGGCGTGCTCTTCTCTAAGGCCGCGACGGTGACCTTCGGCGGGGCCTACGCGGTCCTGGCTCTGGTCGCCCAGCAGGCCGTCGAGGTGAAGGGCTGGCTCACGCCGGGGCAGATGCTCGACGGCCTCGGCCTCGCCGAGACCACGCCGGGGCCGCTCATTCAGGTCGTGCAGTTTGTGGGGTTCTTGGCGGCCTTCGGCCAGCCCGAGGGCCTGAGCCCCTGGGTCGCGGGCAGCTTGGGCGCCGTGCTCACCACCCACGTCACCTTCGCGCCGTGTTTTCTGTGGATCTTCACCGGGGCGCCTTGGGTCGAGGCGCTGCGGGGGGTGGTGGCCCTTCGCGCGGCGCTCACGGCGGTGACGGCCGCGGTCTGCGGCGGGGTGCTGCAGCTCGCGGTGTGGCTCGCCACCCACACGCTCTTCGCCAAAGTACAGCCTTGGGAGGGGCCGTTTGGGGTGAAGGTCGAGGCGCCCGAGCTGGGCAGCTTAGACGGCGTGGCCTTGGTCTTGGCCCTCGGCGCCGGGCTCGCCTTGGCCTCGCATCGGCTCAGCTTGACGACGGTGCTGGCCTTGGCGGCGGGCTGCGGTCTTGTCAGCCGTTTGTGAGGCCGTTGACACCCCGCCCGGCCCGCATCTAAACCCCAGAAGGTGAGGCACTCCCCCCCCATCGCCCGGATCAAGATCGTCGGCACCGGGCTCTACGCGCCGGAACGTGTGGTGACCGCGCACGAGCTCGCGCCGTCGCTGGGGCGCAGCGCGGAGTGGATCCTCTCCAGAACCGGCGTCGCTCGGCGGCATTACGCGGATGGAGAGGCCCAAGAGGACATGGGCGCGGCGGCGGCGCGGCAGGCCCTCGGCGACACGCCGCCGGACCTCGTGCTCAGCGCTTCGGGCTCCGCCGTGCAGGCGCTCCCCGACACGGCCACCTTCATCGCCGGGGCCTTGGGCCTGGAGGGGGTGCCCGCGTTCTCGGTGCACGCCTCTTGTTTGTCCTTCGTGGTCGGCCTTCAGGTCGCCGCGGGGCTCCTCCAGACCGGGCCTTGGCGCCGGGTGCTCTTGGTCTCCGCCGAGAAGGGCTCCCCCTCGTTGGACCCAGGCTCACCGGAGAGCGCGGCGCTCATCGGCGACGGCGCCGCCGCCGCGGTGCTGGAGCCGACGCCAGCGGGCGAGGCCAGCGCGCTCTTGGCGTTTCAGATGACGACCTTTCCTTCGGGGGCCTCATTCACCGAGGTCGCCGGGGGCGGCACCCGGCATCACCCCTTCGACCCCTCCACCACCGACGCCCACCAGCGCTTCTTCATGGACGGCCCCAAGGTGTACCGCATGGGGCGGCAGCGGGTGGCCGAGCTCCTCGACGGGCTGTGGGCGCGCTTGGGCCACGGACCCGAGGCCATCGACGTGATTGTGCCTCACCAGGCCTCGGGTCCGGCCTTGGAGGCGCTGCGCCGTTTTTATGGTCTCGGCGCTGATCGTGTCGTGGACGTGATCTCGGAGTACGGAAACTGCATCGCGGCCTCGGTGCCGATGGCCCTGCACGTCGCCGCCGCCGAGGGTCGGATTCGCCGTGGAGACCGCGTGCTGCTGATCGGGACGGGCGCCGGGCTCTCTGTTGCGGGGGCGGTGTTGATCTGGTGACAGATCGGGGTTGCTGAGCGCATCACGCGGGGCTATCTGACGCCCCGCTCCTCCAGCCCCGACCCCGCCCCATGCCTTCGCCAGAGCTGAACCCCGGTACCCGCGGCCACATCATCCCCATCGGCGGCGCCGAAGACAAGGTGAGCGACCGCGCCATCTTGCGGCGCTTCGTGGACCTGTGTGGTGGCAGCGCCGCGCGCATCGCCGTCATCCCCACGGCCTCCACCCTCGACACGACGGGCGGGCGTTACCGGGAGGTCTTCGGCTCCTTGGGCGTGGCCGAGGTCAACGTGCTCGACTTCCGCGATCGGGGCGACGTCGAGCGCCTCATCTGGGAGGACGCCCTGGACAACGCCACGGGCGTGTTCTTGACCGGCGGCAACCAGCTCCGCCTCTCCACCATCCTCGGCGGCACCGCCGTCGCGACGCGCCTGCGCCGGGTGAACGCCAAGGGTGTGCACGTCGCCGGCACCTCCGCGGGCGCGGCCTTCGTCTCCGAGCACATGATCGCCTTCGGGCGTGAGGGCTCCACGCCCATCGCCGGGCAGGTCACCCTCACCCCGGGCCTCGGCCTCACCAACCGCGTCATCGTCGACCAGCACTTCCGCGAGCGGGACCGCCTCGGCCGCCTGCTCACGGCGCTCGCCTACAACCCCTTCGCCATCGGCCTCGGCCTGGATGAAGACACCGCCGCCTTCATCAACGGCGACAACCGCATCGAGGTCATCGGCACCGGCGGCATCACCGTCGTAGACGTCTCGGCCTTGGAGCACTCCGGCATGGCGACGGCGCAGGAGGGCAAGCCCGTGCAGCTCATCGGCATCCGCCTGCACGTCTTGACCCACGGCGGCCTCTTCGACCTGCACACCCGCCGCGCGAGCCCGGGGCCTGAGCCTGAGGATCGGCCGTAGGCGCGGGTGCGGGTGACTCGGGTGGAACGGCATAATCGATAAGGGAATTTGTCGGTTTCTCATCCCGAACAGGAGTTGGAGAACAGATGCCTCACTACCTCGTCAGCCTTGAGGGCTCCCCAGTCCAAAGCTTTCATATGGACTCCGCGGAGGATGCTCGCCGCCAAGTGTTGGTTCAGGTAGATCTAGACGGCGCCACGGTTGAAGCTCACGAGGTTGAGTTCTCGTGCTTCGTGACTTGGGACCTAAACAGCATTCAGGCTAGGCAAGCGGCAGACGAGGACGAGGACGAGGACGAGGACCAGCTTGACCACGATCTCCTGCTGCTATTAAGAAGCCTTCCCGCGAAGTATGGCATTTGGCTTCCCCTCTTCGTGGATGAGGAGGATCGCCTTTTCCCTTATGCAGAGGCCATTGGTCTCCGCTTTAGCGCCACACTTCCTTATCGGTCTACGCTAATCGATCGTCCATAGCTCCATGAGCACAAGCTAAGCTGTCTATGGAGGCACCCATGAACCACCCCTTCACCATTGAGACTGAGTACGAGGCCGAGAGCGGTCGCTGGATCGCCGAGGTTCGTGAGGTTGGCGCCATGCAGTATGGCGAGACCGAACGTCAGGCGATCCTCAACGCGGTGACCCTCGCGCTGCGTGTGCTGGCGGACAAGATCGCCAATGGCGAAGCCACCGAAGACGAGCTTGCGCTGGTCCTCGCTGCCTGATGGGCGTGTGGACCTCGACAAAGGCCCGCAGGGTGTTGGCGGCGCTGCTCCGTAAGGGCTGGGTTCAGAAGCGGCAGACCGGCTCTCATCGGCTTCTGGCCTGTCACGGTTGGCCTGACTTCCCCTTCGCCTTCCACGACAATGAAGAGATCGGGCCACCGATGATGGCACGCATCGCGCGTCGAACAGGGCTGACGCCAGACGACCTGTAGACGCGCCGCGCGCCCGCCGCCCCAAGTGTGGCGCCCCACGCCCACCACCCCGCCCGGTCATTCCTGTGCGAGTTAGGCGCCCGCTCCAGAACGACGCGCGGCGCGCCGTTATCGCCCGGTGGTGCCCTCACGAGACACCGCCCAGGACACCGGCGCGCCGAGGAGCTCCACCGCAGCCACCAGGCGAGGCCAGAGGGAGCGCGTGTCCTCATACCTGCCGACGACGCCGCGCCCGTGCCCTAACAGCACGTTCGCGAGCTCATCGGCGACGCCATGCGCTGCCAGGTGAGACCGAACGGCGCGGCGGATCGCGTGCGTCGGGCGCTGGGTGTAGATCTCGGGTGCGGCGTCGCTCTCCGCCCAGGCCTGCAAGAACCGCCGGATTAGGGGGCTCGTGGTGATGACCTCGCCCAAGATCGGCGAGGCTGGGTCAGCTCGCCACGTCGCGAGCGAGGCCCGGAGCTCGGCGGACAAGGGCACCATGCGTCCGTGTCCTGTCTTTGACGTGGAGATCCGCCAGTCACCGGCGGTCAGGTCCATATCGCCCCAGGTTGCGGCGATGACCTCACCGATCCGCGCGCCGGTCCAACGCTGCACGACGGCGAGCCGATAGGCGGCTTGCGCCGCGGGGCCGGGAGCTGCAATCCGACGCGCCCCCAGCGCCGCGATCATGGCCTCGACCTCGGGGAGCTGCGCCGCGCGCACCATCGGAGCAACGACGCGCGGCAGGCGTAGACGACGCACACCGATCGGCGTCGACCACCCAAAGTCAACAGCAGCCCCCACAAGCCACAGCGTAAACAGCTCAACGGCCTGCATAGCAGCTTTGACCGTGCTTGCGGTCCTCGGGCGCCCTCGGGCGCTTGGTGTCGAGCTCAGCCAGGCGTGGAACGCGGCGATCGATGCGGTGCGCAGCTCGCAAGGGCTGGTGAGGCCCTCGGCCTCAGCCCATCGAGCGAACCGGGCGAGCTGAATCGCCCGAGTCTCTACGGTCACAGCGCCGGCGCTTACGGCGAGCTCGCCCAGGTAGGCGACGATCACGACCTCCCAGGGAGGAGCTTTAGCAGTCCGCGAGGGCTCAGCCTCTCCGCCCTCGATGCCGGCGCGGAGGGTGCGGGCCTCGGCGAAGGTGGCGACGGTCTTTGACCGCGCCCGCTTGCCTTCTCTCCATCGGACCTTGTATCCCCGGCCTTCGCCGAGCTTGTCGATGCTCGCCATAGGGTGACCTCTCGGGCCCAGGCCAGCAGGCCGGGCAGCTCGGGAGCCCAGCGCCACGACGCGCGGCGACCGGTCCCCAGGTTTACAGCCGGGATCGCTATCCCGGCCTCGATGCTGACGGCGACCAGGCCCGCGAGGGTGCCCCGGTCGATCTGGAGCGCCTGCGCCGCTTCTTGGGTAGTCCAGGCCTGCATACGCGCTCCAGAGCCCCCGCCTGCGGTGTCCCCCGGGTCTCTCCAGCCAGGCACCGCAGACGAGGGCCGGGGGTCAGAACTTGATCGCCTGCTGGGCGTAGCTGGCGGCCCGCACGGGCACCGCCGAGAAGATGAAGAGCGACGAGCCCAGGGTGTTACCCCGGACGGGCTGGCCGGTGATCGGGTCGATGAACGCCAGGCGGCGCGGCAGGTTCCGAACCTGGAACGCGAATCGCTCGGCCCAGGTTCGATAGGTCGATCCGACCCCAGGCGGCGCAAGGACGATCACCGTCGCGGTGTGTTTGACGGCCTGCTCGTGGGCTCGTTGGAGCCAAGCCAGCAAGCCCGGCGTTCTGCCATAAGGCGGATTCAAGAACCAGAACCCCACACCGCCACGATGGGCCGGGGCCTTCGTGATCCACTCGATCTTGAAGGCGTCTTCTTCGGCGGAGATCCAGGCGGGCGCCTTGGCGTGGCGCCCCGTTGACGCAGCGTCGAGCAGGCACGGCCCCCACTCCGCCGCGATCGTCTCGATGAGCTCTGGCGGCGTGACCCAGAAGTCGCCGACGCCCAGCTTAAACCGCAGCGCGAGCGCCTCGACCTCGGAGCAGTACGCGCCGCGCTTCCACGCCATGCGGCAGCGTGACGTTTGGCAGAGGCGCCAGTCGCTCCGAGCCAGGCGGCGCGCATCAGGCGAGCGCACCAGAAGGGCGCCGCACGCGGCACAGTAGCGATCTCTCAGCGCGGGCGAGCCCTCGCGCCGCCACGCGGCGAGCGCGGCGAAGCGCAGCGCCATCGCCCGCTCTGCGTGCGCGGTGAGGCCCAGGCCGCGCAGTCGAGCTCCGACGACGCCGAGATCGTCGGCGTGGCGTCGCCAGCTCAACGGCGACACCGCGGCGATCTCGTCGAGCCGGGCCAGCTCCCGGGCTACGAGCGGCATCCGCTCGGCCACGGGCATAGGCATAGGCAGCGCGCTAAGCGCCACGGCGAGCGCCCAGGATGCGCGCGACGGCCTCACCGTCGCGCTCGTCGGCCTCGGCCAAGTCTGCGAGGGCCTCGCCGTCGCCGAGCTCGACGACGACAACCCGCCGGGGCTCTGCGACGGCCTCGCGGATCCGCTCGATCGGCCACAGGGCGAGCCGCGCGAGGGCGTCGATCGCGGCCAGGTGCTCGGGCAGGGTGCCCCGAGTGTGGAGCACCTCCGCCCGAAACGCCATCGTCCCGCACACGCCGATCACGCTGCACACGGGGGAGGCGCGCCGCCCTCGGCGCCCTCGTCGGAGGGAAACAGGGCGTCAGAGGACGCCGAGGGCGAGCGCAAACGGGGGATCAGGCGCAGCACCGGCAGAGGCCCGCGCTCGCTGGGGGCCTCCTCGATGAGTCCGGCCTTGCGGAGCTTGGCGAGGTTTACGGCGCAGCGGACCTCATGCAGCCCTGTGAGCTCGGAGAGGCTGAAGACGTTCAGATCGACGCCGCGCCGAAGGTGGCGCCCGAGCAGGACGATCGAGATCTCCGACGCGCTCAGGCTCACCAGGTCGGCGAGCCGGTCCACCGTGGGGGCGTTCTGGTAGTCGGCCAGGCTCACGACCGGCGCGAGCCTCTCGCCGCCGAGCAGCTCCACCAGCTCGGCGCGGACGGCCTCGATGTCGAGGGCGCCTCGATCGGTGAGCCCCTCGACGAGCTCCCAAAGAAGGCGCCGCGTCTCAGTATGGTGCTCAGACCACGCCGAGCGCCGCAGCAAGCGGATCCCGAGATCCCGCCCCCAACGGGCGAGCGTCAGCTCTGAGTGGTGATCGGCCACCTGGAGCGCACGCCGAAGCGCATCGACCACGCGCCGTAGCCCTTGCAGGGGCGCATCGGGGATCTCCGCCTGGATCCGTATGCGCAGCTCAGAGCCCAACGTCCCGAGCTCTTCATAGGTGAATGGTGCGCCGCTCAAGAGGCCTCCAGTGCCACGGGGACAGAGGGAAGCACCCACACCGAGCGCCCCGCGTCCGCGCCGGTGAGGTGATGCACGACGACGGCGCCGCGCTCGATGAGCTCACCTGCGACGCGGTGAGCGGTGACTGGATCAACCCCGGCCTGCTCGGCCAGGCGCGCGAGGGCCTCGGCCTCGGCGCCGGTGGAGAAGGTGAAGCCGGGCAGGAGCTCCCCGACGACGCAGGCCGCCGCCGGGGAGGAGGTATAGACCTCCCAGACCGCCGCAGCGCGGGCCTCGGCGAGCGCCTCGGCTGCGGTCATGCCGCACCGCCCCGGACGTGATGCCACGTCGAGAGGGCCTCGCCACACAGCCGCCGGGCCTCGCAGAGGGTCAGCGGCGCCGCAGGGATCTCGACCCAGCCGCGAACGTGCGCCCAGCAGCACACGAACAGCGCCAAGAGGAGATCCTCGTCAGACACGGGCGCCTCAACGAGCACCACAACGAGCGGAAAAGTGCTGTGAATGAGGCGCAGGCAAGGCCGCGCCTCTGCGCGCTCAGCAAGGAGCCGCTCAGCGTCGGCGATGGCCTGGGGCTCCTTCGTTCCAGGCGAACACAGCATGATCGCCAGCGCGAGGGCGCGCAGCCTGCCCCGTGTCGCCGAGAGCGCCGACGTTGGCGGCTTGTGGTAGAGCGCGCGGATATCGGGCGTCGTCCACCGCTCGAAGAGTTCACCGATCGGAGCCAGGTCATTTCCAGTCATCGGCGCCTCCTTGAGGGTCGGGGATCTCCAGGCGCTGCAACACCCCGGCGACGGCCTCGGGCTCGCCGACGAGCTGCACAAACCGGAGGAGCCCCGCCCAGCCCTCGCCGGGCGCGGCGTCGTGAAGCCAGGTCCAGGCCTCGACGGCGCGCGCCGTGGCCTCGGCCTCATCAGCGCCCAGGCCCCAGACCCCCGCGCCGTCAAGGGTGAGCGCGACGACGACCGGCCCGGCCTCGACGACCGGCCCGGCCTCGATGACCGGCGCGGCTTCGACGACCGGCCCGCGCGAGGCCTCCCACAAGGCCACGTCCTCCGACACGTCCCAGCCGTGGAACGTGCTGAAGGTGAACGCCACGAACGGCGCGATCTGCGGATCCGAGAGGTTCCGCCACAGCCGGATCGCCGCCTGGCTGATGAACTCCTCGGCGCTGAGCTCCTCGGGGAGCTCGGCGAGCGAACCCCGACCGATCACCCCAGCGCGGCCCAACACCAGCCGCACGAGCAGATCCAGCGCCGCGCGCTCCTCGACCCGTGGCCCGAGCTGCTCGGGCGTGAGCTTGTAGAGCACTCGGGTAAACGCCACCCAGAGCCGGGCCTGGTGGAGCACAGCCGGGGCCATCCCGGGGATCTGGTCGAGCTCCACAAGAAGCGTTGGAGGGGTCGCGCTCATGGCGTCACCCAAGCATCGGGCAAGAACTCCGCGTCACGGATCAACGGCAGAACCACGTCCTTGAGGGTCTCTGAAGAGCAGACGACGAGCACCAGGCGCAGCCCCCGCACCCACTCCTCATCAGCGCAGCGCGCCTCCCCTGGTGTGTGGTGGTGCCACAGGCTCAGCGCGCGGGAGACGGCCTCCTCTCGCGAGCGCCCAAGCCCCCACAGCCCGGTCCCGTCGTCGTAGAACGCCAGCACCCAGGCCGGGCACTCTGGCGAGGGCTCGTACACCGCGACGAGCTGCGCCGAGACCTTGAGCTCCGGCGCAGACCGTGGCACCACGACGACACGCCAAAACCAGGCGCCGAGGGCAAAGCCCGCGCCGAGGGTGCCCAGGCCGAGGCACAGGCCCACGATCGGGCTCAAGACACACCCCCGAGCACCCGCAGGGCTACGCACTCCTCACACGGGCACGCGCTGGGGTGGTCGTCGAGGAGCACCGCGAGGCCCTCGACGTGGCCGCCGGTGGCCTGCTCGCCGGTGGCCTGCTCGCTCGTGGTCGAGGCGCCCCACAGCGAGGTCAACGGCAGCGCGCACCGCTCGCACGAACACCCGAGGCGGTGACAGCTCACAACGCACCGCCCGGCGCCCGGCGCCCTTCGGGGTAGAGGTAGGCCTCCCACTCCGTCACCGCTGCGGCCTCGGCCTCGGCAAAACCGGCCCACGAGCTGAAGGCCTCGCGCAGCTCGCCGCGGCGCGCCTCGGGAAGCGCGCGGGCCTTGGACCACAGCACGAGCGCCGCGCCGTCGATCAGCTCCTCCGAGGCCATCTCGGGCACGTCCGCGCCGACCAGCGCCACGATCGCCCGCAGCGACTCCGGCAGGCGCAAGCCCTCCTTCAGCAGCCAGGCGACGGCGACCCGATCGACGAGCCGCACGTCACCCGCCGTCTGCAACGCGGCCCAGGTGAGCGGGAGCGATTTAAGCGTCACAACAGAGAGCCAGCTCTCGGCCAGGCGCCGCGCGGCGGGGCCTGCGCCGACGATCTCAGCCTCAGCGATCCAGGCCGGGTGTTTGCGGGTCTGCGGGTCGGGAGCGAGGGCGTCTTTAAGGTTGTGGTAGTCCCACGAGGGGACAGAGAGGGCGCGGCGAGAACGCCAGTCACGGGAGAGCGGGGGACAAGTAGAGGTCAACATCGGAGACTCCAGGGGGGAACGAGAGCGACAGGGGAGATCAGGAGCGACGGCGCGCCGCTTCGGCTTTGCGCGCCCAGAGCGACCACTCCGCCGCGCTGGGCCACGCGGCGAAGAGGTGACGAAGCGGCCGCGCCTCGACGGAGGCCGGGAGGATCGGCACGTCGAGGCCCTCCCGGTCCCGCACCGCCGCCCAGGCGACGGCCTCGGCCTCGGCGACGAGCTGCGCGATCGGGGCCGAGGGCATCCCGTGCAGCGCGACGCCCACCATGAGATCCGCCGGGGCCACGGTCGGGGCCACGGCGAAAAGGACTTGAGCCAGCGCCGCGCGCTCCCGGCGGCGCTCGACGGGGAGAGCGTGGACTTGGGCGAAGGCGACGGGGTACGCCGTGGGGCTGAGCACGGAGAGCCAGGCGTCGGCTATGGCCAAGGGGCCGGGGGTGTTCATGCCGCACCCCGCGCACGCTTTGCGGCTTGTACCTGCTCGCTCCAGTCGGCAGGCCAGCACGCGAACAGCGTCGAGACCTTCGCCCGAGCGTCCGCACGCTGCAACACCGCCCAGAGCCACACCCCGGCGTCTTCGGCGAGCGCCTCGATCCGACCCTTGGGCATCCCGTCCAGCGCCACGAGCGCCAGACGGTCGAAAGGTCCGACGGGCAACGGGGCGCAGCCAGTCTCGATCGCCGCAGCGTTGAGCAGCTCGGCCAACACCGCCCGCGCCCGGATTCGTGTGGTGGGGATGCCCTCTTGCTTCCGCCAAAGCGGGTGACGCTGCACCCAGGCGGCGAGGTCATCGCCGAGCCGGAGAACATGGGCCAGATCGAGATATCGAGGCGCCGGGCTCATACTGCTCCCCGCGCAGCCTGCCGCATCCCGGCCAGGCCGGAATAGCGCCCACCCCAGACTAGGGGTAAGCTGGGCGCACAGGAGGCCACATGCACATCACCGTAAGCGTTGAGGCGTGTGAAACCGTCGCCGAGGTGCAGGGCAACCCCGAGCTCCGCGTGACCGCTGCGTCTGAGGCTGATGCGTTGGAGGCCCTCGCCACCCTCATCCGCCACCAAGAAGTGATGGAGGACGCCCACGACGCCGCGCTCTTCCGCGAGCGCCTCGCCAGTGACGACGAACGAATCCCTCATGAAGAGGTCAAGCGTCTTCTTGGCGCTGCCTGAATGGCGCTCACGATCACCTGGACGCGCGGCGCCACGAAAGATGCCCTCGCCCTCCCGCACATGGTCCGCTACCGCATCTTGAAGGCGGTTGAGGCGTTGGCACTGAACCCAACGCCCCCCGGTTGCAAGAAGCTGACCAACGAGGACGACGGCTGGCGGCTGCGTGTCGGTGACTACCGCGTCCTCTACCGATGGCGCGAGGGTGCGGTGGAGATCGTCGTGGTCACCTGCGGTCATCGCCGCGAGGTCTACCGCTGACACGCCGGAGCACGCCTTCAGGGGCCTCATAGACCCTTCACCGAGCGGGCTCATAAAACCTTCCCCTCTCCGGCCTTCATGGCCAGGTACAAGAGGATCTGCTTGTGGCCCTCGGGCGTCGTCTCGGCGTAGACGAGCGCGCGGCGCTTCCCTCGGCGGGCCTTGGGCTCCCGCACCGTCACTAGGGAGGGGTGAGAGATCGCCAGCGCGCGGAGGCGCTCGTCGAGCTCACGATCGATCACGTCGCCGCCGTAGGCCACCGCCGACAAGGCGTGCAGGTCGTCAACGGCGAGGCCCAGGGGCGGGCGCAGCGGGTCGGGGAGGCTCACGCGCCACCCCCGATCCAGTGCTTTGCATCCGGCACAAGCCACAGCCAGTCGGCCTTCAGAAACGTCTCTTGAAGCGGCCGCGCCAGATCACACACCACCGGCGCGCCTAGGCTCACCTCATCCACCAGGCGCGCAGCGAGCACGGTGCGCGCGTCGTCGATCAGCTCCTCGATCGGCGTGTCGGGCAGGCCGTCCACGTCGATGAGGTGCAAGCCCTCACGGGTGTACGTCGTGAGCTTCGCGGCTCTCAGGAGGCGGGCCAGCGCGACGCGCTCGCGGAGGTGATGGGGGCTGAGCTGTTGAGCGTTGACCCACGCACGCACAAAAGTAGGCTTGAGCAACAAGAGCCAGTCGTCGGCGTCTTCGATGAGCTCAGCGGCGGAGGGGAGGCACGGGTGAGCGACACCCGGGCGCAGCAGGTCGGGGAAGCTCACGCGCCACCCCCGAGCTTAGGGGTGCAGACAGGGAGAGGGTGCGCGAAGTGGAGCGGTTCGGGGAGCATGTGGCCTCATTGCAATACGCAACGCTTACCACACACCCCGACGCTACATTGCTATATGCAATGTCGTTGTCACCAAAACGTCACAGTACCTCATCCCAGTGCTTGAGCAGCGCAGTCAAATCCCCGATCCGCGCCTCATCGAGCTTAGGTAGAAGTTGCGCCAAAGCCATAAGAACCCCAACATCAGCGCCCGCATCTACGAGGGGCAGGCGGTCCCGCGCCACGGCGACGATCTCCGATCCGCAGATCGTTACCCACTGATCAAGGAGATCCACGGATAGCTTGCGGTTGCCATTCTCCGCGTTGCTCACTGTCGAAGGGTGAACGCCTAACTTGTCTGCAAGCTGCTTTTGGTCCAGCCCGGCGCTCTGACGTAGTGCTCTTAGGTCGATTCTCATCCCTCCTGCGTGCGGTCGCTGGGTTGACCTTTCCACCTTGCTATGTGAAACGTAAGCCTGATGTCTCCCCCACGCTGCATACAGCAATGGCGCGCTCGTCGTGGCCTCTCGCAAGCCCAAGCGGCGGCGCGCTGCAATCTGCGGCCTAGCCACTGGTCCAACATCGAAACCGAACGGCGCAAGCCCAGCCACGAGGTGCTGAAGGCGATCGTGCGGGAGTTGGACCCCTCGCCACAAGAGCTGAAGGACTGGCTCAGCCAGGACGAAAGCACCGCCATCGAGGGCGACCAGGCCGAGGGCGCCGAGCTGCCCGAGGTGAGCCTATGACCGGCGCGGCCTGGCTAGGTGCTGAGGTTGTAGGGCTCCCAGACCCGAAGACCCTCCTGACGGGCGGCTCCGCGAAGCTGTCGATCCACGGTGACAAACCGAACCGGCCCCACCGCCGCCGCAACACGCTTTGCGCTGGCGAGGTGAAGCATGTCCAAGGTCTTGAGGCCGTACATGGACACGAGCAACACGGCCTCCTTGATCAAGGTGGTGTCCACCTCTACAGCGGTCGAGGCGCGCAGCATCGTCATGAGCTGATCACGCGCCGCCAGATACTCCGCCGCGCTCAGCCGGGGCGGCGAGGCCTTCCAGGCTCGCACCAGCGCGCCCACCCCCTCGGGCTCGGCGAGCACGCTCAGGTAGTGCTCTGTCGTTGCGCCTGCGAGGGCTTGCAGCTCGGACGAGAGCGGCTCGTCGGTCAACCAAAGCCGAACAAGGGCGCTTGTGTCGAAAAACGCTGCGCTCACTCGTTCTCTTGCATCAGCTCAGCGACCGTCGAGCCGCGCAGGGTGATGGACTTGAAGACCGGCAGCGGCCCGTTCGGCTTGATGAGGCCGACGGTGGAACCGTCGGGCAGCGTCACCACTTGGCGCTCCCGGCCTGACCAAGGCTCGTGCGGGTGGTCGCTGCGCGGTGAGAGGTATTGCTCCTCTCGGTCTAGCGTGCGTCGGGTGTCCATTGGCGGCTCCTGGGTGGGCTCTCCTGCCCCCACTTATACTCACTATCTGTCACCTTTTGGGCAAAAGTGTGACATTTCGGGCCGCAGGGTTGGCAAGTCGGCCGAGGTGAAACCATGATCGGCGCGGCCTGGCTTGGCGCCGCGCTGGCGTCGCTCGGGGCGTTCCTGATCGGGCGCTTCAAGGGCAACCAGGCCGCCCGGCTCGCCTGCATCGACCGCGCCGCCGCCGAGGAGCGCGCGGAGATCTGGCACGCGCAGGCCATCAAAGGCGCCGAGGCGATCGGACGGCTCGACCAGGAGATCCGAGCGGCGAGGCTTTGCCGCGACCAGGCCGAGGCCGAGCGCGACGAGCTGCGCGCCAAGCTGTCACGGGCTGAATCCCGCATCTCCGATGACCGCCGGGCGCGCCGCCTACGGGCGCAGTCGTGTTGGTGCTTAGCGTGCCGGACCTTGGCCGACGATGACGAGCGGGCCGAGGTGACATCTTGATCGGCGCTGACCTCGCGGTGCCCCTCGGCGCGCTGTGCGCCGCGCTGGCCTTCGCGGTCGGGGATTGGCTCGCTGAGCGTCGATCCGCCCACCTTCGGCGCCTCTGGGAGCGCGTGGTGATCGACCGAGAGGCCCAAGCCTCCCGCGCCGACGACGAGCAGCGCCTCCGCGAAGCGGCGGTCGACCATATGGGGGCCTACGCGGCCCAGGTGCAGGAGGACAGGGCAGAGATCGCCACGCTGCGCGGGCAGTTCGCCCAGGCCGAGGCCGAGGCCGCCGAGGCCCGCGCCCGGGTGCTCTTGGCCTGGCACGAGGCCGATCAGCTTGAGGCGATGCTCAACACCGCAGAAGACGAGCTCGACGCCGCGCGCCGAGAGCTGCGCCAAGCCGACGAGCTCGCCGAGGAGCTCGCCGAGGGGACAGAGCGCCAGCTCGCCGAAGAGGTGATCGCCGCGCGTGTCTCCGGCTGGCTCGTCGAAGACCAGGCCCGCCGCTACGAGGCCCGGATCGCCCGCCGCGCGTCCCTGAGCGTGTCGAGGCGCTCGGCGCCCTCGGCCGTACATGGCCCCGACCCCGGCGCGTGTGATGACGCCGCGGAGAAAAAGTCTTGAGGCCGCCGGTGAGCCCCACCAGCGCGCCGGTGATCTGCTCGCCGATTCCCGGCGGGCGTGGTGAGGTGATGAATGGAGAAGACCGACAAAGAGCCCTCCGCCTGGGAGATCTTGGATCATCAGGCCGAGCGGCGGGATGGTCTCGTGGTGACGTTGGCACATCCGGCGATCTGGCCGATCGCCCAAGCCGATCGGCCCATGTTCGCCGCACAGGTGCAGACCACCGAGGACGAGGCCTTACAGGCGCCGCTCAGGGGGACGACGCTTCAGGAGGCGCTCGCCGAGGCCGACCGGCTCTATCCGTTCCCAGCGTGGCGAAGCTCGGCGGCCTGGCGCGGGGCGAAGAATCGACGGGGCAGGCGTGCGCGTCTCAATCCTGCGGTGATCATGGAGTAATCAACGCGGGGGCGTGGGGGCGTGGGGGTGGTGTTGATGACCGCTGAGGTGATCACCCAGGCCGCCACGCTGGCCTTCAGCGTGTGGGTCTTGCTGTGCGCCGTCGCCACCTTGGCGGCGGGCCGGATGATCACCCGGGGCGAGGCCTTCGCCCTCGCGACCCCGGCGGCCTGGTTCGCCGTCGTCGTCTACGCGGCGCTGAAGGGGTGGCCGTCTTGAACCGCAGGCGTGAACAACGGCAGGAGCAGCCCCCCGAGGAGGATCGGGCGATCCGCCGGGTTCACGCGCTGCGAAAGCGGGCGCCGCTGATCGAGTCCATCGGCCTCGTTGAGCTCCGAATTCTTGAGGAGCTCCTCAACGCCCTTGAGTCGCATACCGTCAAGGAGGGCGCCTGGATGGTGCCCCATGATGCCAACGCCCATGAAGGGCAGTTCTACAGCATGAGGAGGCTCGGCGCCGCAGCACGAAAGAGCGCGCGGACAGCCCGCCGGGCGGTGCTCAACCTGGAGAGATTGGGGTTGATCACCCGGTTTTACCGGGGGTGGTCGGCCTCTCAATTCCAGATCCACGAGGCCCAGATAAACGCGCTGGCCGATTACTACGGCGCAAAACAGGTCAAGGCGGATCAGGAACGCCGCGCCGAGGTGGGCAAGATGCACGCGAAGGCCAGCGCCGCCGCGCGCCTCAAGCTGGACAAGGACGGCGCGCCTCTTACCGGCCTCGATCTCGTCACCGCGACGATGGAGCTTCAGGCCTCGACACCGCCGCCGGTGGCGACGGGATGGCGCCAGACCGTGATCGAGCCTCGGCCCCCCGTCGCGATCATCCGGGGCGTCGAGGCCTGGCCGCAGCTCGTGCCGTGGGCGCTGCGTGTCGCCGAGCAGATCCGCGGGGCCATGACCGACAGCGAGATCCCGGCCTGGCTGCGGAACGTCGGAGGCCTCGCGGCGCTGGCGTTGGCGGCGCTGAAACACCCTGGGGCTAACCCTGGGTACTTGGTCGAGCAGGCCCGGGCCCAGGGTAACGGGCGTTTAGGGGCGCTCTGGCGTGATCTCGCGTGCCCTGATGCGCGTACCCTCTGCGAGGAGGTGGCCCTCGTCGCGTGGGCCGAGGGCGCCGGAGCTCTCGGGGAGCTGGTGGAGCTGAAGGGCAACCAAGGCTATCGACTCTTTCACCCTCGCAGCTCGTCGGTTTGGCGCCCGGCTCAGTTTCCCCGCTATTTGGAGCGTGCCCAGCGGGCATGGGCAAAAGCGGTTGACGCCATGCTTGATGAGGCGACACCGACGCGCTCCCAATTCATCGCCGGAGGTTGGCTCGTCGATCATCGTTATGGCTCGCTTGAGTGGTCGGAGAAGTGCGTGGATCTCCTCTTCGACACGAACTTCAGCGATGTGTGGCCAGAGGTGCTGAAGCTAGCCGGGCCCGTCAAAGAGCTCTCCGGGGCTGTAGACGAGCATCACAGGATGGTTGAGGCCCTCTCGCGCGGCCGACCGCCGGATCGACCAGGCGGCGCTTAGCCGCTCTCGTCGTCCCTCTCGTCTCCGCCGCTGGCGCCGACCAGGCCCAGCACCCCCAGCCCCCCGACACCGACGCGGCGCCAGCGTCGAGGCCTCCTCATGCCTCGACGCTGGCGCCGTCGCCGTTTTGGGCCTGGGATCCCGCCCAGAGCACCGGCGCAGCCTGGAGGCGCCCCGGCGCTGGCCATGTGCTCCCCTTAGAGGGCGGACAAAATGTCATGCGGGGGCGTCACCAGAGACGAGCGACGCTCGCCAGAGCTAGCCTAGACCACTGCTATAGAAGGCCTGCGATCTCTGGGAGATCTGAGATCAGAGCTAGTCCTCTCTCTTCTCTCTCCCTTCGTCGCTCTGGATGCGGTGCGCTTCGCTTACGCTCCGCGCGCTGAAGGCCCTTGGCCCCGA
>JAKLKE010000270.1 GCA_023150775.1 Myxococcota bacterium
TGGAGCTGGTGTCGATCCAGCACGCCCGCATACAGCCCTCACAGGCCCCGGCCTCCAGCTTCCGCTTGTGCTCGTACTCTTTGGAGCGGAAGAAGGTCTCGAAGTCGGGATCTAAGAAGTGTTTGTAGTCGTGGTTGGTGCGGTGGCAGATGGTGAACTGGCCGTTGGGGCTCACCGAGAAGTAGAGCGCGCCGGCGTCGCAGCCGTCCGCCGGGAAGCGCCCGGTCTTGAGGTAAGTCCGGCTGGAGTCGAGGTAAGGCGTGGAGTTGAGGATCGGCCAGCCCTCCTTCTTCATGCGGATGAGCGTGTCGTACACACGATCCACACGCTCGCCGACGTCGCCTTGGGGGCCCTCGGACATGCCCATCTCGGGGCGGTGGCGGATGAAGCGCGCCTCCCAGTTGCGCACGCCGGCCTTGGGATCGGCGAGGAGCTCGATGGGCAAGAAGCTCACCGCGAAGCCGATCTCTTTGGCGAAGCGCACAATGTCGGGGCACTCCTCCAGGTTGAGGTTCGAGACGACGGTGTTCATCACCAACAGCCCGCCGGAGCCCTGCAGGCGCTCGGCGAGGAAGGTCATGTTGCGCACCGCGCTGTCCCAGGAGCCCTCGACCTCGCAGATGTAGTCAAAACGGGCGGGGTAGAGGCTGTCCAGAGAGATGGAGAAGTTCTTCACGCCGTAGGAGAGGATCTTCTCAAAACGTTCGCGGGGGACGTTCACGCCGTTGGTGAGCACCCGCACGTTGAGGCCGGCGTCTACGAAGTGTTTTGCGGCCTCCTCTAAGTTCTCATACGAGAAGGGCTCGCCGCCGCCGATGGAGATCTGGACCACGCCGAGGCGCTTCATACGCTCTGCGACTTGGCGGATCTCGTCGAGACTCAGCTCCTCTTTTTTGTTCCCGTAGCGCCAGATCCCGCACATCTTGCAGGTGAGATCGCAGCGGTGGGTGATGCCGAAGTGGGCGTAGACCGGCACGTCACGGGTGACGGCGGCCTTCGCTAAGCGGGCGTAGTTACGAATGTTGAGGTTCATGGTCCGACCTCCAGGGCAGCTTGACGCACAGCTTCGCACAGATGTGCACGATCCGCCTCGGATAAGTTGGGGTGAACCGGGAGGTGGAGCAGGTCGGCGAAGGCCCGCTCGGCGTTGGGGCAGCGCGCGGTGTCTTCAGGGAAGAGATCGCTGGCCGCGCAGTTGGCCATGTAGCCGATCGTGGTGTCTACGCCTCGCGCCCGCAGGGCCTTCGCGAGCTCATCTCGGCGGCGGTGGTGCACGACGAAGCTCATGTAGATCGGCTCCGCGCCCTGGGGGTAGGTCGGCGCCTCGACGCCGGGCACGTTCCCGAGCTGGCCGTCCAAGAAGCGTCCGTTGCGCACCCGGGCGCCGTTCAGGGCCTCGATACGCTCAAGCTGCTTGAGGCCAACGGCGGCCTGGAGCGCGCCGGGGCGCTCGTCGCGGTAGTAGCTGGGGATCTTGTCCCAGGTGCGCTCGGCCTCGCCGAAGCGGTCGTGGATGGGATCTTTGCCGATCTTGTTGCCCAAGACCACGGCGGGGTGAACGGTGAAGGGGTAGACCGCCGGGTGGGTGGCCACCATCATCGCCAGGCCGGTGAGGGCCTCTTTGAGCGGCTTCTTGAGCGGCGCGCGGCCGCCGCCGTCGAGGCGCTGGCGGATGTCGTCGGCCAAGGCGTCGTCGCTCGTGGTGATCATCGCGCCGGAGAGCGAGGTGATGTTTTTGGTGAGGCCGAAGGTGTAGTACGCGGCGTCGCCAAACGAGCCGACGCGGCGGCCTCGGTAGCGCGCGCCGCAGGCCTGGGCGACGTCCTCGATCACCTTGATCCCGTGGCGGTGGGCGATGCGCAGGATCGGCTCTAGATCGCAGGGCGTGCCGAAGAGGTGCGTCGGCACGACGGCCTTGGTGCGGGGGGTGATGGCGCGCTCAAAGGCCTCGGGGTCGAGCACGTGGGTGGTGCGGCCGATGTCGGCGAAGACGGGCTTGACGCCCAGCGCTTTGGCGAAGGCGGGGATGGCGAAGTAGGTCAGCGCCGGGAGGATCACCTCATCGCCGGCCTTGAGGCCCCAGCCCTGGAGCAAGAGCGAGAAGCCAAAGCGCGCTGAAGGCACCATGACCGCGTGCTTGACGCCGATGTAGTCGGCGAAGGCCCGCTCAAACTCACGCACCTTGGCGTCATCATCGCCGGGGCGGAGGAGCTGCCGGGCGACGACGACGGCCTCGGCCGGGGAGAAGCTGGGGGAGAAGCGCGGGATCTTTCCGAGGGCCATGGGCTCTCCGTGGCCGGGTCGGCCGGGGGCGCGAGGGGAGACGGAAGGGGACGTCTTGGTCCGTGTCTTCTTGCCCGAAGTATAGACCAGCCCCGGGGAGCGGTTGCGCGCGGGTGGGGCCTGTGAATTGGCGTGAGGCGTGGTTATCCTGCTCAGGAAGCCGCGTCCGCCGACGCGGCGCGGAGCCGTCATGGCGATCCTGCCGATTCTGACCGTGCCTCACCCCTTGCTCCTGCAAAAAGCCCGCCCGGTGCGGGAGGACGAGTTCGGCGAGGCGCTGGCGAGGCGCCTCTCGGACATGGCGGAGACGATGTACGCCGCCCCCGGCGTCGGCCTCGCGGCGCCCCAGGTGGGCGATCTGCGCCGGATGCTCGTCATGGACGCCACTGAAGAGAAAGAAGACGACGGCCGCCGCGAGCAGGCCAAACACCTGCAGCTCGTGGTGAACCCGGAGATCGTCGAGCGCAGCCGCGACAAGATCCGCTGGGAAGAGGGCTGCCTCTCCGTGCCCGAGTTCTGGGAGTTCTTTGAGCGCCCGCGCCGGGTGCGGGTGAAGTACCGCGACGCCTTGGGCGCCCACCACGACGAGTGGTTTGAGGGCTTCCCCGCCGTGGTCCTGCAGCACGAGATGGACCACCTCGAAGGGGTGGTGATCATCGACAAGGCGAGCCGCCTCAAGCGCAGCCGTTACCTGAAGAAGGTCAAGAAGGGCGTCATCGGCGCTGAGTCGGGCGCTGAAGATGACGAGGCTGAGGGCGCTTCGCTCTGAGGAGATGCCGTTGAAGATCGTGTTCATGGGCACCCCGGCCTACGCGGTGCCCACCCTGGACGCCCTCGTAGAGGCCGGGCACGAGGTGCTCTGGGTGGTCGCCCAGCCCGACAAACCCTCCGGTCGGGGGCAGGCGCTCCAGGCCCCGCCCACCGTCGAGCGCGCCCGCGCCCTGGGCATCCCCACCCGGCAGCCCAAGGCCTTACGCTCGGGGCCTTTTCCGGGGAACCTCCGCGCCTTAGGCGCCGATGTGGGCGTGGTCGTCGCGTATGGCCGCATCCTCACGCCGGAGCTGCTGCAAGCGCCGCGGCTCGGCTGCGTAAACGGCCACGGCTCGCTCTTGCCCGCCTGGCGCGGCGCGGCGCCGATGCAGTGGTCGCTGTTGAGCGGCGACGCCGAGACCGGCGTGACGACGATGTTGATGGACGAGGGCCTCGACACCGGCGACATGCTGCTCCGCGAGGCGATCTCGATCGGTGAGGACGAGACCTTCACCCAGCTCTCCGCGCGCCTCGCCGCGCTCACGGCCTCGCTCATGGTGCGCACCTTGGCGGCGCTGGACGGCCTCACGCCGACACCCCAAGACCACAGCCTCGCCACCCACGCCCGGCCGCTCAACAAAGACGACGGGCGCCTGGACTGGACGCGCCCCGCCCGGGCCTTGAAGGACCAGGTGCGGGCCTTGGAGCTGTGGCCGGGGACCTTCTGCGGCCGGGGCGGTGACGTCATCAAGGTCAAGCGGGCGCGGGTGGTCGAGGGCGAGGGCGCGCCCGGCGTGGTCATCGAGGCCCAAGAGCGCCTCGTGGTGGCCTGCGGGCAGGGGGCCTTGGAGATCCTGGAGGCCCAGGCGCCGAACAAACGTGCCGTCGGCGCGCGAGACTTCATCAACGGCGCCCGGGTGCGCTCAGGCGAGGTGTGGACATGAGCGGTGTGGCCCCGGTGATCATCAGCCCGTCGATCCTCTCGGCCAACTTCGCCCGGCTCGGCGAAGACATCGCCGCCGTCGCCACGGCGGACTGGATTCATGTGGACGTGATGGACGGGCGCTTCGTGCCCAACATCACCATCGGCCCCCTGGTGGTCGCCGCGCTGCGCCCGCTCACGACCCAGCCCCTCGACGTTCACCTGATGATCGTCGAGCCCGACAAGTACGTCCCCGCCTTCCGCGAGGCCGGGGCCGACCTCATCACCGTACACGCTGAGGCCACGGACCACCTCGACCGCTCGATTCAGCTCATCAAGTCTCTGGGCGCGAAGGCCGGCGTCGCCTTGAACCCGCACACGCCGGAGACCGTGCTGGACTACGTCTTGGACGAGGTTGACCTGGTGTTGGTGATGACGGTGAACCCCGGCTTCGGCGGCCAGTCGTTGATCCGCCGGGTGTTCCCCAAGATCACGCGGCTGCGGGAGACCATCGAGGCCCGGGGGCTCAAGACCTTGATCGAGGTCGATGGTGGGGTGAAGATCGACAACGCCCATGAGTTCACCGCGGCCGGGGCCCACGCCTTGGTGAGCGGATCCGGCGTCTACGGGGCCCAGGACCGCGCCCAGGCCATCGCCGCCACCCGCGCCAACGGCGCCCAAGGCCAGGCCCGCTGGGCCCGGGGTTGACAAGGCCGTCGAGAGCCGCTAAGTGGCTCAGCGTGTCGGGGTGTAGCGCAGCCTGGTAGCGCACCTGTTTCGGGAGCAGGGGGCCGGAGGTTCAAATCCTCTCACCCCGACCATCTTCGAGGGCCCGTAGTGATCGTGAGATCCTACGGGCTCTCGTCATTTGGGGATTCGGGTGAGCCAATAGCCAGACTCCCGCTTGGAGTGGGCCACCGCGACGAGCTCGATCGTGTCGGGGTGGAGCTCGTAGAACAGCAGGTAAGGGAAACGCTGAACCACGGCGCGCCGATACCGATCATCGCCGAACCACGCGGGCCACCGCAGGGGATCTTCAGCGGCCTGGGCCATGGTGGCCTCGATGGCCTCAAAAAACTCCGCACCTAGGCCATCTCGCTGGGCCTCGTACCAGACGAACGCCGTGTTGAGCTCGTCCTCGGCTTCAGGCAGGACAACACGACGCAGAGTCACCGCTGGGCCAAGCGACCTAGCAGGCGGTCCTTCACTTGGGACCACTCCGCGCCGCGCGGCTGTCCTTGGGCCTCACGCTCGGCGGCGGCGCTCGTGCGGCGGCGAAGCTCGGTGGTCCAGCGCTCCGACCAGCCGGGCTCGGCAGAGCTGTCCACGCTGTCGATCAACTCGGCGGCGAGGCGGAGCCGATCGGCCGGGTCGAGGGCCATCGCGTCAGCGGTCACGGAGCGGAGAGGGTCTGCCATAGGCACAGTATAGCGAGAAGCCGCCGGGGATTCCAGCGCCCCTCAGCCCTCGCAGAGCTCGGGGCTCACGAGCCATGAGTCGGGGTTGAGGCCGAGCTCTTCCCGCAGCGCGTCGACGTTCTCGGGCAGGAGCACCTCCACCTCGGGGACCGGGGTGTCGATCAACGTCTCGATGGGCTGAGTGTCCCCGGCGCCGAGCTGGCTGCCAAGCAGCGTTTGATGGGGCTCGCGGCCGCGTGTGCCAGAGGTAATGTCGTGCTGGGCGGCGGCAGTCTGTGTGTAGTCGCCGGGGGAGCGGTCCCTCAAGATGGGCTAGCATCGAGCCCGCCCATCGACGACCTGCCCGGCGCGGATTGGCGGCGATGACCGGTCCAACAATCTGCGCAGGGCCGCTCGCGTCGAGCGCGGCGGCGCTCAGTTGAGCGGTGAGCGAGCGCGCAGGTCTCGCAGCGCCAGCAGGACCAGCAGCAGCGCCCCCCCCGCGCCGGTCCAGCGCCAAGGCACCCCATGATCGGTCCAGGTCAACACCAGGTCGCCGGCCTGGGGTGAGACACCCTGCAACATCCCGGTGTCCGGGGTCATGGTCAGCGGGACCGGGTCGCCGTTCACGCTGCCCTGCCACCAGGGGTGGTAGGCGACCCGCACACGAAAGGGGAGGGGAGGCGTGCCAACCAGCAGCGACTCGATGCGGGTAGGACTGGCGTCGCCCTCGACCGCCGTGGCAGGTGACTTGACGCCCAGGAGCGGAAGCGTGGGTCCTGTGCGGGCCCAGGCGGTGAAGCTCCCAGTATCGGCGATCAGCTTGAAGCGGCCGTCGGACTCCAGAGCGGCGCGGTGCGCGGCGCGGTGGGTGATGAAGGCCGTTGCCCCCAGCTGCATCATG
The DNA here is from genome assembly GCA_023150775.1 of Myxococcota bacterium. Taxonomy (GTDB): domain Bacteria; phylum Myxococcota_A; class UBA796; order UBA796; family CAJQPC01; genus JADKFE01. The sequence goes on from JAKLKE010000270.1 coordinate 6,257, forward strand.
CGGCTGTCAATCCATCCCGGCAGGTCGGTGAGCTCCACCTCGGGCGCGCCCATCAGCAGGCCGAGCTCAGAGCTGGCACGGTTCACCACCGCGTCCGGCGAGATGCCGTACCAGCTCCCCAGTAGGCTGAGGCCCGTCTGGGCGGCCTCCAGTCCGCCAGGGTGGATGTCCTCTGTGCCCGGCGGCGCGTCGCCGCGACGAAACGTGTCCACCTGATAGACCCTGGCCTCTGGGTGCGCCGCCGCGACTTGGATCCAGGTCTGTTGGAGGTCGTCGAGGCTATGCGCGACCTCGGGGTCCAGTCGCGAGGCGAGGTGATTGAGCCCGATGGCGCCCCCTGCGCAGACCGCGGCGACAACGGCAATGCGGCGGCCCAGAGCGGGCAGGACCGCCGCCAGACCGACCGCGGCGGTGAGCGCTAGGCCCAGGCGTGTGATCGCTAGGTGGCGCCACGGGTTTGGCCCCAGCAGCTCGAATCCAGCGCCCTGGCACACGAGCGCGACCGCGGTCCACACCAGGACGGCGACTCCCAGCCCCACGCCGACGCCGCTGGAGCGCGCCCGCGCGGCCCCGGTGAACAGCGCGATAGCGGCGCCTGCCCACAGCGCTGCAGACTGAAGCGCGCCTGCGAGGCCTCCCAAGACCGCACCGGAGCCCGCGAGGCGCAGATCGATCAAGTCTACAGGGACGAAGAGCAGGTGGGCGAGGGCCGGCAGGGGTGCTTGCCAGGGGGCCGGCAAGCTTCGCAGGCGCGCGTCGAGCAGCGGCCCCATCTGGGGGCTAATCAGCAGGCCAGCCACGGCGACCGCCACCAGGAGGTTCAGCGCGTCGTGCCGCTGTCCCGCGCGGAGGTGCAGGGCCGCGCGGGCGACCAGGAGCGGCGCGGCGAACAGCGCCGTGAAGGTGTGGAGGAGCCCAATGAGCGCGAGCCACAGGGCCACGGCCGCCGGTCGCCGTTGTTGGGGGGCCGCCGCCAATCCCAGAAGCAGCACCCCATTGGCGAGGCGATGGGGCCACATCCCCCCGAGCGCGCCGCCCACACCGACGAGGTCCATAGGGGTGCTCGCCGCCAGCGCCGCAGCGAGCAGCCCGACTCCAGGCATCACGAACAGCCGGCGGGCCAACGCCCACGCCCCGAGCGCCACCACGGCGTTGGCGACGGGCGCTCCCAGACGTATGGCGACCTCAAGGCCCAAACCTAGCTGCACCAGCAACGCCAACGGCAACCAAGCCAGCGGCGCGTTGAGCTGAAAGACCGCTGTGCCCGCGTTCGCGCGGGGGCTCCACCCGCTGACCCAATGTTGGACGGGCAAGACCTCGCTCGCCAGGAGCTGCAGCTCTAGGGCGTGGGGGCTGTTGTCCAGGTGGTGCTCAGCCCCTGGAAGGAGCCCGGGGAGGGCGGCCAGCGCGCCGATCAACAGCGCCAGCGGCCACTCCGCTCGCCCGCCCGTGTCCTCTTGGTCGCTCATGGTGTCGGGGATGGGTCGCATGAAACGCTCACGCAGGTGAGCCTACCACGGAATGGCGCGCCGCCTCTCTCGGACCTCCCCTCCTCGGACGCGGCTCCGAGCTCCTCCAACCTGGAGTCTGACCCGAAAGACGTAGACCCACCGCCGGTCGCGCGTGCCCTCGTTCGGGCTCCAGCGAACCGACGCCTTCGGCGTCTTGCTCAGAGGTGACCTCGTTCGGCCGATTGGTGCTGGTGGTGGCCGGTCCGGCTCGTCCCCCTTGTGCACCACCTCACGACGCATGGCGGCGGCCACGGAGGAGCCCGGGCATAGCGCGACCGCCGCGGCCTGGGTCATGGTGTCCTCGACGCCCTCGCTCAGGTCTGCCCCCAAACTTTATATCGCCGACCCGAGCTCCTACGCGGCCGCAGCGAGCAGTCTGGGGTCGTGAGACCAAGCCGCCGCCCACCCGTCATCGGGCTGCGCCTCGCCGCTGTCCAGAAGATCAGCAGCATAGGAGCAAGTATAGCGAGAAGCCGCCGGGGATTCCAGCGCCCCTCAGCCCTCGCAGAGCTCGGGGCTCACGAGCCATGAGTCGG
>JAKLKE010000271.1 GCA_023150775.1 Myxococcota bacterium
GGGGGAGGCCCAGATCGTTGACACGCTGCGGGTGATCTTGCCTTGGGGCGGAGGCACCATCACCGTCCCGGGGCCGATCCCCGCGCGCCGGGTGATCACCGTGGAGGCGAGGCCGTGAGGTCTCGGTGGGCCGGGGAGGGGGTCGGGATCTTCGCCGGGATCTTCGCCGCGTTGATCCTCCCGGCGATCCTGCTCTGGCCGCTGCCCATCGCCGCGCCCGAGCGCCTGCTGGGCGCGCCCGACGGGGAGATGGCCACCCACCTCTGGCGCCTGTGGGCCCTCTGGGGCGCCGGCGCGGTGTACAGCGCCCAGACCGAGATGATCCTCTGGCCGAGCGGCGCCGAGGTGATGCTCATCGATCCCCTGCACCTGCCGATCTTTGGCCTCGGCGTCGCCTTGGGTGGACCGGCCTTCGCCGCGCACCTCATCCTGTGGTTAGGCCTCAGCGTCGCGGGGCTCGGGAGCTGGGCCTTGGCCCGGGTGATGGGCGCGAGCCCGGCGGGGCAGGGGCTCGCCTTGGCCTTGGGCCTGAGCTGCCCGGGGCTCCTCGGCGTGGTGAACCACGGCATGACCGAGAGCTTCGGGGCGGGGTGGGTCGTGGCCCAGCTCGCCGCGCTCCTCTGGCACATCGAGGCGCCGAGCTGGCGGCGGGGCCTGATCTTCGCCCTGCTCTTGGCGGCGACGGCCCATGTTGGGCCTTACAACGTGGTCTTCGCGGCCATCGTCGATCTCGCCGTGGCGCTCTCGCGGCCTCGCGCGCTGCGCTTCACGGCGCCGGCTGGGCTCTTGGGTGGGCTCCTCAGCGCGCCGCCGCTGTGGTTCGCGCTTCATCAGACGAGCGGCCAGCCGGGCGGGGCCCAGGCGCCGCAGCTCGGCGGGGCCCTGCGGGTGGGGGGCGGCGCCGAGGTCTTGGCTTTTGTTCGCCCGGATTGGTCCACGCCCGAGGGCCTGGTGTTTCCGGCCTATCTTGGCGTCGTGGCGCTGATCCTCGCCGGGATAGGCGCCTGGCGCCTCGGCGCGCGTCGGGCCGCGCCCTTCGTCCTGGGGGTGCTGGGGTTTGTGGTGCTCTCCTGGGGGCCTTGGCTGCTTCACGCCGGGGACTGGCTGTCGTTTGGCGGCGAGGAGGCGCCGGGGCCGGTCTTGGGGCTCATCAAGCTCGTGCCTCCGCTGTCGCGGCTGACCCGCTGGCACCGGGCGGCGGCGGTGGCCTGCCTGCTCTGCGCGCCGCTCGTGGCCTCAGCGACGCGGCGGCCGGGGATCGCGGCGGTGTTGGCCCTCGGCCTCATGCTCGACGCGCGGCTGGGCGCGGGGGTGGGGCTCCGCCTGCTCTCCTCGCCGATGCCCGACGCCCAGGCCCTCGCGGCGCTCGACGGCCCGGTGATGGAGCTCCCCAACGACCACAGCGCCGGCTTGGGCGGGCAGCTCCTCGGCGAGAACCTCCTCGCCCAGACCCTTCATGGCCAGCCCACAAACGCCGTGCTCTACCCGAGCCCCGCCGACCCCGAGACCCGCCTGGTTGAGCACACCTTGACCCAGGCGGCCCGCCGGGCGGACGCCGGGCCGACGGCGGCGGATCGCCACGCCGCCGCGACCTTGGCCGCCGCCCGAGGGTTTCGTTGGCTCTTGGTGTGGCCGAGGCGCCTGGACGTGGTGGAGACCCCGGGCCTCACCCAGGCGTTGGGGCCGCCCGCCGCGGTCGCGCCGGGCCTCGTGATCTACCGGCTGCCCGATCCGCCGAGCCCCTCACGCTGAACCATCTGCAAGAGGCCCTCGGGGTTATCGACGTGCACCCAGTGGCCCGCGTCTGGGAGCAGGTGCAGCTTGACGCCCGAGCCCGCGGCGGCGGCGAAGCGGGCGAGCTCCTCAGCCGACCATCGTTCGCTGCGCTCGGCGCGCACGACGTCTACGATCGTTTGGCGGGCGGGATCGTTGAGGGTTGGCCAGGCGTCGGTCACCGCGTAGTCTTGGAGCAAGGCGGAGATCACGTCGAGGTCAAACCGCCAGCGCAGGCCGTCCCCTGTCGAGCGCAGGTTCGTCGTCATCCACTGGGCGAGGGCCAAAGAGAAGCCTTGGGCGGTGAGCAGGGTGACGAGCTCCTCTCGGCGCTCGAACCGATCGGGCAGGCCCCGCAGGGCGAGCACGACCTGGACGACCTCGGAGCTCACCGCCAACGACACGTCCGCGCGTCCCGGCGGGGCGTCGAGCACCCACACCCGCTCGACGGGTCGCCCCTGGGCCTCGGCGAGCTGGGCGCAGGCCAAGGCCACCTTGCCCCCGAAGCTGTGCCCAAGGATCGTGCTCGGCGTGATCCCTTGGCTTGACGCCAAGGCCAAGACGTCGGCCGCGCAGGCGGCGACGTTGTGGGGCGGCTCACCCGAGGGGCTGTCGCCGTGGCCGCGCAGGTCGGGCAAGAGGAAGCCCCACTCAGGCGACGCCAAGGCGAGCTGTCGGGCGAAGGTGCGCAGGTTGGTGCCCGAGCCGAGGATCCCGTGCAGCACAACGGCCCAGCGGCTCGGCTGCGCGTTCGGCGCGGTGAGCTTAAACGAGCGGAGCGGGGCAGGGGACCGGGTGGGGCTTTGGTTCGTCGTCATAGGCCGTCCCTAACCCCCTCACGACGCGAGGCCAGGGGCGCCACGCCCGGTTATAGCGCCGCCCGACCTCGATCTCTGGAGCGCCCTCCATGCTCGACCCCCGCCAGTTCGAAGATGAGCCCGAGCTCATCCGCGAGACCCTCGTCCGCCGCCACGCCAGCCCCGAGACCCTGAGCTCCCTCGACCAGATCGTGCAGCTCAACCAGCGCCGCCGGGCGCTGATCCTCGAAGGGGAGCGCCTCCTGGCCCTGCGCAACGAGCTCTCCCCGACGATCGGCCAGCTCATGAAGGCCGGGAAGAAGGACGAGGCCGCGCCCCTGCAAGATCAGGTGCGTGAGGCCACGGCGAAGGCCAAAGACTTAGAGACCCAGCGCCTTGAGGTCGAGGCCGCCCGCGCGGAGCTGATCTGGGCGATCCCCAACCTCCTCGATCCTCGGGTGCCCACGGGCGAGTCCGAAGAACAGAACGAGGAGCTCCGCCGCTGGGGTACGATCCCCAGCTTCGACTTCACCCCCAAGACCCACGATGAGCTCGGCGAGCGCCTGGGCATCCTCGACTTCGCCGCCGCCGCGCGGATGTCGGGCGCCCGCTTCTCGGTGCTCAAGGGCGCTGGCGCGGCCATGGAGCGCGCGCTCATCAGCTTCTTCATCGACATGCACGTCCGCGAGCACGGCTACACCGAGGTCTTGGCGCCGTACATCGTCTGGGCCTCGACGATGCAGGGCACGGGGCAGCTCCCCAAGTTCGCCCAGGACATGTTTAAGCTCTCGGAGAAGCTCAACGGCCAAGACGCCTACCTGATCCCCACCGCTGAAGTGCCGGTCACGAACCTGCACCGCGAGGAGATCCTCGACGTCAGCGAGCTGCCCAAGGCCTACGTGGCGTTCACGCCCTGCTTTCGGGCCGAGGCCGGCACCCACGGCCGCGACACCAAGGGCCTCATCCGCCAGCACCAGTTCCACAAGGTCGAGCTGGTGCGGATCACCGCCGCTGAAGACAGCGACGCCCAGCACGAGCTGCTCACGAGCCACGCTGAGGAGTGCCTCAAGCGCCTGGGCCTGCCCTACCGCGTGCTGCGCCTGTGCTCGGCGGACATCAGCTTCAACGCCCGGCACTGCTACGACCTGGAGGTCTGGCTGCCCGGCCAAGGGGCCTACCGGGAGATCTCCTCCTGCTCGACCTTCGGCGACTTCCAGGCCCGGCGGATGGCCACGCGTTACCGCCCCGAAGGCGACGGGAAAAAGCCCGGAAAACCAAGACTTGTGCACACGATCAACGGCTCGGGCCTCGCCGTGGGCCGCACGCTCGTGGCCATCTTGGAGAACTACCAGCAGGCGGACGGGAGCGTCGTCGTCCCCGAGGCGCTGAGAAGTTACCTCGGCGGCCTTGACCGCATCCCAGCCCCAGATTAAGTGCTGTGTGTCGCGCCGGGGAGGTGTGGCCGAGCGGTTGATGGCACCGGTCTTGAAAACCGGAGACCGTAAAGGTTCGTGGGTTCGAATCCCACCGCCTCCACCTCCTCAACGTGTCGTTCTTTCAAGTCTGGAGACGTGACCGAGTGGCCGAAGGTGCACGATTGCTAATCGTGTGTAGGATCAAAAGTTCTACCGAGGGTTCGAATCCCTCCGTCTCCGCCACTTTGGCTTGAGCAGAAGCCCAGTTTTGGGCCAAAACTCAAGCGTGTCCTCTCAGAAGATCTCCTGCGGCTATAGCTCAATTGGATAGAGCGTCGGACTACGGATCCGAAGGTTGGGGGTTCAACTCCTCCTGGCCGCACCATTAAACCCCTTGAAGAGTTCGCTCTTCAAGGGGTTTTTTTGTCTCTGGGCGCTCCAGCACGTCGTGAGCGCCACGCAGGCTACGCGAGGAGCGCCAGGCGACGCCCCTCGCAGAAGGCCTCGCTCGCTCAGCGGTCGGAGCTCAAGAACATGTACACGGCCCCGGCGTTGGTGTCCGAGGAGCCGTTGCCGTCTACGTCGCCGTCGTAGCCGTAGTCGGTGAGCACGACGTCGAGGAGGCCGTCGTTGTCGAGGTCGGCCTGGCGGTGGGGCATCGCGTGGGAGAAGTACACGCTGCCATCAGTGCTGCTGCCCTTCACCGAGGCCAAGACGTCGTCGTCTTCGATGGCGCCGGAGATGTCGCCGGGGAAGACGTAGATTCGCCCGCCGCTGGACTCCACCCCAAAGAAGATGTCGAGGAGGCCGTCGGAGTCGAGGTCGGCCGTGGCCCGGGCCACGGTGGGCTTGGCGGAGCTGGAGAAGTCGATGAGGGTGTCGGCCTCGGACGCGAGGATCGCCCCGCCGCCCTTCATCGCCGCCGAGCCGCGCACGATGCCCAGGTCACCATCGGCGCCGTGCCAGAAGAACAGCTCCCCTTTGCCATCGCCGTCGGTGTCGGGCAGGGCCCCGGCGATGGTGCCGACGTAGTCGCTCGACGCCTCGCCGCTGACGACGCTCTCGGCGCTGGACTTAAAGGTCGTCGCCGCGGCGCTGTACTCCGAGGCTTTGCCCCAGAGCACATAGACCTCGCCGTCGTTGGTGGCGGTCTTGTCGGCGTTGATGTCGCCGAACACCCAGTCCTCGTAGCCGTCGCCGTCGAGGTCGGCGCCGTCAGAGAGCGCCTCATACGCCGCGGTGCCGTTGCTCTCCGTCGTCCAGCGGGCCTCGACGGAGGTGAGGGTGATGGCGCCGCTGTTGCCGCCGTAGAGCAGGCCGATGTAGCTCTTGTTGGAGGCCGCGGCCGAGGTCGGGCTGTAGTCGAAGAGCAGGTCGTCGAGGCCATCGGCGTTGAGGTCGGCCCGGGCGACGGAGCGCCCGACGTAGTAGCCGCTGGAGGAGCCCTTCACCGTGGTGTGGGCGTCGCCGAGGCCGCCGGTCTTGCCCGCGAGGCGGTCTACGTCGATGAGGTAGAGCCCGCCGTAGTAGCTGGAGCCGTAGTAGCCGCCGACGACCAGCTCCGCGACGCCGTCGCCCTCACAGTCGTCGAAGTAGTGCATCGCCGTGCCCAGGCCCTCGGTGGAGGTGAGGCCGACGAAGCTGTCGGAGGCCTTGTCGACGGTGCTGCCGTCGGCGGGCAGGCCGTCTTTGCTCATGAACAGGTAGACCGCCCCGGCCGCCGAGCCGGCGTTGCCCCGGGCGCCCACGGCGAGGTCGTCTTTGCCGTCGCCGTCGATGTCGCCGACGGCGGCGCTGTAGCCGAAGAAGGTCGCTGAAGACTTGGCGTTGTAGCGGCTCGTGGCGCTGGAGGTGGCGACGTCTTGGTCGGCGGCGCCGTTGCAGTTGTCGAGCTTGCCGTTGAGGCGCTCCAAGGCGTCGGGGTAGGCCTCGGCGTCGGTGTCGTCGCAGTCGCTGCCTTTGCCGTAGGCCTTGGAGCCGTAGGTGTCGCCGTCTTGGTCGTAGTCGTTGTCTCCGGCGCAGTCACCATCGACGCCGTCGTACCAGACGTCTGGACCGCCGGGGAAGATGTCGGCGTTGAGGTCGTTGCAGTCGCCGCCGCCCTTGTCGGGGTTGGGCTCTTTGGCCTTGGCGATCCAGCCGTCCTGGTCTTGATCCCAGTCCGAGAGGCCGTCGCAGTCGGCGTCGATGTTGTCGTAGTACTCGTCCACGGCGCCGGGGTTGATGTCGGGGTTGTCGTCGTCGCAGTCGTCGCCGCCGGCCTCGATGCGGATGTAGCCGTCGCCGTCGGCGTCGGTGGCGACGGCGCCGGTCAGCGCCACGGCGATCTCAGGCTCATCGGGGTCGTTGCTGGCGAGGAGCATCGTCGCCACCGCCTCGCCGTACTCCGTCGGCGCGTAGTACACCGTGAACTGCAGCGACGACTGGGGCAAGAGCACCACCGTGGACTGCGTGGCGGAGAACGGCGCGCTCAGGGTGACGACCAGCTCTAAGTCGCCGACGCCGGTGTTCTCGACGACGATCTGGGTCTGGGCGCTGTCGCCGACGTCGTCCAGCACACCAAAGTCAAGGGCCCGGGAGCTCACGACCAGGTTGGGCAGGAGCTGCTCGTCGTCGGAGTCGTCCGTGGGGATCGGCGTGACGTCTTTGTCGCCGCAGGCGGCCAAGGTGAGGCAGGGGAGGACGAGCGCGAGGACGCGGAGCGAGCGCATAGGAGTGAGTCTCCAGGGGAGGTGCTGAACGTCACAGTGTAGCGCCAGGAGGAGGCGGTTCGCCAGCCTCCCCCCGGGCGGAGGGCCGATGAGCCCGCTCAGGCCATCTCTTCAGCGAGCTTGGGGAGCTTGAAGGCGTCGCGGGTGGCCTGATCCGCGGTGTAGAGCAAGAACGCCTCGGTCAGGCCGACGTCGATGGTCGCCATGGTGACCGGCACGGTGACGAACATGCCGATACAGCAGGCCAAGAGCCCGGCCAAGGCGGCGGCGAAGCTGGCGAGGGCCTGGGCGAAGAGGAAGATGAACAGCTCCCAGCGGTGGCCCGAGGCGAGGCCCCACGAGCGCTCAAGGGCCTGCATCGCGGTGAGGCGCTCCAGCACGAGGCAGTGAGCGCCCAAGGCGAGGCCGAGCTGCACGTAGATGAACGCCGGAAAGAACAGGAGGACCAGAAGAAAGGTGCCCAGGCCGATCAACAGGAAGTTCTGCTGAATCGCGCCGACCATCACCAGCGCGAAGCCCGGCGAGGCGGAGACCATGCCCGTGCCGAAGCCGATCGCGGTCTTGAGCAGCTTCCACAGCACCATGGGCAGCAGGAGATCGGCGCCGGAGAAGAGCGGGCCGAAGTCTCCGGCCCCGTCCCGCACGAGCTGCTCGTGCAGGCGCAGGTAGCCGGTGTGGATGAAGCTGCGGATCAGCAGCATGATCCCGCCGCAGAAGAGGCCAACCAGCAGGAACATCCCGACGAGCCCGGCGACCACGCCCAGCTCGACGCCGCCGCTGCCCAGCTCATCGAGGAGCTCCTGCAGCTCCGGCGGGATGTCTTGCACCCGGCCCACGAGGTCGTTGAGTGAGGTCGGCAGCGCCTTGAGGCGCTCGCCCCAGTCGTCGAAGTTGTCGTAGCTCGGGGCGTCGCTGCCGCCGTCGCCGTCGTTCTGGCTCTCTAGGATCACTCGCCCAATGTCGTCGAGGTTGCCGCTGCCGCCGCTCCCCGCGGTGAACCACATGCCCAGCGCGCCCAAAAAGAGGGGAAACGGCGCGAGCTTAAACGCCGCCCAGCCATGGCGGAACGCACGAAAGGGGTCAAAAGCCTCGTTGAACTGCATGACCTGCTCCCGAGCCGGTTTGGAGCGGGCACTTTACCACGGCGAGTTGTCGCGCTCCGCGAGCGGGAGGGCGGGTTAAGCCGGGCGAATGAACGGAGCGACTCGAACCCGCCTTGAGGCGACCCTGGCGGCCCTTGATCCCAAGGCGCGGCGACATCTCAGCCAGCGCGCGGCGACCTTACAGCGTGAGGCGCGCGCCGAGGTGCGGGCGCAGCGGCGCAAAGGCTTTCGCCGTGCCGGTCCCCAGCCCGACGACGCCCTGCACGAGTGGATGTTGTGGGCGCTCCTGCAAGACGGCGCCGGAGAGGCCCCCGAGGCCGAGGAGCCGGGCGAAGACGGCGCCCCGTCCGAGGACGAGCGCGTCGGCGTCGTGCTCAGCGCGGCCCGCGGCGCGGCGGAGGTGCTCGTCGGCGACGAGACGATGCTTGTGGCCATCGCGCCGCGTCTGCTCGCCGAGCAGGCCACGCTCATCGCCGTTGGAGACGAGGTCA
>JAKLKE010000272.1 GCA_023150775.1 Myxococcota bacterium
GAGAGCAGGAGCGCGGCGAGGCTCACCCGGCTCACGAGCTTCTCGGGCAGGGGCTCGGCCAAGGCCGCCGGCACGCCGATCACGGCGGCGGCGAGCAGGGGGGCGACGAGCCCAACGATCAGCAGCGCGTCAAACATGGGCCGCTCCGCCGATCAGCGCCGGGGGCAAGAAGGCGTCGGAGTCGGGGATCCAGTCCAAAGAGCGCGCCACCGTGGGCGGCGGGCCCTCGGAGGGTGTCCAGGGCACAAAACCTCGACCGGCGACGAAGCGGTGGAGGCTGCCGTCGTCCGGGTCTACGGCGGCGGCGAGGATCCACGCGCCCAAGACCAGCTCCGAGAGCTCCGGCTGGCGCAGCACGATCTCCGTGAGCCGCTGGGGCTTGGCCTCGACGATCAACAACAGCCGCACGGGCTCATGCACCTCGATCATCTGCTTGGGCAGGCCCGTGCGCAGGTCGGACGCCGCGCCCTCCATCACCCCACACAGGCCCATGACGTTGTGGGGGATCTTCGTGCCGCAGCCGTAGCGCTGGTTATCGACCGTGGAGAAGTAGTACTCCAGGTTGATGCCCGCGCCCACAGGCCCAACGGCGGTGAGGATGCCCTCTAGCACGCGGCCTTCGGGGTCGTTCATCGGGTCATACGAGATGAGGAAGGCCCGGCGGTCCAGAAACAGCCCCCGGGTCATCGAGCGGCGGCCCACGACGGCGATGGCGTTCGTGGCGTGGCCTAGCTCAGGCCGGGCCTGGGTGATGTCGAGGGTCCGCGCGGTGACGTGGCGCAGGGCGGCGCGCTCGTCGGGGCGGCGCGGCGCGGCCTCAAACTTGCGGCAGCGCTCCTGGGCCGAGCGCCGGGCGGCGTGCTCCAGGGCCCGCTTCGCCTCGGCGAAGGTGGGGGTGAAGGCGGGGGGCAAAAGATCGAGGTCGTAGTAGTCGATCGCCTCGTCCGCCGTGTTGTGCTCCGCGCCCAAGAACCAGGTCGTCTCGGGGATCACGAGGCCCCGCTCGGCGAGCAACGCGCGCACCTCGGGTCGGTTCGCCATCGCCGCGAACAGCCGGGCGTTGGGCCCGCCGTGGCGACCGCCGCACGCCCCGCAGTCGTAGGCCGCGAGGTGGGGGTTGTTCCGGGACATCGAGCCGTGCCCCATCCAGATCACCAGCGGCGCGAACCCGCTCATCAGGCCGATGTTGCGCAGGGTGCCCAGCACCCGGTCGGCCTGCTCGGTGTCGGTGAAGCCCAGGCGCGGCGCGGCGGGGGTGCCCATCGGGTTCTGCGGCGGCGCCAAGAAGCTGAGCCGCGTCGGCGCAGACGGCACGAGGCGCGCGGCCCCGGCGTCTACGGCCCGGGAGAGCGCCGTTGGGTCCAAGGCCAGGCCCGCCATCGCCGCCGCCGAGGCCGGGGCGAGGAGCTCGGAGGCCACGAGCCCACCCCACAGCCCCCGGCGCACGTCCTGCCAGAGCTGGCCCAGGCGCTCCCAGCCACGGAGCCCCGCGCTGTGCGCCGCCGCCGTGGCGACGTCTTGGGCGCGCTCCTCGACGGCGAAGGGGGGGTCTTGCACCACCGGGCACAGCGGCGTGAGCTTCTCGTCGTCGAGGCCCTTGTAGCGCATCGCCACGCCGAAGAACCCCGCCACGCCGAAGGTCTCGGCCTGGGGCTGCAGCTCCTCTAGGTGGCGGCGAATGGCCTCTTCGCGGTCGTCGATGCAGAAGGCCACCTGAAACGCAGCGTCCGGCACCCGCGCCGGCGACCGCCCTTGGTTGGCGTGAAGGCCGTGGAGCACCTCTTGCCGGGTGCGGCCCTCAAAGGCGAGCTGCCACACCATCGCCCGCTCGGCCCAAGGAAAGTTCAGCCGCGCCTCGGTCAAGGCGGCGCGGCCCTCCTCCCCCATGGTGAGCAGGCGGCGGGCGGAGATGCCGAGGCGCTGGCAGAGCCTGAACAGGGGCCAGGCCGCCGTCTCGGGGCGGGGCTCGGCCAAGGCGCGACGGGCCCCCGCCACCACCGGGGCGAGCACATGCCAGGCGCCGACCTCGTCCTCCTCGGCGTCATGCACCCGGGCGACGACGGCCCGGGCCCGCACGGCGACGCTCTCGGGCAGGCCCTCGTGGAACAGGGCCCAGCGCACCATCACCTCTTCAGCATGGCGGTGGAAGGTGGCCTCCAGGGGCAGCAGCGGGCCCTCAAACACGGCCTTGAGCGCGGCCTCGACCATGGGCGTCAACACCGCGAGGCGCATGGCGAGCCACTGGCAGAGGTCGCTCGGGGCGCGCACCTGGGCGGGGTACCGGGGGTGAAGCTCACGCCAGCGCACCATCGCCGAGAAGCCGGGCAAGGCCAGGGCCTCCTGCAAGAGCACCCCGCCCCAGCGGTCTTCGGGCAGACCGAGGCGTGTGAGCGCGGCGGCGATGGCCTCGGCCGGGTCGTCGGGCAGGCCCCTCGGCGCCTCGGGATCGGCCTCACGCCAGGCCCGCCAGAGCCCCTGCTCCCGCCCACCCAAAGCCCAAGGGGCCAGGCCCTCGTCCAGAAACGCCGAGAGCCAGCGGATCAGCCGGGGGTGCGCCCGGTCGTAGAGGTCTTTTCCGGTGAGCCCGAGCACCAAGGCGCGCAGGCCATGGGGCTGGCCGAGCTCGGTGTACACCCGCGCCGCGAGGGCCTGGGCGTCGTCCAGCGCGCTCTCCACCGGGCGCGACCAGACGTCCTCTTCGGGGGAGACCGCCCGGGGGTCGCCGAGGCCGTGCACCTTGAGGCACACCCGCCACAAGGCGCTCACGGCCTGATCTTCGGGGAGCGACTCCAGCACCGCCCGCCGAGCGTCGTCATCGAGGCCCGGCGCGAGGCGCACCTCGGCCCGCTCTTCGCTCAGAAGCCAACCCAGCCGCGCCGGGCTCACCGGGTCACACTCGCCGAGCAAGAGCGCCATGAGCAGCTCCCGGCGGGTGACGAGCTCTTTGCCGAGGGGGATGACCTCTTGGGGGTTCAGCCCCGGGCGGTCGTCGATGGCCTCGTAAAGATCGCTGAGGCGGATGCGCCCCGAGCGAAGATGCGCCAGAAACGCCGCCTCCGAGAGCGTGCCCGTGGCGCCGGTGCGGGCGTTGGCGCCACGAATCGCCCGCTCAAAGGGCAGGTGCTGCTCGCCGTGGAGCGTGTTGTGGTGAACAAACTCCGAGAGCGGCCCCTGGCCTGGGACATAGTGCGCGAGGTGCTCAATCTCATGCAGCACATGGGCTTTGGCAGAAACTGACATCATGGCCCCTCTGACACGAGGACGGGGAACGAGGCCGCGAGGCGCATCACCGTCGGCGCCATCACAGACAGCGCGAGGTTGGGGAAGAGGCCGAGGCCTACGGTGAGCACGACGAGGGGCGCGGCGGCGAGCAGCTCAGCGACGCTGAGATCCCCCATGCCCTCATGCCGCGTCGGCCCCATAAACACCTGATTCACCGTGCGCAGGGCCGCGGCGGCGCCGATGAGCACGCCCACGGAGACGAGCCCAATCCACAGCCCGAAGCGCTGAAAACCCCCAGCGAGGGTGTGCAGCTCGGCGACGAAGCCCACAAAGCCCGGCAGGCCCATCGAGGCCAACAAGGCCACGATCATCAGCACCGAGAGCCGCGGGCTGGAGCTGATGAGCCCGCCCAGGCGCCCCAAGCTCTGCGTGTGAACCCGGCGCTCGATGGCCCCGGCGAGCAGAAACAGCGTCCCAGCCACGAGGCTGTGCGCCACCATCTGCAGGCTCGCGCCCATGAGCCCGGCCTCGTTCATCGAGCCCAGGCCCACGAGCACAAAGCCCATGTGGCTCGCCGAGGAGCAGGCGATCATCGCCTTGAGGTCCGTCTGTCGCCAGGCCAGAAGCGCGCCGTAGACGATGGAGATCACGCCCAAGGCGGTGAGCCCCGGCGCCAACGACGCCGCCGCCGCGGGCAAGGTCGTCGCCGCCAAGATCAGCCCATAGGCCCCCATCTTCGAGAGCACCGCCGAGAGCACCAGGCTCACCGGGGCCGGGGCCTCGACGTAGGTGATCGGCAGCCAGCCGTGCAGCGGGAAGGCCGGCAGCTTCACCCCGAAGCCCAAGAACAGCCCCGCGAGCACCGCCTGTTGCACCGGCAGCGGCAAGGCCTGGGCGCCTTGGGCCAAGACCTCCATCGAGAAGCTGCCCTGATGCGCCGATGCGAACAGGGTCAGCAGCGCCACGAGCATAAAGACCGAGCCGCCCATGGTGTACAGCAGAAACGTGAGGCTGGCTTTGCCCCGCTTGGGCCCGCCCCAGAGGTTGATCAAGAAGAACAGCGGGATGAGCGTCAGCTCCCAGAACAGGTAAAACAGCGACCAGTCCCGGGACAAAAACACGCCGAACACGCCGGTCTCTAAGGCCAACATCCAGGCGTGGTAGCTGCGCACGTTGTGCTCAATGCCGCCCGAGGCGATGAGCGCGACGAGCATCATGCCCGCGGTGAGCACGATCAAGGGCGCGGAGAGCCCGCCGATGGCGATGGCGTAAGAGAGCCCGGTCTCAGGGGTCCACGGCGCCTGCTCCACGAGCTGCGCCGCCGGGCCGCCGGGCTCAAAACGCCACAGCGCCCACAACGCGAGCCCGAACGCGCCCCCGGCGTGGGCCAAGGCCACGGCGCGGGCGAGGTGTGTGGCGCCTTTGGGCAGGAGCGCGAGGATCAGCGCCCCGATGATCGGCGTCCACAAGAGCAGGCTGAGGTGGTGCATGGTCAGGCCCGGCGACGGGCAGACAAGGGGTGCGCCGAGTGGGGCGCGAGGTTGTCCAGACCGCAGGTGCTCAGGTGAACCCCCACCCGCTCAAGCTCCTCAGCGAGCTCGTGCATCCGCTCTTGGGTGGTGTGGTCCACGACCTTGGCCGCGGAGAAGTCCACCACCACGGTGCGCGCGCCGGCCTCGACCTGCTGCATCACCAAGGCGCGCACGGCGATGAGGTTCGAGAACACCGCCGCGTCCACCACCCGCACCGTCGCCACCTCGTCGGTCACCTCGGCGTCGAGGCTCGGCCGCAGCAGGCTCTTGAGGGGAGCGCCGTGGTAGATGTGCAGGGCCGCTTTGGTCAAGATGCCGACGCCGACGCCCAAGAGCAGGTCCGTGGCCAAGGTCACCAGCAGCGTCGTGACGAACACCACGAGCTGATCCCAGCCGATCTGCCAGGTCTTGCGGAACTCCAAGGGCGAGGCGAGGCGCAGGCCGGTGTAGATCAACATCGCCGCCAAGGCCGCGAGCGGGATCTGGTGGAGCAGCCAAGGCAGGAGCGCCACGAAGAACAACAAGAACCCGCCGTGGAAAAAGTTGGCCCAGCGGGTCTTGGCGCCGTTGTTGATGTTGGCGGAGGAGCGTACAATCTCGGAGATCATCGGCAGGCCGCCGATGGCCGAGGCCACGACGTTACACACGCCGACGACGAGCAGGTCACGGTCGAGGTCGCTCGGGCGGCGCTCCGGGTCCAAGGCGTCTACGGCTTTGGTGCTCAGCAGAGACTCGATGGTGCCCACCATCGAGAACATCACGACGTATTTCCAGGTGACGGGGCTCCACACCGCCGAGAAGTCGGGGAAGGTCACCGCGGCGAGCAGGCTCTTGGGCAAGGTCACCAAGAAGTTCGGCCCGACCTTGTAGTCATGGGCCAAGAAGCTGTAGGTGTGCTCGTGGTCGAGGTCAAAAGCCAAGCCCAGGGGGATCGCCAGGGCGATGACCACCATCGGGCTCGGCACCTTCTTCGCCCAGGCGAAGGGCAGCATGGGCAGGCCGAAGAGCACCACGAGGCTCACGGCGCCGATGATGGCGATCTCAGGGTTGAGGGTCGCGAGGCTGTGGGGGATCTCCGCGAGCAGGTGCAGCGGCTCTTTGCCCTCGGGGCTCACGCCGAGCGCGGTGTGAATCTGCTTGGAGGTGATGATGACGCCGATGGCCGCCAACATGCCGTGCACGACCGCCGCGGGGAAGGCCACGCCCAGGCGGCCGGCCTTCATCAGCCCGAAGACGATCTGGATCACCCCGGCGATGACGCCGACGGCCAGGGCCCGCTGGTAACCCAAGGAGTTGTCCCCTTGGCCAAGCTCGGTCACCGCGCCCAAGGCGATGACGATGAGGCCAGCGGCGGGGCCCTTGATGGTGAGCCGCGCGCTGCCCAAGAAGGTGCCCAAGATGCCGCCGACGATGGCGGTGAACACGCCGCCGACGGGAGGAAAGCCCGAGGCCATGGCGATGCCCAGACACAGGGGCAGCGCGACGAGGAAGACGAGGAAACCCGCGAGCAGGTCGGCCCGCCAGTTCGCGGCGAGCTCAGCGAGGGCCGAGGCCGGGCGGAGGTTCGGCGGAGGGCTCTGTGAAGGGGTCGAAGACATAGGGTGGTCCTTGCACGACGATGTCGCGGTTGACGGGGTCTGACTCCGGGCGCGAGGCGCGGCCATAGAGCCTCCAAGGAGGCTTCTCGGCCAAAAGAGCCAAGCCGGGGGAGGAGCGGACCCAACACACGCCTCATCGTGCGCCGGGTGAGCCTTGCTCCTCGCCGTCAGATCGTCGGGGGACCCCGATCGTAGCGCCCAGGGGACCAGGCCCGGGCGATGAAGAAGCTGCGGGGGTCAAACACCGCGCCGCGCCGAGGCACGACGTGCTCCGCCATCGCCGCGATGAGCACGACGGTGGGGCGGCGCGACGGAGCGGGCGGGCCATCCGCCGCCAAGGCGTGCCGAGACTCGCTCTCCGTCTTGCCTTCAGCCGGGGCCTCACGCGCGCCACCGAGCTCTTGGTGCGCGACGAGGGCCGGGGCCTCATGCAGCTCGTCTACGTCTCCGGCGAGGCCGTAGCCCACCGCCTCCGCCTGGGCCCGCGCGCCGAGACCATCAAAGGTCCAGCCTGACCAGAAGGCCAGCATGACCCAGATGGGCAGCAGCAGGGGATGGCGGAGGGCTGAGAACACCAGGAACGTCTCTCCAGACACACGAAACCCGACTGGGTCACCGATCAGACGCCGCGCTACGAAGGACGAGCCTTCTGCGGAGCCACGTTGATCGAAAGACCCGGTCGGGTTGCTGTTCATCGCCAATCTGACGACGGAGGGGCCTCCTGTCAAGGGACTTCTCGGTCCTGACAATCGCTTCACCAGGAACGACCCGGGCGCCTAGCGCCCTACTCGACGACCTCGGGCTCGGTGGAGAGGCCCTGCTCGTCGATCTTCTCGCCGTTGAGGCGGCGCAAGAAGATGTCGCGGCGGTCGTTCTTGTGCAGGTCGTAGACGAAGCGCGCGCTGGTGAGGTCAGCGCCCTTCGCGCCCACCACACCCACCAGGCGCCACTCCCCGCCCACCCACTCCACCGACATGCTGCGGTCGCGCTTCGTGCGTTTGTGGGTCATGAGCACATGGTACATCGTGGGGATCTTGTTGTCTTGGCGGATGGCGCCGATGTCGGAGAAGCCCTCGACGACGTTCTCCAACCACGAGATCGACGTCCCGGCGCTCTCGCCGTGGGCGCCCACCTGCAGGAGCTCTGCGGGGGTGCAGCTCCCCACCATCTTCTCTTCGTAGAGGTTGTAGCAGGAGGTCATCGCCAAGGCGGCGACGCGGTCCTTCTTGACCAAGGCGTCGTTGAAGCGGGTCATCAACACGATGACCTCGTCCTGGGTCGGGGCCTTGGGCGCGCGCTCGGTGGGGCGCTCGCTGCTGCCGCCGCGCGACTCTCCGGCGGGCATCGGCACAGGGCAGGCGCCGATGGGCAGGCTCACGTCGCCGTCGATCACCGGGGCGCCGGCCTCGTCTAGGGTGACCTTCACCTCCCGGGTCAAGGCACGATCCGCGAGGCAAGCGCCCCAAGGCGTCGGAGCGGCGAGGCTCAAGGTGACCGGCACCACCCAGGCGTCGCCTTGTTTGACCGGGCCACCCACCTTGGCGGTGCCGCCCTCACCCAGAAGCACACACCAGCCCTTCTCGGTGTCGGCGGTCAAGAAGCGCTGGTTCTCATAGGTCGGGGAGATGCGCAGGGCCTCACCCGCGGCGGGGTTCTCAGAGAACGCGAGATCCTTCTGTTGAAGGCACTCAGCGTCGAACATGCCGGCGCGCACCCAACGCGACCGACCGAGGAGCTCAACCCCCACACGCCCCGCGGGGACCGCCTCGGCGACCTTGGCGCGCACGGCCTCGGCCACCTGATCATCGGTGAGGGTGGGCCCGCAGGCCCCGAGGGTGAAGGCGAAGACGG
>JAKLKE010000273.1:0-2592 GCA_023150775.1 Myxococcota bacterium
GTGGAGACGCCCACAAAAGCCTGCTCACCGGCCACCCGTGGTCAGAGGCGATCGGCTTACAGCGTGTGCGTCCGGGCTTCTGTTTTGAGCCCGACGAGGACGCCCTTCTGGCCTTGGGCTGGCCACACCTCGCCCTGCTCGTAGACGACGACGACCCCCAGCACCCCCCGGTGCCTGTGCGGCGGGTGCTGCGTCAGCTCTACTTCAAGCGGCGGATTCGTTGGCAGCGCACCTCCGCCATTCGCCTCACCCGCGCCTGGGGCCAGCCCGTCATCTTCACCAAAGGCCTCGACGAAGACCTCCTCCACGAGTCCGTCACCAACGCCTTGGAGCAGCGCGAGCCCATCTCCAACCGTGAGGCCGACCTGCTCGTCGAGACCCGCATGACCCGCACCACGGCGGGCATGTCCGAGCAGTCCATCGAGAGCTTCTGTATGCTCCTAGAGGCGCAGGTCGGCCCGGCGCGCCTCGTGAAGTCGATGACCGAGCTTCTGGAGGACATGAGCACCGAGCAGCTCTGGGTGCGCTGGACCTTGCCGTCCTGGTTCACGTTTCAGCTCGGTTACCTGCTTGAGCGCCTCCCGCGTGAGCGGTCCCAGCACTTCAAGCCGCGGCTGCGCAACGTGCTGGAGCGGGCGCTCTCCGCCGCCGACCCGCGCCCCTGGTCCGACCGCCAGTCGAGCCACGCGCGCTCCTTACACCTCGTGCTCAACGGGGGCCGCGCCGCCGTCGAGAGCACCGACGGCGATCCGCGCTGGTACACCCACATCCACGACGACTCCGAGCTCATCAGCCGCCGCATCGGCCGCGTCGCGAGCGTGGTCGAGCCCGACGCCCACATGGTCTTCTTGGGCGGCCTGCGCGTGCTGCGCCAGTACGGCCGGGACTGGCGCAAGAAGCTGGCCACCTTAGACGCCCAAGAGTGGTTCATCGAGCAGATGGGCCCGATCAACTCCCCGGAGACCTTGGCGCTCATGCTGGCGATGCGTCGGGGATCGTTGGTGCGCACCACGGCGGCGGGCTGGTTCCACGCCCGGGCCGAGGCGGTGCTGCCGATGCTCACCGAGGCCGCCAAAGGCGACGGTGAGCTGGCCTTGGCCGCGCAGGACACCCTACGAGAGCTTGAGCGGCGCCGCACGAGCTGAGCGGCCCGCGCCCGCGCCTTACTCGGGCGTCTCTTGGTACGAGTAGCGCTCCTCAAGCCAAGGGTCGGCGCGGTTGTGGTAACCGCGCTCCTCCCAGTAGCCGCGCCGATCTGCCGCGAGGACCTCCACCCCGCTCACCCACTTCGCGCTCTTCCAGGCGTAGAGGTGGTGCACGACGAGCCGCATCGGCGCGCCGTGGTCCGGCGTCAAAGGCTGGCCGTCGTGGTGGGTGGCGAAGAGGTTCTCGGGCCTGAAGAAATCGCCCCAGGCGAGGTTTGTGGTGTAGCCGACGCTGTCCCAGGCGTGAATCAGCGCGTGTTTGGCCGTGGCTTTGGGCCGAGCGCGACCGATCAGCTCCGCGACGCTCACCCCGCCCCAGCTGTTCTCGTAACGAGACCAGGTCGTGACGCAGTGAAAGTCTTGGGTGGTCTCAAAGCGCGGGAGCGCCGTAAACTCTTCCCAGCTCAGGGTAAACGGGGCCTCGACCTCACCCCAGACCCGAAAGCTCCACGTCGCCGGGTCGAAGGTCGGCGTGGGGCCCTCGTGCAGCACGGGCCAGCCGCGCACGAGCTTTTGCCCTGGGGGGAGGCGCTCGGTGGAGCGCACAGGGCGAACGGCCTGACCACGACGAAAGAGCGGCATCACGCACCGAGCTGTAGCTGAGTAAACCCGAACCGGACCTTGAGGGTCATGTACTCCTCGCTGATCTCTAAGGCCACGTCGGTGACCTCCATGCGCAGCTTCAAGGCCGCCCCGGCGCCGCCGACGAGGCCGTCGAGCTGCTCTTTGGGCAGGATCGGCACGGGGTTAAACTGCTGAGACTGCTGCTGAAGCAGCTTGGCGATGCCGTCGTTCGCCAGGCGAAGCAGGAGGTTGTCGCCGAGATCAATAGACACGTTCTTGAGCGTGCCGACCACGGCCTTACGATCCGCGTCAAACCGGATGTCGCCCAAGGCGAGCTCGGCGCCGACGCGCTTCTCGATGACGAAGGGCAGCTCGATGTTCTCTTTGAGCAGGACGGCTTTGCCCCGGGCGACGGCCTTAAAGTAAGCCTCGGCGCCGATCTGCTGGGGGGCGTAGGTGAACTCGCTGCCTTCGCGGTCGAGCATGACCTCCCAGTCCCCCTCGATGCGGATCAGGGCGTTGAGCACGTCGTAGACCTGCTCGCGGCGCGCGCCCCAGGTCTGAGAGGCGCGCTCCTTCACCTTGTGCAGGGCCTCGTTCTGGGGGCCCTCCAAGAGCCCGGCGACCTTCTCCTTCACTTGGAGCGTGCGGGCGAGGTCACGCAGGTTCTCGACCAGGTTGAACGGCCCACCGCCCACCCGGAACGGCAGCGCCGCCCCGAGGAGATCGGAGAAGAGCGCCTTCCCCAAAGAGATCGAGAAGTGGTATCCCTCGTTGAGCTGCTTCTGCGACATCAGGCCTCCAGCCAGCCGCAGTCTACACC
>JAKLKE010000273.1:2602-8139 GCA_023150775.1 Myxococcota bacterium
CCTCCGCGGTGCGCCGCTTGGGCTCCGGGGAGCTTCCGCGGGGCTTAGTGAAGCTCGGTGCCACGGAAGAAGTAGGCGATCTCCACGGCGGCGGTCTCGGGCGCGTCGGAGCCGTGCACGGCGTTCTCACCGACGCTGTCGGCGTAGAGCTTACGCAAGGTGCCTTCAGCGGCGTTGGCGGGGTTCGTGGCGCCCATGATCTCGCGGTTCTTGGCGATGGCGTTCTCGCCCTCCAAGACGATGGCGACGCAGGGGCCCGAGGACATGAACTCGGTCAGCTCGCCGAAGAAGCCGCGCGCGGAGTGAACGGCGTAGAAGCCCTGGGCCTCACGCAGCGAGAGGTGAACCTTACGGACCGCGGCGATGCGCAGGCCCTCGGACTCAAAACGCGCGATGATGGCGCCGATGACGCCCTTCTTGACGGCGTCGGGCTTGATGATGGACAGGGTGCGTTCGATGGCCATGTGGACACTCCAGTGGGGGTTTGGAGCCGCCCCCTATCCCGCCAACGAGCCCCGAGGCAAGCGCCCACACGTCGCCCGCGAGGATCAGCGCTCAAGCTCGGCGAGGATCGCCCGGGCGAGGTCGGCGTCGACGGGGCGCCCACGCTCATCCACCGCCACCCGCGCCGCGTCCTCTAAGGCCTGCCGACGTTTGGCCGCGTCCCCGAGGCCACCCCAGGCCCGCCCCAACAACAAGAGCGCCTGGGCCCGGCTGACGGTGCGTTTGTTGCCGTAGGACTGCAGCGCCGGGTTGAGCCAGGTCTCGATGATCTCGTGCAGGCGCGCGGGGTTCCAGCCCGAGCCGTACCGGGCCAACATCGCCTCGGCGGCCTCGACGCGCAGATCGGCCCGGGTGGGCACGTCCTGAATCTGCTCTAACGCCAAGAGATAGCGCGCCTCACCCGCGTAGCCCTCGCGGCGATCCGGCGGTAAACCGGCGGCGGCGGCGGCGACTTCAGCGGGCACCTCTTGGGAGAGGCGCTGGCCCCCGATGGACGCGACCGAGGGGCGCAGGCCGATCTTTCGCGCCAGCGGCGAGACGGTCTGATCCTGCTCGCCGAGGTGCCACAACAGGGCGTGAACTTTGGGCGCGAGGGGGTCATCGGCGGCGTGAAGCCAAGAGTGCTCGTGCATGAGCAGCCCGGCGAAGGAGAGATCCGCCCGGCCGCTGCTCTCTTCCCAGGCGACCACGCCGTGCTCGACCCAGCGGGCCCGATCGAAGGGCTCCAGGCGCGCCAAGGTGGCGGCCCCGGCCACCCGCCGCTCGGGGAAGCGGCTCTCTAAGAACGCCCGGGCCTCGTGGAGCTGGCGCTCGTCATTGGCGATCTGATCTCGCCAGTTCGACGGCAAGCCGACGTACCACGAGCGCTCGGCCTGGCTCACACCTTCGGGCGCGGCGTCGGCGGCGTGGGCCTCGCCGGGCTCTAAGGGCAAGCCCGCCTCTAAGCGTAGGCCCTGGGCGAGATCCTCCATGCGGTGCCCGACCAAAGCCACCAGATCGTAGCCCCCGCGGCGCAGGGGCAGGGCCATCGCCGAGCGCATCGGCCCCGCCCAGCGGAGCTGCGGCCCCTCCACTGGGGCGAGGCTGCGCTGGCGCAGGGCGATGTCTAAGGCCGGGATGTAGCGGCTGTCTAGGACAAACATCAGCACAGGAGCGGAGGGGCCACCTGCGCCGCCCAAGGCCTCAGCCCAGAGCGGCTCCGCGACCCGGGGGGTCTCCTTGCGCCGAAAAAAATCCCAGACCATCCTGGCTCCTTCTCAGGCGGCGCGCAGCAGATCCTTGACCGTGCGCCCCATGTCGGCGGGGGAGCGGCAGATGGTGATGCCCGCGTCTTCCATCGCGCGGTACTTCTCTTCTGCCGTGCCTTTGCCGCCGGAGATGATCGCGCCCGCGTGGCCCATGCGGCGCCCCGGAGGCGCCGTGGCGCCAGCGATGAAGCCGACGACAGGCTTCTTCATGTGCTGCTTGGCCCAGGCGCAGGCCTCTTCTTCGGAGGAGCCGCCGATCTCGCCGATCATGATGACCACGTCGGTGTCGGGGTCGTCGTTGAAGAGCTGCAGGGCGTCGATGTGCCGGGTGCCCACGATGGGATCGCCGCCGATGCCGATGCAGGTGGACTGGCCGAGGCCGAGGCTCGTGAGCTGACCGACGGCCTCGTAGGTGAGCGTGCCCGACCGGGACACGACGCCGACACGACCGGGCATGTGGATGTGGCCAGGCATGATGCCGATCTTACACTGCCCAGGGGTGATGATCCCCGGACAGTTGGGGCCGATCATGCGGGTCTTCGAGCCCTGGAGCACACGCCAGACCTTCACCATGTCGGCGACGGGCACACCTTCAGTGATGGGCACGACGAGCTGCAGGCCAGCGTCGATGCCCTCCAGGATCGCGTCCGCGGCGAAAGGCGGAGGCACAAAGATGACCGAAGCCGTGGCGCCGGTCTCCCGAACGGCCTCAGCGACGGTGTCGAAGATCGGCACGCTGTCCTTGAACCGCTGACCGCCTTTGCCCGGGGTCACGCCGCCGACAAACTTCGTGCCGTACGCGAGCATCTGCTCGGAGTGAAACGCGCCCGCCGAGCCGGTGATGCCCTGGCAGATGACCCGAGTCTCAGAGTTGACGAGGACCGCCATGTCAGGCCTCCTTCGCGGCGACGGCCGCCACGATCTTCTGGGCCGCATCGGCCATGTTGTCCGCAGGGATGATGTTCAGACCGCTCTCGACGAGCATCTTCTTGCCGAGCTCGACGTTTGTGCCCTCCAGGCGCACCACCAGGGGCACCTGCAGGCCGATCTCGGTGACCGCCGCGAGCACGCCCGCCGCGATGGTGTCACACTTCATGATGCCGCCGAAGATGTTCACCAGGATGCCCTTCACAGCGGGATCAGCGGTGATGATCTTAAACGCGGCCGTGACCTTCTCTTTGGTGGCGCCGCCGCCGACATCGAGGAAGTTCGCGGGCTCGGCGCCGTGGAACTTGATGATGTCCATCGTCGCCATCGCCAAGCCGGCGCCGTTCACCATGCAGCCGATGGTGCCGTCGAGCTTGACGTAGGAGAGGTCGTACTCCGAGGCCTGGACCTCGGTGGGATCTTCCTCCGAGATGTCGCGCATCTGCACGACCTGGGGCTGACGGAAGAGCGCGTTGTCGTCGAAGGTCATCTTGCAGTCGAGGGCGATGACCTCATCGGCCTTCGTGACCACCAAGGGGTTGATCTCGACCATAGAGCAGTCGAAGGCCTGGTAGGCCTTGTAGAGCGACTGCACAAACTTCACGCAGGCGTTGACCTGTTTGCCGGTCATGCCCAAGAAGAAGGCGATCTGCCGGGCCTGGTAGGCGCTGAGGCCCACGACCGGATCGACGTGCACCTTGAAGATCTTCTCGGGGTGGGCCTCGGCGACCTCCTCGATCTCTGTGCCGCCCTCAGCCGAGGCCATGACGACGTCGCGGCCGTTGGCGCGGTCGAGGAGCACACCCAGGTAGAGCTCCCGGGCGATGTCGCAGCCGGACTCCACGAAGATGGTGTTCACCCGGGTGCCGTCGATGCCCGTCTGTTTGGTGACGAGCGTCTTGCTGAGCATGTCTTGGGCCGCGGCGCGGACCTCGTCCAAAGACTTGGCGAGACGAACGCCGCCTTTGCCGGGCTGGGGCGTGCCCTCGACGACCCCGGCGAGCACCTCGGCGGAGACGTCTTCTTTGAAGCGCCCCTTGCCGCGACCGCCCGCGTGAATCTGCGACTTCACCACCCAGATGGGCCCCGGGAGGCCCCTCGCGACCTCAACCGCCTGCGCCGAGCTGGTCGCGGCGCCGCCCTGGAGCAGCGGGACCTTGTGCGCAGCGAGGAGCTGCTTCGCCTGGTATTCGTGGATCTTCATGAGCGTGACCTCACTGGTTCTGAATGAGGGCGGTCACTTGCGACCGCGTCACCGGCCCGAGACTAGGGCCGCTGGTGTCACCGTGCCGAGCCTTGGGGGGTGCGCTCGGGGCGACATGAAATTGAGCCGCGCGGCGAGGACGAGCCCACACCGCGCGGCGTCGAAGAAGGATCAGGCCTTGAGGCGGCGGCGAGGCTGGCCCTCGGCGATGTACTTGCAGCGGTAGATCGCCACACCTTTGCCATCGCGGAACTTGAGGCGCTCGTCGATGATCTGGGCGGCGATGCCCGTGCAGCGGGAGAGCCCGAAGAGCACGGTGTAGTAGTCGGAGTCCTCCAGGCCGACGGCCTGGAGGAGCGTGCCCGACACGGCGTCCACGTTGGGGTACGGGTTCGCGACCTTGGGGTTCTCTTTGAGCACCTTCACGGCGCGCTCACGCATCACCTTGGCGGTGATGAAAAGCGGGTCGTTGGGGCAGATCTGCTCGCCCAAGGCGTACTGCACCGCGGCGCGGGGGTCTTCAGCGCGGAGCACGGCGTGCCCGAAGCCGAAGATGAGGCCGCCCGTGGCCAGCTCGTTGCGCACGAAGGCCTCGACGGCGTCGGGATCCGACGTGCCGACCTTGCGCAAGAAGTCGAGGCAGTCTTGGTTGGCGCGGCCGTGGCGGGGGCCGTAGAGCGCAGCCATGGCGCCGCCGAGGGAGGCGTAGGTGTCGGCGAGGCCCGAGGCGACGGACTTGCCCACGAAGGTGGAGAGGTTGCCGCCGCCGTGGTCAAGGTGCAGGACGTAGAACACGCGCAGGAGGCGGGTGAGCTTGTCGGGATCGGCCCCGGGCACACCCAACATCTGCACAAAGTTCTCGATGAGCCCAAGCTCGGGCTTGGAGGCGATGGGCTCACCCCAGCCGGAGCGGATGCGGTAGATGGCCGCGACGACCTCGGGCATCCGGGCGATGACGTTGAGGCCGTCTTCCTCGAAGGAGCCGGTCTTGGACGTCATCCCGAGGAGGTTGAGGCCCGCGATGAGCCACTCCATCGGGTGGCCCTCTTTGGGCAGAGCCTTCAGGGTGCTGATGACGACGGGGTTCACCGCGGAGCGTTTGATCAGCTCAGCCTTGAAGGCCGCGAGCTGATCCGCGTCGGGGAGCGCCTTGTAGAGCAACAGGTACGCGGCGGCCTCGGGATCGAGGTCGGCCAGGTCGGCGATGGGGTAGCCGACGTAGTGAAGGCCCTCAAGCGGGTCAACCGAGGAGGTGCGGCAGGTGCCGACCGGGAAGCCGGTGTTGAGGTGTTCGCGCTTGATCTCGAAGAGGACCTCATTCTGATCAGACATTGCTCACTTTCTCCTGCACCGGGGCGTCAGCCCTCACCGGCTCGCGTCGGGTGTATGGCGCGCGGAGAACCATGTCAAGCACCCCCGCGCGGCGACCGCCAGCCCCCCGCCTTCCCCCGAGGGGCCTCCCCGTGATACGACGTGGGAACATGCGGAGGAGAGATGAAGCTGGATGACGTGACGGGCTACTCGGATGTCGGTCGGCACCGCGATCACAACGAAGACGCGTTCTTGGTGATGGCCGACATTGGCCTCGTCGCCGTCGCAGACGGGATGGGCGGGCTGGAGCACGGAGAGGTCGCCTCCTCCACAGCGATCGAGGT
>JAKLKE010000274.1 GCA_023150775.1 Myxococcota bacterium
GCCAGCGGAGACAGCGCGAGCGGGGACAGCGCCAGCGGAGACAGCGCCAGCGATGGCGGCGGTGGTGGCGGCGGCGGCAGGAAGACCTGCAGCGCCGCGCCCGCTCCCGGGGGGCTCCTCGTGGCGTCTCTCGTGGCGCTGCTTCGCCGCCGCCGCCGCGCCGTTTGAGCGAGCTCGGCGGGGTGTTCGTGCCCCGCAGCCGAGCCTACTCCGTGAACCCGAGGGTCGGGTCCACGACCTCTCCACCGACCACGCTGCCCAAGAGCACCCGCCCGCCGCACTTCGTGGTGAGGCCGGGGGAGGGGATGCTCAGCGCGCCGATGACCACAGGATCGGGGCTCACGGTGAACACCTCGCTGACGCTGTGGCTGTTGCTGGTGTAGCAGTCTTTGATCCACTCCTCCTCAGGCACCTCGGTCAAGGTGAGGACGACGGCGTCACCGGCGGTCGGGGTCAGGGTCGCGCTCATCGAGGCGCGATCAATGGTGATGGTGAGCCCGGCGAAGTCCGCCTCGGTGAGGCCCTCCGCGCTCACATAGTCCAGGGTGAAGGTGCCATCGGGCACGGCCTCAGCGGCGCTGGCGGTGTCGTCGGCGCTGTCTTTGTCGCCGCAGCCGGGGGCGAAGGTGAACATGGTGAAGAGCGTGAGCAGGGCGGGCAGGGCGCGCGGCATGAAGAGCTCCGAGACGACGGTGGTTGTGGGTCGCGCAGCCAACTTAGCAAGCTTCGTGCCAAACCCAGAAGCGGTCGCGACGCAGGATCACGACGTTTAGGCGCGACAAGGCTGTCGTGGCCTAGGCTGGCTAGGCTATGCTTGAGGCTCCGACGACGGAGGAGCTTCCCGATGCGCTTCGCGCTGTTCGCGCTGACCACGACCCTCGCGGCGCTCACCGCCTGCGACGACTCGCTCAACATCCACGCTGGCGGCGAGGCTGTCGCTGGCGACGACTGGTGCGCCGTCCAGGAGGTGTTCGCCGCTCACTGCCTCACCTGCCACAGCGCGGGCGCAAACTCCGGCGGCCTTGATCTGGAGACCGACCCCTACGTCGATCTCATCGATCAGCCGAGCGTCTGGGGCCCCACCCTCGTCGTGCCCGGCGACCGCGACGCCTCGTTCTTGTACAACAAGGTCATCGGCGCCCAGACGAGCGAAGAGGGCGGCATCATGCCCCTGGGCTCGGGCCTCGACGAGACCAGCGCCGAGACCATCGGCGCCTGGATCGACGCTGGCGCCACTGAAGACTGCGGCGGCTGACCCTCCCCCAAATTCTCTCGCGCTCGCGCATGAGGTCCGAAATGTTCTCTGTCCTGACGTTTCTCTGGCTCGTGGTCCCCGACGCGGCGGCCTACGTCGATCCCAAATGTGAAGGCAAGACCCAGACCTTCGACGACGAGGGCCAGCAGAACTTTCTGCTGAACTACTTCGCCTTGGGCACCACCTTCTCGGCGATTCACGCCCCGTTGCCCCACGAGCCGGGCCGTGGCGCCTTGAGCTTAGAGATCGCGGGCATCCCGCCGCTCTCCTGTGAGCGCCGCCTGGTGCTCAACTCCTCGAAGACTGAGGACACCAACAAGGCCCCCGCCGCCCCGCGCCCGCGCCTGAGCTTCACCATGCCTGAGGTCGGCCCCGTCGCGGTCTTCGGCAGCGTGGGCTACGTCCCGCCGGTCACCTTCAACGGGGTGCGCAACGTCATCGTCTCCGGTGAGATCGGCGTCGGAAAAGAGCTTGAGAGCGGGGTGCAGGTCGGCGCGCGCTACCACGCCACGATGCTCAAGACCATCGGCGAGATCGCCACGCCCTTCGTCGAGGGCGATCCGGCCTATGACGAGTTTTATTCGGGCTCGACCTTCGGCCTCGATCTCTCCGTGGGCAAAAACCTCGGCGCGGTGACGCCGTATGTGAGCGTCGGCGCCACGGACGTCTCGACCTTTTTCCTCATCGGCGACGACACCTACGTCGGGCTCAACACCGATCCCTTCTTCGGCGTGGTCGCCGCCGCGGGCGTCGCCGGCGTCGCCCGGGAGCACATCGACTGGGGCGCCGAGTTCTACACCGCCCCGGGCTACATCTACACGGGCCGGGCGCGCGTCGGCTACCTGTTTTAGGCCCGCGCTCGGCGCCTCCGCTCAGGGTTTGCCAGGGCCGGGGGCGTCCACGGCGTCACACGACGGCGCGGCGCGCATTCGGCGCTCGGCCGGGTCGTCGGGGTTGATCGCCCCGGCGATGAGCTCGGCGGTGACCTCAGCCAAGGCGAGGTAAC
The DNA here is from genome assembly GCA_023150775.1 of Myxococcota bacterium. Taxonomy (GTDB): domain Bacteria; phylum Myxococcota_A; class UBA796; order UBA796; family CAJQPC01; genus JADKFE01. Next base: position 2,262 of record JAKLKE010000274.1, read on the forward strand.
CCGCGGGGCTGGGGTGGTTGAGGTCCTCGTGGCCCCAGCACGAGCGCTCGGTGAGCAGATGCCCGGCGCTCGGCACCCCCAGCGGCCTCAGCGTGCCCTCAAAGCTGCGAAGCGCGCCTTGGCGGCCGTTCTGCGGCTCGTCCATCGCCGTCGGGAAGCCGACAAACCACACCTCAAGGCCTGCAGCTTTGGCGTCGGTGATGAGCGTGCTGAGGTCGGCCAAGGTCGAGGCGTCGGCGTCGGCGCCCGTGGCGGCGGGGTACTGCGGCCGGGTGAAGGGCGCGAGCAGGCGGCGCAGGACGAGGTAGCTCCGCACATCCACGAAGGGGGCGCCGCGCACGTCTTGGTACCAGCGCGCCCGGCGCTCGGAGACGGCGGCCTGCCGGGTGAGGTTGTGGGGGCGCCCGAGGATCACGCCGTCCAGCTCGATCTGCGCGTTCACCTGGCGCCAGCGGCGCAGCATGTCGAAGGCGCAGCTCCCGAAGATGCCGCCGTTGACCACCTCCACACGCTCCACGCCCAGGCGCGCGGGCAAGATCCGCTCAAGCTGGTCGGGCAAGGTGAGGCCCTGATCGGCGCTCCAGCCGAACATCCAGGAGTCGCCCAAGGCCAGATATCGCCGGGTGCCTTCAGGGATCGTCGGGCTTGGATCGGCGTCTTCACGAAGGCCCATCGTCGCGGTGCGCACGGACCAGCGGTAGGGGCCGTCGCTGTAGGTCTCGCTGTGGTGGGGGCGCACGTTGAGCGCGCCTTGGTCGTCGAGGCCCAAGAGCGCCGTCTCTTGCTCCCAAGAGAAGCGGAGCTGCTCCAGGGGCACGGTGAGGCGCAGGCCGAGCTCTAAGGCGCCGAAGAGCAGGGCCGAGGTGGCCACGGCGAAGGCGAACTTTGCGCGTTTGTCCCTGGCCATCTTCGGCTCCGACCGCCTCAGGGCGCGACGGTGAGCGTGAGCGTCTCACGATAGACGCCCACCTGCATCGTCATCGTGGCGTCCCCGGCCTCGACGAAGGTGGCGACGTTGTCGTCGAGGGTGGCGATGGTCGCCGGGTCAAACCGCAGCACGGTCGCGCCCAACATCGTGGCGCCGTCGCAGCGCAGCCACACCGTCCAGGAGTCGCCGACCTTCGGCGCCTCGGGGCCCTGAACGTCAAGCTCAACGACGCCGCAGCCTTGGGGCTCGACGTCGTCGCTGTCCTCCGCCGGGGGGGAGGTGTCGAGTGTCTCTTTGTCGCCGCAGGCGGCGAGGGCGGCGAGCAGGATCAGGGCGCGCATGGGGTCTCCTCGGCGCGTAGTGTGCCACAAGGAGACAGGGACGCGGGCTTAGGGCTGGGCCCAGATCTTCTCAAACGCCATGGGCGCGGTCATGCTCTCGTCGAGATCCTGCTTCCAGATCTCCGCTTTGCCGCCCGCCGAGCGCACCTCGACGTTGGAGCCCGCCCCCGCCCACCAGCAGTGGAGCGCGAAGGCCGTGCGCGGAATCGGGGTGGGGCTGCACTCGCCGTAGAGCGGGCCCACCTCAAAGCTGGCGCCATCTTTGGACTTCACGACGAGCATCGTGTTGGGCGTGCCCTCGTCTACGTCTTTGCCCGCGCGGGTCTCGAAGGCCCAGCCGGCCAGGGTGACCGAGGCGTCTTCGGCGGCGGGGGTCGGCTCGGCGGGGGGCGTCGGCTCGGGCGTCGGCGCGGTGGTGGCGGCGTCTTGGTCGCCGGAGCAGGCGACGAAGAGGCTCAAGAGCAGGGCGGGGAGGGCGGCGCGCATAGAGGACTCCAGGGTTTCGCGCCTCCCTTTAGCGTGTCGGCACGCTCAGGACGAGAAGCCCGCGTCGTGCAGCTCGGCGTAGCGCCCGCCCCGGGCCAGGAGCTCCTCGTGGGTGCCCATCTGGCTCACCTCTCCTTGGTGCATCACGACGATGAGATCCGCGGCCTGAATCGTCGAGAGCCGGTGGGCGATGACGATCACGGTCTTCTCGGCGAGGATCCGCTCGATGGCGTGCTGGATGAGGCGCTCGGTCACCGGGTCGATGGACGCCGTGGCCTCATCCAAGATCACCACCGTCGGATCGTAGGCCATGGTGCGGGCGAAGGTGAAGAGCTGGGCCTCACCGACGCTCAGGTTGCCGCCGCGCTCTTTGAGGGGCTCATCGAGGCCGCCGGGCAGGCCGCGGATGAGGGTGTCGGCGCAGACCAGCTCCGCCGCGCTCATCAGCTTCTCATCGGTGAGCTTTGGGTCGCCGAGGCCGATGTTGAACCGCACGGTCTCGGGGAAGATCTGCACGTCTTGGCTCACCGAGGCCACGGCCCGGCGCACGTCGGAGAGCCGCAGGGCGGAGAGCTCGACGCCGTCGAGGGTGATTGATCCGCGATATCCGGCGTAGGTGCGGCTCAACAGCCGGGTCACCGTCGTCTTGCCGCAGCCCGTGGCGCCGACGATGGCGACGACCTGCCCCGGCTTCACCTCAAAGCTCACGCCCTTGAGGATGTCGGCCTCGGGGGGGCCGGGTTTGTACGAGAAGCGCACGTCCTCAAAACGCACAGAGCCCGTCGGCTTGGGCAAGGCCAAGGCCCCCGAGGGGATGTGGTCGGTCTCATCAAGCAGCGAGAAGATCTTGTCCAAGGCCGTCGAGGCCCGCTGCAAGATGGCGATCTTGCCCGAGAACTCCTTGAGCGGGGTGAACAGTCGGTTCACGTACTCGATGAAGGCCACGAGCAGACCGGCGGAGACGCCGACCCCAAACGACGAGGTGGCGTACCACAACATCAAGGCGAAGGCCACGGAGCCCACACCATCCACCGCGGCGTACATCAGCGCGTCGTAGACGTTGGAGCGGATGGTGGACTCGGCGTAGGGGCGGTTCAGCGCACGAAAACGCCGGGACGAGGCGTCTTCAGCGGAGAAGAGCTGGAGGATCTCGACGCCGCTCACCCGCTCGGCGAGGTAGCTGTTCACCGCGCTGATGCCCTCACGCATCCCGTTGAAGTGTTTCCGCAGGCCCCGGCGGCAGATCTCGATGACGCCCACGAGCGGCGGCGCCAACAAGAAGAGGCACAAGGTCAGCCGCCAGTCGAGCCACAACATCGCCGCCAAGGTGGCGAAGACGATGAGCACGTCCATGACGATGGTGACGACGCCTGAAGAGACCGTCTCGCCCAGGGCCTCGACGTCGGAGGTGCCCCGGGTGAGCAGCTCTCCGGCGGGCCGGGTGTCAAACCAGGCCGGGCTCAGGCTCAAGAGGTGCTTGAGGATCGCCTCACGCAGCCGCCGGATGAGCCGCTGCCCAGCCACGGCGGTCGCCAAGCCGAACACGGCGTTGAGCACGAAGCCGAGGATCACCGTGGCCAAATACTGCAGGGCCACGGTCTGTAAGCCGTCGAGCTTCCCGACGGTGATGTAGTCGTCGATGGCGACCTTGAGCAGGTAGGGCTGGGCGAGGTTCAGCGCCACGAGCAGCGGCGCGCTCACCAAGGACGCGACGTAGAGGTGCCCGTCGGGCCGGGCCATCGGCCAGAGCTTCTTGAACAGGGTGAGACCTGAAGGAGAGGCCGGGGGCTTCGTGGTCGACGCGCTCATGACGCCACCTCGGCGGCGGCGGGCTCGGCGGCGGCCTGCTCTTGTTGTTGGCTCCAGGCCTCTTGATACACCGCGCAGCGCCGAAGCAGCTCCTCGTGGCTCCCGAAGTCGGCCATCCCGCCCTCTCGCAGCACGATCACCTTGTCGGCCCGCGCCAAGGCGCTGAGGCGATGGGAGACGAGGATCACCGTCGGCCGCCGCCCGTCGGGGCCCGGCGCCGTCAGCTCCAAGAGCGTCTGGATGAGCTGCTGCTCGGTCTTCTGGTCTACGGCGCTGAGCACGTCGTCGAGCACGAGCAGGTCAAAGTCGCGGTAGAGCCCCCGGGCCAAGGCCGCGCGCTGGCGTTGTCCGCCGCTGAGCATGATGCCACGCTCGCCTACGGTCGTCTTGAGGCCCTCGGGCAAGGCGCCAAGATCGGCCTCCAAGGCCGCCCGCCGCACGGCCCGGGTGAGCCGGGCTGGGTCGGGCTCCCCCATGGCGATGTTCTGCTCGATCGACTCCGAGAACAGGAACGGCACCTGGGGCACGACGGCGAGGCGTCGGCGCCACTCGTTCAGGGAGATGGCCGTGAGGTCTACGGCCTGGCCGTCTTCTCCGCGCAGGAGGATCTGCCCGGGCTCAGGGTTTCGTTGGCGGGTGAGCAGACGCAGCAGGGTAGACTTGCCCGATCCCGTCGCGCCGTACACCCCGAGGATCTTCCCCGCGGGCAGGTTGACGGTGAGGCCCCTGAGCACGGCCTTCTCAGGGGCGTCGGGGTAGGCGAACTTCAAGTCGTGAAGCTCAATCGCCGCGAGGCGCGCGGGCGGCGCGGCGGGGCTCGGGCCCTCGGGCTGCTCGGCGACGGCGTAGAGCAGCTCATCAATACGCTCTAAGCTGTTGAAGCCCCGCTGAAACACGGTGACCATAAACCCGAGGCCACGCAGGGGGAACAACAACGAGCCGATGTAGGCCACAAACGCCACGATCTGCCCCACGGAGAGCTGCCCGGCCACGGCCATGGGCCCGCCCACGGCGATGAGCAGGTACACGCTCACCGTCGTGGCGATGGGCAGGAGCGGCATGACGATCGTGCGCACCCAGGCCATCTTGAGGTTGGTCTCGGTGTAGAGCAGATCCCGCTCTCGTAGGCGCTCCAAGAACGCGCCCTCGGCGTTGAAGCCCTGGATGGTGCGCACCCCTTGTAGGCTCGCGAGCAGATGTTCACTCACCCGCCCGAGCTGCTGCTGGGCCTGGTTCGAGAGCGTGAAGAAGCGGTTGATGCCGGCCTGCACCACGATGAGGCTCAGCAGCACCGGCGCCAACGAGAGCGCGGTGAGGGAAGGGGAGATGCGGAACATCTCTTGGCCGGTGAGCGCCACCGTCGCGACGACGTTGAACACCTGCAGGATGCCAAAACCCACCATCGCCCGGACAAACTGCAGATCGGAGCTCGCGCGGTTGATGATGTCGCCGGGGCTGTGGCTGGCGAAGAAGCTCGGCTGCAGGGTGATGACGTGGGCGAAGAGGTCGGTGCGAAGCCGGTACTCCAAGAGCCGACCCGGCGTGAAGAACAGCACCCGAGACAAGGTGCGCACGACGATGAGCACCACGCCCATCCAGGCGATCGTCACCGCCGAGCGCCGCACGGCGTCGAGGTCGCCGGTCTGGCGTAAGGCGTCGATGCCCCGGGCGAGCTCCAGGGGGATCTGCACGGCGAGCCAGCTCGTGCCCAACAAGAAGAGCAGGCCCGCGGCGAACCACACCCAATAGCGCAGGACGTAGCGCCGGGTGAAGCGGGCGAGGGTGGTCCACACGCTGGGCGTGGGGGGCGGCGGCGGCGCGGCGGGGGACGACATGGTCAGCGGCCCCGGGGCTTGGGTGGCGGCGCGGGCGGATCCTCGTCTTCGTCGTCCCAGCCGGGCTCGGCGGCGCCGTCGCTCTCTAGAAGCTCGTCCTCGTCCCAGCGCTCGTCGTCCACCTCGGGGCCCTCTACGACCCAACCTTGGGGATCGTGCTCACGGTTAAAGTCGGGGTCTTCTAAGAGGTCGATCTCGTCCCAGCCCTCGTCGGGGTGGGGCGGGCCCTCGTCCTCCATCGGCTCCTCTTCAGTGTCTTGGAGGAGGTCTTCATCCCAGTCGTCGAGGTCGTCAGCCAGCCGCGCCGCGACGGCGTCGGTGTCCGTGTCCGCCTGCTGGGCCGGGGCGGTCTGCGGCGCCTCAAGGGGGTCTTCGTCAGGCAGCGGCGGCGGCGCCAAGGAGGGCTGGGGCTCGTCAGGGGCGCAGTCCGTGCCATCGACGATGAGGCGCTC
>JAKLKE010000275.1 GCA_023150775.1 Myxococcota bacterium
GAGGCCCGCGAGCACATAGCCCGCGGTGTGCAGCGCGTGGCCATCGGCGGTGCCGAGGGTGAGGCCCTCTCGTAAGACCGCGCCCTCGGCGGCGAGGCGGAGGGGGCCCACCACGAGGATCATGTCCAGGCCCCCCGCGGCGCCGGTGCCTGCCCAGGCCGACGGCGCCAAGAGCGGATCGTCGGTGAGCGGCGAGACGGTCTCGACGCCAGGGGCGGAGAGCGGCCGGTGCAGCGCGCCGCCGCGTAGGCCCACCCGGGCGGCGTCGGTGGACCAGATCACCATGCCCGTCACGTCAAAGGCGCCGTCGTCCCGCCAGAACATCGGGTCGAGCTCCGAGGGCTGGGCCAAGGCGACGGCGGCGCGCAGGCTGTCCTTCTTTACCCGCAGCTCGACGCCGTTGGTGCGGGCGGGCACCAGATCCGCCACGCCGCTGCGCTCCACCATGGGGATAAACCGGGCGCTCGACTCCCGCTCTAAGCCGCTGGGCAGGCGAATCATGCCCGCGCGGATTCGTAGCCAGTCGTTCGGCTTCAGCTCGACGTGGGCGTCGCGCACCTTCACCTCAAGCTCATCCGCGGAGAGCTGCAGCGAGGCGTTCAGGGATTTGTTTGGGTGCGCGTCCAATGAAAGCCGGGCGCGGCGCAGCTCATAGCTGGGGTTGAGTGAGCCGCCGCTCAGAGACGCGCTGAGCACGGGCTGGGCGATGACGTTCACCAGCAGCTCCGCCGGGGAGCCGTCGGCGCGGAGCTCGATGCCTTCTCCGGGTTTGTGTTTGATCTCGCCGCTGTTGTTGCCCGCCCAGGCGGCGCCGGAGATCAAGGTCACGAGGAGGAGGCCGCTCATGGGTTGGCCCCTTCAGCGCTCGGGGCCTGGTTGGCCCAGGTGAGCCCGGCGTCGCCCACACGCGCCCAGGCGCGGTCTTCAGCGAGGTCTTCCCAGGTCGTCCAGTCCTGGGGCTCACCCTCGGCGTTGGAGAGCATCAGCCAGCCCTCGCTGGTGGAGAGGTTGAACGGCGCGGCGAAGCCCTCCAGGCCGAGCTCCGCGGCGATCACGAGGTGCTCCCCGGCGCCGATCTCGGCGTCGTCGGGCCAAGGGATTGGATCGTCGTCGGGCTCGTGCAGAGACCAGCCGGCCAAAGAGATCGTCGCCTCGGTGGTGTTGTACAGCTCCACCCAGTCTGGTGAGCCGCCCGTGGGGGCGTCCCAGGCGTCGTTGTTGTCGGCGCAGAGCTCGTTGATGACGACGGCGGCGGGGCTCGCCGGCTCGACACAGGCGATGAGGGAGAGGCAGAGGAGGAGAGGGGGATGTGCTCGCACGGGGCGCTCGGTGGAGGGACCGCCCCAACGTATCGGAGCGCGGGCGGCCTTGTGACAGAATCCGGTCAGCGTGTGGGGGGAGTGGTGGGCGGGGGATCCTTACCCGGCCTCGCGCAACCGGCCGTTGCGCCAGCGGACCCTCCTCAAGCGCGCCGCCGTGGGCACAATGGGCACAAACCAGCGAGGTGTCTATGTCCCGTCAGCCCGTGATCTTCTTGAGCCACGGCGCCCCGCCGCTCATCGACGACACGCTGTGGACGTCGGAGCTCACGGCCTGGGGGCAGACGCTCAAGCGCCCCGAGGCCATCTTGATGATCTCCGCGCATTGGGAGGCCGCGCCGGCGTCGGTGAGCGCCACCCGCCCGCTGCCTTTGGTGTACGACTTCTACAACTTCCCGGCGCGGTATTACACGCTCCAGTACCCGGCCCCCGGCGCCCCGGTCTTGGCGGCGAAGGTGCGCGCCCGCCTCGCCGCCGCCGGGCTGCCGACGACGGACGATCCCAGCCGGGGGCTCGACCACGGCGCGTACATCCCCTTGATGTATTTGTTCCCCAAGGCCGACGTGCCCGTGCTCCAGCTCTCGATGCCGACGCTCAGCGCGGCGCCGCTGTACAAGCTCGGCGAGGCCCTCACCCCGCTCCGAGACGAGGGCGTGCTGATCATCGGCAGCGGGTTCATGACCCACAACCTGCGGCTGGGCTTCGGGGCCACGGCGCCATCCTGGGCCCGCGAGTTTGACCAGTTCGCCGCGGAGGCCCTCCAGCGCGGCGACGATGACACGCTCATTGAGCTGATGGCCAAGGCCCCCGGCGCCGCCTTGGCGCACCCGAGGGTGGAGCACCTCGCGCCGTTGTGGCTCGCCGCTGGCGCCGCCCGAGGAGACCCCGCGCCGAAGACCCCGGTGAAGGGCTTCTGGATGGGAGGTTTCTCCAAACGTTCGGTGCAGTGGGGGTGACCCGCCCCGCGCCTAGACCCGCTCCTGAGGTTTCAGCCGGTTTGTGCAACAACGGCGTCCTGAAACCCGACGCTTTCTCGCGAAATCGCCGCGCCTATCCTTCCGCCCAAGTCCCCGATCTGCCTGACTCTGGAGTCATCGTGTCAAACAAGCTCTTCTCGCCTTTCACCCTCGGCCCGAACACCCTCAAGAACCGCGTGGTGATGGCCCCGATGACCCGCAGCCGCGCGGTAGACGGGGTGCCGACGGACATCATGGCGACCTACTACGGCCAGCGCGCCGGCGCCGGGCTGATCATCACTGAAGGCACCTCGCCGTCGCCGAACGGCCTGGGCTACGCGCGTATCCCCGGGCTGTACAACGCCGCCCAGGTGGCGGGCTGGCGTAAGGTCACCGACGCGGTGAAGGCCGGCGGCGGCAAGATCTTCGTGCAGCTCATGCACTGCGGGCGAATTGGTCACCCGACCAACTTTGTTGACGCCGGCGCTCGGCTGGTCGCGCCCTCGGCCCTGGCCGCCCCGGGCACGATGTACACCGACGCCGCGGGCCCCCAGGAGCACCCCGTGCCCGAGGCCATGACCGAGGCCGACATTCACGCCACCATCCAAGAGTACGCGGACAGCGCGGCCTTGGCGATCGAGGCCGGCTTTGACGGCGTCGAGCTTCACGCCGCGAACGGCTACCTCATCGATCAGTTCTTGGGCCTCGCGTCCAACCACCGCACCGACGCCTGGGGCGGCAGCGTCGAGGGCCGGACACGTTTCGCCCTGGAGGTCGCCCGGGCCGTCGCCGCGCGCATCGGCGCCGGTCGGGTTGGTGTGCGTGTGTCGCCCTACGGCGTGTTCAACGGCCAGTCCCCCGAAGGTGACGCCGACCACGAGGCGCTCTACGCCACCTTGGCCCAGGGGCTCTCCGCGCTCAAGCTCGCCTACATCCACGTCGTCGATCACCAGTCCATGGGCGCGCCGCCGGTGTCGCCGTCGGTGAAGGCCGCCATTCGCGCCGCCTTCGACGGTCCTTACATGCTCAGCGGCGGATACGACGCCGCTCGCGCCGAGGCGGAGCTGGAGGCGAACCTGGGTGAGCTCGTCGCGTTTGGCCGCCCCTATCTGTCGAACCCCCGGCTCGCCGAGAAGCTCCAGAGCGGCGAGGCGCTCCTCCCCGTGGACTTCTCGACGCTCTACACCCCGGGCGAGAAGGGCTACATCGACTACCCGGTCTGAGCCTGGGCTTGGGCTCCCCCGACACATCGCCCGTTGACCCTCGCCGGATTTTCCCCCAAGATGGGAGATCCGGCGAGTGGCCAAGCGCCTCCCAAAGAGGACGACGGAGCGAACATGAACCTTGTGACACGAGCGTTGGGTGTCTGCGCCGTAAGCGTGCTCGGGGGCTGCGTCGAGCCGTCCATCGACGGCGACGTCGACGGGGTGTTCTTCGCTGACGATTGCGATGACGCAGACTCGACGCGTTGGGAGGCCGCCCGAGTCGTCGAGGGCAACGTCGCTGGGGACTTCGGCGAGGTCTGCGGTGGCGCCTGCGCCGCCCGTATCGAGGGGGATCTCAACCTCTCCAAGGCCACGCCGACGGACCTCACGTCCTTGACCTGCCTCAGCGTCGTCGGCGGTGACCTCATCGTGAAGAAGAGCCAGGCGCTCACGAACCTCATCGGCCTCGACGGCCTCGTGAGCGTCGGCGGCGCCGTCGAGCTCGCCGAGAACACCACGCTCACCGACCTCTCGGCCTTGGACGGCCTGCAGTCCATCGGCGGCGACTTCGTCGTCGAGAAGAACAGCGCCTTGGTCGGGCTCAGCGGGCTCAACAGCCTGCGGAGCGTGCGCGGAGAGCTGCTCATCGCCGAGAACACCGCCTTGGCCGGCGTCTCGGGCCTCGGCGGTCTGGTGAGCGTCGGCGGGGCGATCTCCATCGTCGAGAACCCCCGGCTCTCCGGCGTCTCGGGCTTTGACGCCTTGGTGAGCGCCTTGGACCTGCTCGTCGAGGCCAACGAGGCCCTGGCGACCCTGTCCGGCTTTGACGCCTTGGTGAGCGTTGAGCGTCTCGACCTCCTCGACAACCCCGCGCTCACCGAGGTGAGCGGCTTGGGCGTCTTGGCGAGCGTTGACGCCGACGTGGTGGTCTCGGGGCAGTCCACCCTCGTGGCCTGGGAGGGCCTCAACGGCCTGATGAGCGTCGGCGGCTCGATCACCTTTGAGGACAACCCGAGCCTGGAGCGCCTCGGCGGCCTCGCGGGGCTCAAGACCGTTGGCGGCGGGATCACGCTCACCGAGCTTGGCGCGCTCACCACGTTCAGCGGGATGGGCGCCTTACAGAAGGTCGGCGGCGGGCTGACGATCTCCAACAATGACGCCCTGGAGGCGCTCGACGGCCCCAACGCGCTCTTGGAGATCGGCGGCGACGTGATCATCCGCGAGAACCCCAGCCTGAGCGAGCTCGCCGGCTTCGGCGCCTTGACCCGGGCGGGTGACCTTGAGCTCGACGACAACAGCAACCTGCGTGTGGTGGAGGGCCTCGGCGCCTTGACCCAGCTCTCCGCCCTGCGGGTCACCGACAACGTGGCCCTGCGTGGGCTCTCGGGCTTCGGCGCCTTGGAGGTCATCACCGGCAGCCTCTTGCTCGACGGCAACGACGCCTTGACGAGCCTCGGCGGCTTCCAGGTGCTGCGACAGGTGGACGGGGCCGTCCTCATCGAGGACAACCCGGCGCTCGTGGAGTGGTCGGGCTTCGGGGCCTTGGTTGAGGTCGGCGACACCCTCACCCTGAGCGGCAACGACGCCCTCACCGGGCTCACGGGCCTCGGTGAGCTCAAGTCGGTGGGCGGGCTGAGCCTCGCTGAGAACCCCGCGCTCGTGGACCTCAGCGGGCTCTCTCGCCTCGACCTCGTGGGCGCGACCCTGCTCATCGACCAGAACGACGCCCTGTTTGACCTCAGCCCGCTCATGGGCGTGGACCTGGTCGAAGGTGACCTCGTGATCACCGACAACGAGGCGCTGCCCACCGAAGAGGCCGAGCGTCTGCGGAGCAGCATCGACGTGATCCGCGGCGCGGTCAAGATTGAGGACAACCTCACCGTTGAGCCCGAGGAGGCCAAATGAGCCCCAGACTTGTCCTTGGCCTGGTTGTGATGGCCCTGGCCCCGGCCTGCGGCCCCGACGACGACGGCGACGGCGTCTTCGCCGAGCAAGACTGCGATGACGCCGACCCCTCGGTCTGGCTCAAGGACGCCCCCTACGCCGGGGTGCTCAACGCCGAGATCCCGAGCTTCTGTGAGGGGTACTGCGCCCGCACCGTCGCCGGAGACGTCGAGGTGAGCGGCAGCTTAGACACCGACCTCTCGGCGCTGGCCTGCCTCACGAAGGTCGAAGGCAGCGTGAGCGTCACGGCGAGCCACGCGCTGACGGACCTGAGCGGCCTCGATCGCCTCGCGGAGATCGGCGGATTCTTGGCGGTCTCCCAGAACGCCGCGTTGGTGGATCTTGGCGGCTTGGAGGTGCTGAGCGTGGTGCGCGGCGGCCTCACCCTCGCCGAGAACGGCGCCTTGTTGAGCCTGCTCGGCCTGCGCCGTCTGGCCGTCGTCGGCGACGGCGTGGTCATCCAGCAGAACCACGCCTTGGGCAGCCTGGAGGGCCTGGAGCAGGTCTCTAGCGTCGATGGCGCCCTGGTCGTGGCCGACAACCGCAGCCTCACGAGCCTCAGCGGCCTCAGCGGCCTGCAGAGCGTCGAGGCGGACCTTTACCTCGGCGACAACGACGCCTTGCCGAGCTTAGACGGCCTGGAGTCCCTGCGGGAGGTGGGCGGCGACCTCAGCGTGGTCAACAACCTCACGCTCACCTCCGTGGGCGCCCTGCAAGAGCTCGACAGCGTCGGCGGCGACCTCACCGTCAACGGCAACCTCATGCTGCCCACCCGCGACGCCGAGACCTTGGCGAGCTGGGTGGACGAGGTCGGCGGCGACGTGCTCATCGCCCGAAACGGGCCCTGAGCGGGCCGTTTAGCTCTTGGTCGCGCCCCACTTGCGGTTGGCGGCGGGCAGGCCCAGGCGACCGGCGACGTGGAGCACGTCCCGCACGAGCTCGTCGATGGGGCGCTCCGGGCGGATGCCCTCCTCGACGTCTTGGAGCTCACCCAAGAGCCGCTCCAACTGCACCACGAGCTTGGGATCCCGAGAGCTGAGGATCGACGGGGTCATCTGGCTGGTGAGGGTCACGCGCAGGGCGGTGAGCTGGGCCTCTCCGCGGCGGGGCTCGGCGGGCCGGGGCTCGGCGTAGGCGGGGCTCGGCGGCGGCTCGTGCGGGGCGGTCTGCGGTGGGCTCTGCTGCTGGTTCTGCTGCTGGTGCAAGAGCTGGCGGCGGTCACCGCCCTCGACGGCGACGAGGCCGACCATCTCCAAGAGCCGGGAGTACACCCGGTCGCCGACGCGGTCCACGAGGGTCGGCACACGCAGGCCCCGGTCGTAGAACGAGGGGTCGGCGTTTCGAGCGGCGCCGGACGCGCTCGGGGCGTAGGTGCGGCCGTGTAAGGCGAGGTTTGGCGTCTTCTCGCCCGTGGCGTTGCCCGGGGCGTAGTTGCTCGTGGCCAAGATGACCTTGGCGGTGTTGTAGCGCTGGGTGATCAGCTCATCGAGCACGGCGAGCTCAAACTCGGTGCAGCGGCCCTTGCCGATCTCGTCGATGGCCAGGATCTCCACGTCGCGCAGGGGGGCGAGCACGGTCTGCCGCCCGTCGCCGCGCTCAAAGCCCTCCATGAGCTCTGAGAGCAGGAGCGTGAACTCCACGAACCGCACCCGCTTGTTGTGCTCCAGGGTGAGCCTGCGGGCGACGCCGACGAGCAGGTGGGTCTTGCCCCGGCCCACCTCGCCGTGCAGCAAGAGGCCACGTCTGGTGTTGCCCGCGGCGTAGTCGTGAACCCACTGCTCCGCGGCGTCTTTGGCGGCGCGGGTGGCCTCGTCTCGGGCCTCATAGGACTCCAAGGTCGCGTCGGCGTAACGCGCCGGGAGCTTGGCGAAGTTGAACAGCCGGGCGCGGTCGGGGAGGATCTGGCACTTGCAGCGGCCCACCCGCTCCACGCCCTCCATGATCGCGAGGATGTGGCCCGAGCCGCCGCAGCGTGGGCAAGGGGAGGGGTGGATGCAGTCGCAGAGGCTGACCCCGGCGTGAAAGCCGAGGGTCTGGGTGAGCAGGCCGTGGCCTTTACATTTGGGGCAGTCGCGGCTGGGCGTGGCGTGCTCGGGGAGCTCTTCGAGGCGCTTCATCCGATCAGGCTATCCCAGATCTTGCCCGCGGACAGCAAAGGCCAGGCGCGTCGGTGCACCGCCCGGGCGACCTCCTCGATCACCCGCTCCCGCTCGGGCTCGTCGAGGCCGCTGAGGTGCTCGCCGAGCTCAAGGATGGCCTGGGCGCGGCAGGCGCTGGGATCGGACTGCTCCCAGGCGTCCACCCACAGCGCCCGGCAGACCTCGATCGCCTGACGCGCCAAGGCGTCGCCTTCGCCTTGAAGGGCGGCGAGGCGCCGGGCGGCCTCGGCGTAGAGCGGGTCGCCGTGGGCGGAGAGCTCCCCGAGGAGGCTGGACCAGGCCTCGGGGGGCGGCGGTGGGGCGGGCGGCGCGGCGCGAAGGGCCTTGAGCGAGACCTTGGCCGCCTGCAGGCTGAGAGGCGCCTTCACCCTGCGCTTCTGCCGACGCTCCGCGGCGTCTTCGAGCGCGCGCAGGATCATCGTCACCGGCACCCCGGCGCTGAGCCAAAGGTAGAGGGTGCGGCTGTCAAGAGATGACAAGAATGGGGCGCCGCCGCGCAGGGCGAC
>JAKLKE010000276.1 GCA_023150775.1 Myxococcota bacterium
GGGATGCCCTGTGGATGACTATGTGGAATCCTGGTGAGGATATCCCTCCGCCGTTGAACGTGTGCGGCCTTCTCCGGTCCTGCTCAATCTTTGAGCACGCTCCCCGAGGCGCCGCCGCGCCTCCCCAGTCACGGATGGACGTTTGTGTTCTTTGGAGTTGACCCCCGCCGGGGCCAGGGTCTGGGCCATCGCCGGGGCCTCACAACGCCGCGGGGTGGAACCTGTTAGACTGGTCTGCCCGCTCCCAAGACTCGGAGTCCGCGGATGGACGTGCTGGACTTCCTCAAGGTGGTCGTCCCCAAGTGCCGCTTGGTCACAGACTCGGACGACGCGCTGAGCGTCGCGCCGGACCTTGGCGCCGACCTGCCGCCGATGACGCTCCTGCCGCTCCGCGACGGCCCCGCCTTGGGCCTGCCCGTGGCGTTCTCCAACGTCCTGCGCGCCCCCCTCGCCGAGCGCCTCGTCGCGCTCTTGGAGCCCCTCGCCAGAGGGCAGAGCGGGGAGGGCGCTGAAGAGCTCAGCGGGGCGGCCCTGGCCCGGGATCCCCTCGTCCAGACCCTCGCCGGGCTCTTGATCGAGGCCTCCCAGACCTCGCCCCAGGCCTGCTCCTTGGTGCTTCTGGAGCTCGCCCGTCAGTCGAGCGCCATCGTCGATGGGGACGTCGAGGAGCTTCGGGTGGTCCTCCCGGCCTTGGCCGCGCGCCTCGCGCCGCCGCTCACCCGGCTCTTGGACTTTGAGATCCCCGCCCGGGCCGCCGCGCTCCAGAGCGTCTCGCGTAGCCTCGCCGCGCGCCTGTCCGCGGCCTGGTCCATCGCCGGCCAGTTTGACGAGGGCCTCGCGCCGTCGCGGCTGCACCAGGCGCTCGTGCGCAGCCGCTTGCCCTTCGTCATCCCTCGGGAGGGCCTGGACCTGCCCGGAGACCTCCCCCTCGCCGCCGCCTTGGGCAGCCCCGCCGAGCCCGCGGCGCTCACCGGGGCCTTCTTGGCCGTTCGCGCCGCCTTGGCCGCCCTTGAGATCAAAGGCGCCGCGCCAAACATCGCCGTCGCTGGCCTCCGCGATCTCTGCCGCGACCGCCGTGATCCGCTGGCCTTGGCTTTTGATCCCCAGGTCGCCGCCTGGGCGCTGCACGGCCTCGCCTCGCTCACCGACAACAAGGCCCTGGCCCAGTCTGGGGTGCCCAAAGAGCTCATCTCGGCCTTGCTCAAGGGCCAAGGCGCCTCGGCTTTGGCCGCGAGCTACGTCGAGGTCTGCCGTGGACTGCGGGCCTGGGACCTCCTCACCACCATCGCCGCCCACGTCGTCCCCCTGACCGCCCAAGGCGGCGGGTGGACGTCGACGCGTGGGCCGCTGCTCGGCGGAGGGGCCTGGGCTTGGCTGAGCCCGCGTGGGGACGGCGGCGCTCGAAACGCCTTCGTCGTCGCGCTTCGGGCCGAGCGCGCGCTCCACGACGCCGCGGTGATCGGGCGGGAGAGCGGCAGCGTGGCCCCGGTCGCGGCCCTGCACACCCGCTGGGCGGGGCTTAGCAGCTCGGTCATGCGGCGGGGCGGCGTGATGTCGTCGGGGCCGGGCTCGATCGGGCGCTGGGTCGCGGCGTTTTTGCGGGAAGACGACGCCACGAGCTTCGCTGAAGAGCTGCAGAAGGTCTTTCAGTCGCCGATCCGCCTGAGCGTCCATGGCCTCGGCCCAGAGCTGACCTTGCCCAAAGAGGCCGCCGTGCAGGTGCGGATCGCCGAGGGCCTCGTCATCGCCGGGTGGGACGGCCAGTCCAGCGCGTTGACCGGCCCCGCCGTGCTCGACGCCTTAGGCGGCGGGGCGATCGTGGCGTCGCCGAAGGCGAGCGCCGTCGAGGAGCGCCTCGCCAGCCTGTTTGGGGGGGACGCCCCGACCGTCGGCGGCGACCTTGGCGCCCCTGATCTGCCCCCCACAAAAGATCCTTTCTTGGGTTTTGATGAGCCGCCCGCGCCGAAGCCCGCCGCGCCACCGCCAAAGCCCGCCGCGCCGCCGCCAAAGCCCGCCGCCGCCGCGCCTAAGCCGACGAAGGCCCCGCCCGCGCCGCCTCCTGCGCCCACGCCGCCGCCCGCGCCGCCCGCGCCCCTCGCCGCCGAAGATTGGCTCCTTGGTGACGATCCCGCGCCCGCCGTCGGCTTGGCCAGCCCGCCCAGCTTCGAGCTCGACGATCCTTTCGCTGACGTCGGCCCCGCCCCCGCCGCGCCCCAAGACCCCTTCGCCGCCGACTCCAACGCCGACCCGCTGCTCGGCGACGGCGGGGGCCCGGCGCTGAGCTACTTGGACGGCCTCGCCGACTTCGACCCCGGCGCGCTCAGCCTGCCCGACCAAGATCCACCTCGCCCCGTCGCCGAGGAGCCCCAGGCGATCCTCTCCTTTGAGATTGAGGATGAGGACTCCGAGCCCCCCTCCGAGCTCGACGTGGCCTCATCCCACGCCGACCTCTTCTACCTGCCGCCGCCGACCGAGGCCGAGCAGGCCCCGCCCAAGGTCGCCGTAGAGGGCCTCGATGACGCGGATCTCGGCTTCCCCTTGGAGGACTCCGTCGAGCCCGAGGGCCCCACCGCCCCTGATCTGGGCGAGCTCTTCGACGGGGGCTTCGCGGATCTCGGCGACGACGAAGGCAACACCTTCGCCTTCTTGGAGGAGGGCCTGAGCGACCTCCCCACCGCCCGCGTGAGCCCGACGCCGCCTGCCGCCCAGGCGACTACGCCCCCCTCCGCCGAGGCCGCCAAGGTCCCCAAGCCCTCCGACGGCGGCGCTGACCTCGGCTACCTCTTCGCCGGCTACGTCACCTACCGCTCCGGCGAGGGCCGCGTCGTGTTCGCCAGACCCTACGGGGATCGCCTCGTGGACGTGCACGAGTACAGCGCAGGCCGAGATCTCGACGAGGCGTATCAGAGCTTCCTCAAGGACAAGATCAGCGAGGGCTTCATGCTCCGCACAGATCTTGTGCGCGCGCGCCCCGCCCAAGGAGAGCTCCAGGAGCTTGAGCTTGACCGGGTGAGCCGGGCGATGGGCAAGCTCGGCGGCGGCTGATCCGCCTGCCCAGGCGCCACGGCGCGTTATGAGGCCCGGATGCGTGCTCCCCAACTTCTCCTGATGCTCGTCGCCTCAGCGCTCTGCGCCGAGACCAAGGCCGCAGAGCTGAGCGTCGGCGCCATCGTCTCCATGAGCCAAGACCTCCCCGATGGCGCCGCCGTCGATGAGCCCGTGGGCCTCGGCTTCGCGCCGACGCTCTTGGTGCCCGCCCGCCTCAGCCTTCGCCCCGGCGGCCCCGCCCTGCGCCTGACGCTCGCGTCCCAGACGGCCTCAGGCTGGGCGCGGGTGAGCGGCGGCCCTGAAGACGCGCCCATCGACGGCCTGCGTCAAGACGCCCGCCACAGCTTCACCTCGCTGAGCCTCGGCCCCGAGCTTCGGGTGCCCACCGCCCAAGACGCCTTGATCTCCCCCTATTTTGGCGCGGAGCTCGGCTTAGGGCTCGCCGCCACCCGGGTCAAGATTGACGGCGAGGCGCGGGGGATCGTCGAGGACGACCTCGGCTTCGCTCGGCAGCTCCGCCCGATGATCGGCGTGAGCGCAGGGATCGATCTGCACTTGTCTTCCCGCGTGGCGGTCTCCATTGAGGCGGGCTACACGGTCAGCCGAACGCCCGCGCGCGCGCTCACGCCATCGGGCTCTGACCTTCTCTCGACCAGCGACTTCGCCCTAAACGCCTTTCGGCTCGGCTTCGGCGTGCTGGTCCCCATCCCATCGATCGCCAATCCCCGCTGAGTAAAGGTCTCCATTATGAAGCTGTATCGCAGCAAGATCCCCCAGATCGCCGCCGCCGTCGTGGACACCCTCTGTGACGAGGACGCCATCGACGTCGCGATGGAGAACCGCTCGGAGGCCAAGCAGGACATCATCTCCATCATGGAGGAGTACCTCCGCCGCGACAACGACCTCCGCTCCCGCGTGCGTGAGGGCATGTCCGACCGCGCGATCGGCTTTGAGAACTACGGCAAAGAGCGTAGTCGCCTCGCCGAGGAGTGGAAACACCCCGTCGGCGAAGAGGTCGGCAAGTTCTTGGCCCGGCAGATCGTCGAGAACTTCATGATCAGCCGCTTCGTGGATGAGGTCTACCTTGAGGACGGCCCGATCTGGCGCCGCGTCGTGGACATCCTGCGCAGCTTCGACGTCAACGAAGACGACCTGCGCGAGGAGGCCAAGGGCCTGATCAAGAACCTCCGCGAGGGCACCGTGGACTACGAGATCGCCTTCGAGAAGGCCCTGCGCGACGTGAAGAAGAAGAAGGGGCTCATCTGAGCCTGCTCACGCTCAGCCTCTTGCTCTCGATGGGCTGCGGTGGCGACGAGGCCCCCGCTCCTGAGGCTGATCGTGCGCGTGTTGAGGCCGAGATGGAGCGCCTCACCGGCGCCGCGCCCGCCCCTGAGGCGCCGCCCGCGGCGGAGGGCGCGGCCCTCGTGCCGGTCGAGATCACCTGGGAAGGGGTCGGCCTGCTCCACCAGAGCTACTTCTCCGACCGCGAGGCGATGACGGCCCTCTCCGTGGCCCTCGCGCCCCAGCTCGCCGGGCCGGTGCAGCTCTTCATCCGCTACGACAACAAGACCTTCCAGGGCCAGATCCGCGTGCGGGTGCCTCCGGGGGGATTTTTGCGGCCGCCCGCGGAGTCGGGCCTGTCCATCAACCTCGCGGGCCTCGCGCCGATCACCACGGCCCTCGCCAGCTACCGCCGGGCCATCGCGTCCCGGTTTGATGTGCGGGTGGAGGGCTTCTCCGTGGGGATCGAGCTCTACCGGGGCCCCTCGATCTGCCTCATCGGCGTCGGCGGCCCACCGCCGCCCGACGGCCGCGTCGTCTCGCCCTGCGTTCAGGTCAACGGCGTCGAGGTCTGCGGCGAGCCCAGCGCCAACGGCGTGCGCTTCACTGAAGAGAAGCTCAAGAAGGTCGCCGACTGCTTGCCCTGAGCGGCCCGGTCTGAGCCCCTGGCCTGAGCGCCAGGCCTCAGCCGATCAGGGCTCGTCCGCGCGCAGCGGGCCTTCAGGCAGGTCGCTCCAGAGGATCTCGCCGGGCTCGTACACCGTGGCCTGGAACTGCCGGTGCACGACCTTGGTGT
The DNA here is from genome assembly GCA_023150775.1 of Myxococcota bacterium. Classification (GTDB taxonomy): domain Bacteria; phylum Myxococcota_A; class UBA796; order UBA796; family CAJQPC01; genus JADKFE01. The sequence goes on from JAKLKE010000276.1 coordinate 5,126, forward strand.
CCCGGGCCTCGGGATCTAAGGAGAGATCCTCTTCAGCGAGGCTCTCGGCGAGGGCCTGGGCGTAAGGCGTGAGCGGGAGGCCGAGCTGGGCGGCGAGCGGCTTGGGATCGAGGGTGAGGTCTTCGCCCCACAGGATCATCCACCGCTGAAACCAGTGCGGCCAGCGGCGGCCCGCGACCCGGGACGCGCGGATGAGCGCCTGGGCGGCGACGCCGTCGATGAGGCGGTAGCTGGGGCTCTGCCCGGCGGCGGCGCAGGCTTGGTCCAGCGCCTCGCCCAAGGTGAGGCGATCCGGGCCGACGAGGCTCAGCACATGGCCCAGCGCCGCGCTGTGATCCAGGGCGGAGATGGCGACCAAGGCGGCGTCACGGCGGGCCAAGGGGGCGATGGGCGTGTCGCGGTGGCCGACCCGGCTGGGGTTTTGGCCGTCCCGCAGCTCTTTGGCGACGTCGGCGAGCTCGTCCACGAAGGGGCCGCAGCGCACGATGGAGTAGGGGAGCCCGGAGCCGATCAGCGCCTCTTCAGCCCGGCTGAGGTTCGTGAACGCGGGGCAGGTCGTGGAGCGCTCGACGCCCAGACAGCTCACCATCACGAGGCGCTTGATCTTGTGGTGCTTCGCCGCCGCGATGAGGTTCAGCGTGCCCTCATGGGTGACGTTGCCGTGGTGGTTGTCGGTGCTCTCGACTCGAACGTTCGCCGCGTGAATGACGAGGTCAACGCCCTTGAGCGCCCGCTTCAGCCCCGCGGGATCCCGCAGGTCGGAGAAGAAGTAGTTCGCGCCGGTGTCGTTGAGCCAGTAGTACTCCGAGCCTGGGCGAACCAGGCAACGCACCTCAAATCGTGCGGCGCGGAGCAGGCGAACGATCTTGTTGCCGAGTCGGCCGGTCGCGCCGGTCACGAGGATCATATGAAGCTCCAGGAGGTCCGAGGCGAAACATAGCCCCTCCACGGCGGGCTCGCTCGCCGAGTGAGCGCCGGGTTATCCAGCCTTGGCCCAGAGGAGGGCGCGTGCATGTCCGATGAAGCCCAGCGTGATGGTGAAGGTGGAGCGGCCGCCGCAGACCCCAACAAAAAAGACGCGCGCGCCCGGCGCGGGGTGGAGGATCGGGAGTTCGAGTCCTTGAGCCCCGCGCTCTCCGACGCGATGCGCCAGGTGTTCGGGGTGATCCGCACCCACGGCCGCCGCCAGCTAGAGCACCTCGCTCGACGGGGCCGCGAGCGCCTCGATCTCATCCAGGCCCGCCGCGATCTCGATCGCCTGCACCAGAAGCTCGGGCGTGAGGTCGTGAACCTCGTCGAGGCCGGAGAGCTGGATCACCCCGCCCTGCGCCAGCGCGCCGCGCGGATTCGCGCCCAGGAGGAGGTCGTGCGAGAGGCCGAGCGTCAACAGGGCGCGAGCCCCGGCGCGGTGGATCCTGCGATGGATCCCGCGGGCGATGAGGCCGACGGGGGCTGACCGGAAATTTGGGGCAGTCGCCTTGCCAGGAGCGACCAGCCCGGCTAACTAAGTGGTGCCTGATGGGGCTGTAGCTCAGTTGGGAGAGCATCAGAATGGCATTCTGGGGGTCAGGGGTTCGAGTCCCCTCAGCTCCACCATCATCCCCTCTCGGTTCGCCGAGAGGGGTTTTTTGCTTCAGCGCGTCGTTCGCCCGGCTCCCCAGGAACCAGAGCCTTGGCCGCGCGCCCCCGGCCGCCGCGCCGCGTGCCGACGCCGCCCAGGCCATCCTCGCTAGGATTTTTGGCCCCTCTCGGCGCGATCTTGCGGGGGAAGGGGTTAACTAATCGTTTCGATGGCGCACGCGGACTGCGCGCACGGGCGCCCGCTGTAAGCTCTCCCCCTCACGTCGTCGGCATGGCGACTCATCATCGTCCCAACCTCTTTCGGAGTCCGAATGAACCTTCGTTTGACCACTGGCCTCGTCTTGGGGTCGTTCATCGGCTTGTCGAGCCCAGCGTTGGCCGAGGATTATCCGCGTCCGAGCCTCGATCTGGCCCTCGACCAGTACGACATCGGCATCTCCGACTACACCTTCCCGTCGGGCCTGCGGATCCTCTTCCAAGAGGACCACTCTCAGCCCATCGTCTCGATCACGATGGTCATCGACCGGAGCTCTTCCCACGATCCCGTGGGCAAGGAGGGCATCGCCCACCTCGTCGAGCACCTGTGGTTCCGCTCGGTCCACGGCACCCTGCCCAAGGTCTGGGACGTCTTGGAGGAGTTCGGCGCGAACCTGAACGCCTCGACGGCCTCGGACTGGACCAACTACATGACCGTGGCGCCCAAAGACGCCTTGGTCCCGCTGCTCAAGCTGGAGGCGATGCGCCTCACCGAGCCCGTGCTCGGCGTGGTCGAGCAAGACGTCGCCACCGAGCGTGAGATCGTGCGCAACGAGCTCCGGATGCGCTACGAGAACTCCAGCGGCTCGGCCCTGGGCTACATGCGCGAGGCGCTCTACCCCGAAGGCCACCCCTACCACCGCCTCGGCATCGGCACCCACGACTCGCTGAACAACATCAACCTCGCCGACGTGAAGGCGTTCACCGACGCCAACTACCGGCCCGAGAACACGACCATCGTCGTCGTCGGCGACTTCTCTCTGGATGAGGTGCCCAAGCTCATTCAAGAGTCGTTCCCGATGGAGCTGCTCGTCGATCCCAAGAACCCCGACGCCAAGCTCGAGCTCATCGACGCGCCGGTGCGGGTGTCGGGTCCGGCCGCCGAGCCCCCTCCGCCCGTGTCGCGTGGGCCCTTCTACCACAAGGCCGGCGTCGAGAAGACGACGGTGATCCTCGGCTGGTCCTTGCCCGGCGGCTACCGCCCGAACATGCCCGAGATGCAGGTCGCGGTGAACCTGATGAGCCGCGCCGTCGGCTCCTACCTCAACCCCGACTGGAACCCTCTCACCGACAGCCTCGACGACCTCAACGGCTTCGGCTGCTTCCCGCTCATCGAGGAGGT
>JAKLKE010000277.1 GCA_023150775.1 Myxococcota bacterium
CTCGGACAGAAACGCGATCTTCTTCTCATTCTCGCCTTTGCGGGAGAAAAGCTGTCGCATGCGCTCGAGTAACGGCATGTTCGATCCTCCCGTGGCGCCGGTTGAAGCCGCCGGCGGCGCGGCGCCCTCGCGGAACACGGCGATGGACAACAAGGCCCCGTCCGCCCCAAAGAGCGGCTCTAAGCGGGCCTGGGCCGGGCCCAAAGATCCGAGCTTGGGCAACACGACGCCGCCGCCCAAGGCCGCGCGACGGAGGGCCTCCCAGCGAAGGCCGAGGGCCTCGACGGCGTCCACGGGCGCGCGGCGCGGGCCCAAGGCCACCCGAGCGGCGGCGTTGCAGCGCACGATCTGCCCACGCTGCACCAAGAGCGCGGGCTCGGCGACCCGGTCCAGGGTGCGCTCGACGAGGCCGACGACCTGGGCGCTCGCCCGAGCCCAGGCCCGCGCCCGCCAGGTGGCCTCCATCGCCTGGGCCGTGGCGCTCACCAGGGCCCACACCGCCGGGTGCGCCTGGCTGACCATCGACGTGGCGTCTAAGGCGGCGACGACGCGGCCCTCGGGGTCACGAACCGGCGCCGCGTAACAGACGAGCTCATGAAACGGCCGGGCATAATGCGCCGCGCCGACCACCGCCGTCGGCCTGCCCTCGGCCAAGGCCGTGCCGATGGCGTTTGTGCCTCGGGCGGCCTCCCCCCAAGACGCGCCCTCAATGAGCCGCACGGCCTGGGCCACAGGCGCGAAGGCCCCGCCGCCCCCGGCGCGCACGACGACCCCCTCGGCGTCGGCGAGGAGCAAGGTAAAGTCGTAGCGGGCCAGGGCCGCGGCGCCCTCATCAAACGCCTCACGCACCTCGCTCAGGAGGGGGTCGAGGCGCTCTTGCCGCGACCGCAGCGCCGCGCCGCGCTCCAGGCCGAGCTCCGCCGGGATCTCGTCGTCGGGGGCGCCGAGGCTGCGGGCGCGGGTCCAGCGCTCCCACACCAGCGCCGCGCCGTCGTCCGGGCGGTCTAAACCGCGCCGAAACCGCTCCCACCAGGACTGATGGGACAGCTCAAGCACCAGCGCGCTCATCGGACCTCCAGAGGGAAGACTTGAGGAGACTGTATCACCTTCTCTCCACAGCCGGCGGTCTGTCGCAAAACGCGACGCGCCTGTGTCGCACAACGCGACGCTCGGCCAAACAGGCGCCCCAGGCTCCATCTCCCGCGGCACATCAAGACTTGGCACGGCTTATGCAATCGGCCCTCTCCCCACAACGGAGGTCTCATGCGCTACGTCTCCCCGAACAGCCCTGGCTCTTTGGTGCAGTACCCCGACCGGTACGACCACTACATCAACGGCGAGTGGGTGCCCCCGGCCCGCGGCCGCTACTTCGAGAACGTGAGCCCCGTCACCGGCCGCCCCTTCATCCAGATCGCCCGCGGCACCCACGAGGACGTCGAGCGCGCCTTAGACGCCGCCCACGCCGCCAAAGCGGGCTGGGGCGCCACCCCCGCCGCCGCCCGGGCCCAGATCCTCAACCGCATCGCTGACGTGATGGAGCAGAACCTGGAGCAGCTCGCCGTCTCCGAGAGCTGGGACAACGGCAAGCCCATCCGCGAGACCTTGGCCGCCGACCTGCCCCTCGCCATCGACCACTTCCGCTACTTCGCCGGGGTGATCCGGGCGAACGAGGGCACCGCCGCCGAGCTCGACGCCAACACGGTCACCTACCACATCAAGGAGCCCCTCGGCGTGGTCGGCCAGATCATCCCCTGGAACTTCCCGCTGCTGATGGCGGCGTGGAAGCTGGCCCCGGCGCTGGCCGCAGGCAACTGTGTGGTGTTAAAACCCGCTGAGCAGACCCCGGCGAGCATCATGCTGTGGGTGTCCTTGGTCGGCCACCTGCTGCCGAAGGGTGTGCTCAACATCGTCAACGGCTTCGGGATCGAGGCCGGAAAACCCCTGGCCCAGAGCCCGCGCATCTCCAAGGTCGCCTTCACCGGCGAGACGAGCACCGGGCGTCTCATCATGCAGTACGCCTCGGAGAACATCATCCCCGTCACCCTGGAGCTGGGCGGCAAGTCGCCGAACATCTTCTTCGCCGACGTGATGGCCCAAGACGACGCCTTCCGCCAGAAGGCGCTGGAGGGCTTCGGCATGTTTATGCTCAACCAAGGCGAGGTCTGCACCTGCCCGTCTCGCGCCTTGATTCAGCGCAGCATCTACAAAGACTTCCTCGATCTCGCCGTCGAGCGCGCCAAGCTCACCGTGCCGGGTGACCCCCTCGACACCAACACCAAGCTCGGCGCCCAGGCCTCCAACGACCAGCTTGAGAAGATCCTCTCCTACATCGACATCGGCCAGAAAGAGGGCGCGACCCTTCGGATGGGCGGCGAGCGGGTGCGCCTCGGCGGTGAGCTAGAGGACGGCTACTACTGCGCCCCGACGGTGTTTGAGGGCCACAACAAGATGCGCATCTTCCAGGAGGAGATCTTCGGGCCCGTCGTCTCCGTCACCTCGTTTGAGGACGAGGCCGACGCGATCAGCCTCGCCAACGACACGCTCTATGGCCTCGGCGCGGGCCTGTGGACCCGCAGCATTCACAACGCTTACCGTGTGGGTCGCGCGGTGCAGGCGGGCCGGGTGTGGACCAACTGTTACCACCTCTACCCCGCCCACGCGGCGTTTGGTGGCTACAAACACTCGGGCATCGGCCGCGAGAACCACCACATGATGCTCGGGCATTACCAACAGACGAAGAACCTGCTCGTGTCTTACGATCCCAACCCCATGGGCTTCTTCTAGGCCATGAGCACCCTCCCCGACCAGGGCTTCTCCCAGGTCTCGGTCACCGACGCGGCGGCGGAGCTCATCCGCCGTCTCGTCCTAGACCACGGCCCGGTGATGTTTTTCCAGTCCGGCGGCTGCTGCGACGGGAGCGCGCCGATGTGCTGGCCCAAGGGCGAGTTTCGTCTGGGTGAGCGCGACGTGCGCCTCGGCGTGATCGAGGGCGCGGAGTACTGGATCGGCGGCGATCAGTATGAGCGCTGGGCGCACACCCGGCTCGTGCTCGACGTCGTGCCCGGTCGCGGCGCGGGCTTCTCGCTAGAGGCCCCCGAGGGCGTGCGGTTCATCATCCGCTCAGAGCTGTGCAGCCTCGATGAGCTGAGCCAGCTAAACAACAGGCCCTTGCCCCGGGGTGGTGACCCACGCTGAGCCTCAAGGCGCCTCTACAACCTCTAGAACGGTCATCATCCCGCCCTCTTCGTGCTCCAGGATGTGGCAATGGACCATCCAGAAGCCGGGCTCGGTGGGCGTGAGGAGCAGGCGGGCGCGGTCTCGGGCGCGGAGGTTCAGGGTGTCCTCGACGGCTCTGGCCGCCGGGGCCACGCCGTTGACGCTGAGCACCTCAAACGCCAGGCCGTGAAGGTGCAGGGGGTGCTCGACGGCGCTGAGGTTCCGAGCCTCGATCACCACAGCCTGCCCGGCGCTCACCTGCCCCACCGTCACCTCGGGGTATTGTTCGCCGTTGATGAACCAGGCGCCGTCGTCCCCGGCGAAGGTGTAATAAAGCGCCGTGAAGCCAGGATCCGCGCTCACCGCGCCGCCGGGGTGCACAAACGCCGGAGGTTCAGGCGCGGCGGCGTCTCCTTCAGGCGCGACGGAGAACAGCGCCGCCTCGTCCCCCACGGAGGCGCCCCCGGCGTGGCTGTAGGGGAGATCCCACACGGTCAAGCCGTCAGCGCCCATCGCCCACAGCAGCTCCGCCCGGTCTCCCGGGGCGAGGAGCAGCGTCTCCGGGGCCAAGGGCGTGTCCAAGAGGCCCTGATCCGAGGCGATCTGCGCGCCCAAGGCGCCGCCAAGCAGCACATAGCCCCGGTTGGAGACGTTCACGATCCGAGCGCGGAGGCTCTCCCCGCTCAACATCTCCACCGTCGGCGCGACGCGCCCGTTCACCAACCACAGGCCCTCCTCACCGCTCTCGCCGTGTCCACCGTCTCCGGCGTGGGGCGGCGCGGGGCTGGCGCTGTCTGGCGCGCTGCTGTCCAAGGCGCCGTTCTCGGGCTGGGGGAGGATCCAGTCATCCAGCACGATCACCCGCTCGTTCTCTACCTTGGGCTCAGCGGGATCCTCCACGATGAGCACGCCGTAGAGCCCGGCGTCTACCTGGCGATCGGTGTTCATGTGCGGGTGATACCAGAACGTGCCCGCCTTCGTCGCCCTGAAGGTGACCGTGCGAGATGCCCCAGGCGCCACGCCGCCGAGCATCCAGGTGGCGCCATCGGCCTCCCAGGGCAGCACCAGCCCGTGCCAATGTACCGTCGTGGGCTGATCGAGCTGGTTCACGAGGGTGACCGTCACCGTGTCGCCCAGCGAGACGCGGATCGTCGGCCCCGGCGTCTGGCCGTTGTAGGCGTACCCGGCGACGATCTCACCGCCGGGCAAGACGTGCTCGGCGGGGGCGGCGGTGAGCGTCAACATGAAGGCGCCGGGGGCGGGATCCTCGTCGATGGCCTCGGCGGGAGACACCAAGACCGCCAGCTCCTCCTCCACCGGCGAGGAGTCTGCGCCCGACTCTTTGGGCGGCTCGGCCTTCTCAGGCGCACCGGTGCAGGCCACGGCGGCGAGGAGAGCCAGCGCGCTTCTCATCGCCAGGTCTCCGTCATCGTCTGATCTCCGCTCGCCCAGCCCCGCTCGGCGGTGAGCGTGTAGGGGAAGGGTCGGTGAATCAGCCAGGCCCGCACCACGGGCGCGTCGCAGCCCCCGGCGAAGCGGTGGGTCGTCGTGGCCGAGGCCCCGGGGAGCAGTCGGTTGTCCGACTGTACGTCGATGGCGGCGTGGTGTGGGGCGAAGGGCGTCGATTCTTTGTCGATGAGCACCCGGGCGAAGGCCCAGCCCGGCGCCAGGGCGTGCTGGTCGGGGTCGCTGGGGCGGATCAAGGCGACGGCGTCCCCCTCGGGCAAGGGAACGTCGAGGGTGAGCAGGCCGTCAGCGGTCACGGCGAGCACCACAGCCTCCCCCACCAGCCGCTCCTCCAAGATCCCCTTCTGTGTGGCGTCGAAGCTGCCGTCCCCAAAGGGGCCCCAGCCCGCGTAGTCCACGAACGCGCCGGTTCGAGAGACGACCCGCAGCACGTCGCCCACCTTGGCCTCGGGGAAGCGGGTCCAGTCCTCCCCCGCGCGCCGCAAGGCCACCGCGCCGCCCCACTCCGGCACGACGTCGCCGCCGATCGCGGGGAGCGCCGCCCCATCACAGAGCGCCTCGACCCGCAAGATCACCGCCCGCATGGGCTCACCCGTGGGCAAGGCGTGGGCGGGGCCGCTGTTGGTGACGGTGACGGCCACGTCGAGGCCTTCAGCGCTGTTGGCGCTGACCACGCTGAGGCTCGCGGCGAGCTGCAACATGCCCGACTCCGGCTGGCGCGGGCCAACCCAGGCGTGATCCCGCACAGAGCCCGGCGGACGCACCCAGCCCCCGGCGATGCCGGGCTGAATGTCCACGAGGTTTACCAGATCGGCGGAGTTGCCTACGTCACCCAAGGCCGGCATGTGGCAGGCCCCGCAGCTCACCTCCGGCGCGAAGGGGCTCGCCGCCCACTCGGAGTAGGTCGTGTGAATGGGCAGGCGACCCTCAGGCCAGCGGCTCAGATCGACGGACTCCCCCGGCACGAGCACCTCTTGGCGCAGCTCATGGCAGCCCGCGCAGAGCGACCCGTCGTGGAACAGATCCCGGGCGACGCTGCCCATTCTGGGGTTGAGCACGTCGTCATAGGGCCCGAAGGTCAGCGGCAGCCAGGGGCCCGAGGGGCCGTCCAGAGGCTCGGCGGGACGGAGGAGCTTGAGCGCGCCCGCCACGCCCGGGTTGGGGTTTGAGAGGTCTACAGACTCCACCTTGTGGCACACGTCACAATGCACGCCGAAGTCATAGGCGTAGCCCGTGGCGTCGAGGAGGTCACGACCGCCGAGGCGCCCGTTGATGCCCGGCGCGTGACAGTCGGCGCAGAGGCCCGTCTGTGTTGGATCACAGAGGCCGTCGTCTTTACACTCGGGGTTGAGATCGGGCAGCACCCCGGCGCCGAGGTGGCAGGTCTCGGCGCTGAGGCCCTCACCCCCGGGCGTTCTGGCCGCGCGCCACTCCCCTCCGGCCTCGGCGCAGGCGGCCTCATCGGCGCGCGCCGAGGCCAGCCCGGCGTAGACATCCAGCACGGTCGGGTTTTTGGCTGCGGAGCGATGGGCCGACTCAAACCAGGCGTTGTTCAGGGTGATGTGGCAGTGGGCGCACTGTGAGGTGTTGTCGTTGCGGGTGGGCTCGCCAGGGTCTTGAAAGGCGTACTCGATGTTGTCTCGGGTCAAGAAGCGGCTGAGCTCGATGAGCAGCTCCTCGGGCGCCGTGTCGCCGGGATCTGGCAGGTAGATCCCGCCGATTCTGGCCTCGGGGTGCGACGCCATGAGCACCTGCTCCCCCTCGACGTCGAGGCTCGGCGTGATCTGCGCCAGCCCGGCCGCATCCGTCAGCCAGCGCGCGGCGTGGCCTCCTTGGGAGAGCTTGGCCCCCGCCGCAGGCTCACCGTCCAGGGTCACCCGCACGATGTAGGTCGGCGCGGTCGTCGGCGCGGTCTCGCCCAGCGGCGGAGAGGTCTCGGCGGTCTCCTGGGCCGCAGACGAGTCGGGCGCCTCCTTCGGCGCGCAGCCCAAGGCCAGAGTCAGCAGCAGGGGCAGGCGCCTCGTCATCTCACCCATCATAGGCGCTCCCGCCGCGCCCCGTGCGGAGACCTGCGCGGCTCAGAGGCGCACGATGGTGTAAGCGTCTCCACCTTCCCCTTCGTTCGCCGGGCGCCAGGCGGAGACGTGGGGCGCCCGGGGCAGCCACTCCCGCAGGGCCTTCTTGATCGCGCCGGTGCCGTGGCCGTGCAGCAGATACGCCGCGCTCTGGCCTTGGGAGACCATCCGGTCCAAGAAGCCGCCCACCTCCTCCAAGGCCTCGTCCACCCGTTTTCCGCGCAGATCGCAGGTGTTTGACGCCATCCGGATCCCGGCGACGGACTCGTCGCCGGTGGAGGCGCGGCCCACGGGCGCCCGGGCGGGCTCGGCCTTGGCCTCGGCCTTGGGGCTCGGTTTGGCCTCGGCGACGGGGCGCTCGCGGCCGGCGGCGTCTAAGGCGATGAGATCGCTGAGCGCCACGCGGCTCTTGAGCTTGCCCACCTCCACCTCAACCTGGCCCTTCTTCGGCGCCTCGGTCACCCGGCCGATGGTGCCGCCCAGAGACCGCACCCGCACACGATCTCCGACGCTCAAGCTCTGCGGCGGCGGCTCCTCCCGAGGGCTGACGAGCGGCGGCGGCGCGGCGGCGGCCTGGTCGCGTAGGGTCTTGAGCGACTGTAAGGTCTGCCCGGCGAGGCGCAGGTTGGGGTCGCGCTGCAGGGCGGCGATGAGGGCCCGGGCCTGCTCTTCAGCCTCCCGCAGCCGCTCCAAGGTGCGGGTGGCCTCTTTGCGGGCGAGCTCATCGCTCTTGCCACGAATGCGCTCCCAGCGCTCGGCGAGGTCTTGCTCCTTCATCAAGAGCTGCTCGTCGCGGTGGCGCAGCGTGCGCTCCAGGCGGTCCACCTCGGCGCGTTGGCCCTCCAAGCGGTCCAGCAGGCCGCCGACCATCCGCGCCTCTTCGCTCATCAGGGCCTCGGCGCGGTCGATGAGCGCCGGGTCGAGGCCGAGGCGGCGGGCGGTGGCGAAGGCGTGGGACGTGCCGACGGCGTCGGCGCGCACCTTGTAGGTGGGGCGACCGTCCTCAAGCTGCACGGCGCCGCTGCGAAAGCGGGGGTCGGACGAGGCGAAGGCCTTGAGATCGGTGTAGTGCGTCGTCACGCCGACCCGGGCGCCCCGGGCGACGGTCTCCTCCAAGACGGCCCGGGCCAAGGCGGCGCCTTGGGTGGGGTCGGTGCCCACGGCGACCTCGTCCAGCAGCACCAAGGCCCCGGGCCGCGCGCGGCGCAGCACCTCCTTGAGCACGAGGATGTGGCCGGAGAAGGTGGAGAGATCACCCTCAACGGTCTGGAGGTCGCCGATGTCGGCGAT
>JAKLKE010000278.1 GCA_023150775.1 Myxococcota bacterium
GGGAGCTCGTCGAGGAGGCCTGGGCCCATGGCGGCGCTGGTGCGGTCAACCGGCTCAAAGAGACCGACCCCGCCGTAGACGTGGTGATGGTGCAGAAGCCTGAGCGGGCTTTATGATCACCCTGGGCGCCCTGACGTTTGGCGCGGGCCTCGCCTTCGCCGAGGTGCGCCGCTTCGCGCTCATCGCCGCGAACAACGAGGGCGATCCCGACACAGACACGCTGATCTTCGCCGAGACCGACGCCAAGAAGGTGCAGCGCACGCTCACCGAGCTCGGCGGGTATGGCCCCGCGGACGTGTGGATGAGCCTCGGGCGCGACCGGGCGACCTTACTCACCGTGTTTGGTGAGCTGCGCCGGGCGATCTCCGACGCTCGGGCCCAGGACGCCGAGGCGGAGATCGTGTTCTTGTTTTATTACTCCGGCCACGCCGATGAGCAGGGCCTGCAGCTAGGACGCACCCAGCTCACGTATGACGAGCTAGAACGAATGCTCGACAACAGCGGCGCGGACGTGCGCTTGGCGCTGGTGGACGGCTGCAACTCCGGCGCGCTCACCCGGCGCAAAGGCGGCACGATGGCGCCGTCCTTCGTGTTTGATGTGACGGAGCGCCTGAACACCCAAGGCACGGTGATCATCACCTCGTCCACAGGCGACGAGGCCAGCCAGGAGAGCGATGAGATCGGCGGCTCGTACTTCACACATTACCTCGTCTCGGGGATGCGCGGGGCGGCGGACGCCGACGGCGACGCCAAGGTGACGCTCTCTGAGGTCTACGATCACGTCTACCGCGAGACGGTGATCAAGACGGCGAACACCCGCATCGGCGCCCAGCACCCCACCTTTGACTGGGATCTGGCCGGCGAAGGCGACGTCGTGCTCACGGATCTTGACCCGGCGACGAGCGCGCTCCTGTTCCCGTCGAGCCTCACCGGCGCCTACGCCGTGTTTGATCTCGACCGCCGGGAGTTTGTGGGCGAGGTCGAGGCCGGCGCCCAGACCCGCCGCCTCGCCGTGCGTGAGGGCCGGTATCTGGTGCAGGTGCGCTTCCCGACCCACCTCAAGGTCGCGGAGGTGCGGGTAAACAGCGGGCAGCAGCTCGACATGAGCGCGGCGAGCTTCCGCACCATGTCGTACAATGACGACGTCGCCAAGGGCCACATTGAGCGTGAGGTGCGCCGCGCGTCTCGCCCAGAGAGCGCCGTGCGCCTGCTCGTCGGCAGCACCAGCGCCGTGCAGGCCAAGGTGGTCAGCGAGGTCTTGCCGACGATGGGCGTCGGCGGCGTGTCCTACCGTGTGGACTGGCGCGGCGGGCAGTGGCTCGCCGTAGACGCCTTCGGCGGCGCTGGGATGGGCACCTTGACCTTGCCCGAGCTGAACCTCAGCGTGCCCGCGCGCTCGTCTGTGGCGAGTGTCGGCGCGTCTGTGGGCTACGCCACCCGCTCGGGTTGGGCGGGGGCCCAGGCCGGGGCCGGGCTGCGGGTTGCGGGGCTCTACCTCGGCCGAAGCGTCGAGGACGGCGGCGCGCCGCTCAACCAGTATGCGCTCGCGCTGAGCCCGGGCCTCGTCGTTTGGGGCGGGCTGCAGCCCGGCCGCCTCGTGCTCGACCTAGAGATTCATCGCCAGGTCGTGCCCTACACCTTGGAGGAGGGCGGCAGCGCCACCTTCCCCATGCGTGACGTGCTGCTGAGCGCCGGGGTGCGCTGGTGAGGCGGGGCTGGGGGACGGCGCCTCTCTCGGCGCTCACGGCGCTAATGGCGCTCACGGCCTGCGGAGGGGATCTCTCCAACGCCGTGTTTGTCGAAGACGCCGCCTTTCGCGCCGCCTTGCCCCAGCTCGACCTGTCCTTGGCCTGGCCCGGCGGCGAGGTGATCGTCGAGGAGCCCATCACCGGCGCCGAGCTTCTGGCCCTGCCGCCCACCCAAGACGGCCTCCAAGAGCTGTCGGCGGCCTTGGACTTGCTCCAGCTCACGGTGTCGCCGGCGCTCAGCCTCTCGCCCTCCGAGCGCGGCGAAGATTACCGCGTCTGGGGCCCGTACCCCTTCGATGAGGCGCCGGGCTCGTTCATCCGCCTAGAGATGAGCCGCACCCGCGACCGCGCCCTGTACAGCGTGGCGCTCCAGGCCGCGGCGACGAGCCTCGGCCCCTGGACCGAGTTCAGCGTCGGCCTGTGGTCCGAGGAGCCCTTAGACGACGACCTCATCGGCGAGCTGGGCTGGGACTGGGGCGCCTTTGGCGCGGCGACGGGCATCAGCGCCGAAGGTCACTTCACCTTGGCCTGGAGCGAAGGCGGTGAGCACCTGCGCCTCACCCTCGCCGAGATCGGGGGCCTGGAGTCGGCGACCTTAAACCTAGCTTTGGCCGAGGGCGGCGGCGCGCTCACGACCGAGGCCCGGGTAGACCTCGACGACGCCGGGGCTCTGCCCGAGAGCCTCACCCTGCGGAGCGCCTGGGACTCGGCGGGGGCCGGTCGAGGCGCCCTTCGGGTGAGCGGCGGCGATCTCGGCCTCATCTCCAACACCGCCGAGCACTGCTGGGCGGCGGACGGCGCGCTGCTTTGGTTCAGCGATGAGGAGGGCTGGGGCACGACCTCTGGGGATGAGCTGGCGTGCTTGCTGCCGCCGCCGTGAACGCCGAGACTTGACGAACGGCGCGGTCGGAGGCACCCTCATCCTATGGCACCCCTCCGCGCCTTCGCCCCGCTCCTCTTCATCCTGACGCTCGGCGCGTGCGGAAACCCCTGCCTTGAGATGTGCCAGCAGTACGAGCGCTACATCGCCGAGTGTGGCTACGGCTGGTCCACCACCTTCGCTGAAGAGGGCTGGACGAGCATCGACGACTGTTACGACGAGTACTGGGAGCCCTCGCAGAACGAGCTGCACGTCTGCGAAGAAGAGACCGAGCGCTGGGCCCGCCGAAGCTGCTACTGAGCCCCGTCGCGGCGCCATCCCACACAGAGCGTTGACCCGACCGCTCAGGCCCCGCGGCCCGCGTGCAGCACCTGGCGCTCAAACACGAAGGTGCCAAAAGGCAGGAGCGAGGCCACAAAGGCCAAGGCCACACGGGTGAGGCTCCAGCCCTCCACCCGGGCGACGCTCTGCAGGGCGATGAGGTACAAGAACACGAGCGCGCCGTGGGCCCAGCCGACATAAGGAACGAGGATCGGGTTGCCGAAGGCGTACTTGAGGGGCATCGCCACGCCGAACAGCAACAACAACGAGAGGCCTTCGGCGCGGGCGACGTTGAAGAACCAGGCGAGGGTAGGGGAGGGGGTCGGTAAAGGGGTCACGCGGGCTCCGGGCGGAAGACCATCAAGGCCACGGTGGCGGCGAGGCCGAGCAGCGCCAAGGCCGAGGAGATCGGCGCCGGGCGATCCTGCTCCACGGCGCGGGTCAAGGCGAGCAGGCTCAGCAAAGACGTGAGCAAGCTCGCGGAGATCCACGGCGCCCCCATGCTGTAGCCGCCCTGCTTCATCATGGCGTAGCCGAAGAGCCAGACGAAGAAGAAGGCCGGGGTGGCGAGGCCGTAGACGGCGCGTTGGCGGTCGGCGTGGGCGCTGGGGAACACGCCGCCCCAGGTGCCCGCCGCCAAGGCGAGACACGACAAGAGCTTACACAGCAGGATGAGCTTGGGCACGGGGTCTCCTTCGTCGTCGAGGAGTAACCCGTCCGAAGCCAAGCGCGTCGGGGTGCGACGAGGTGTCGCCCCGGTCTAGCCCTCGTTCGCCTGGCGAGCGGCCCGGGCGGCGTCGTGGGGCCGGGGCTGGGGCCGCATCAGGCTGCCGACGACCGGGGGCCAGGCCGTGGGGTAATGCGGCAGGCGCACCAACGAGCGCACGATGTCGGTGAGCTTGTGGTCTTGTTCGCTGAGGCGCAGAAGGCCCGCGAGCAGGGCGGCGTGCTCCCAGGCGCGCTGGAGCGTGTTGCCGTCGCCGAGCAGGCCGGGCTCTAAGCCGCTGCCCAGCTCACGAGAGAGGGCCGTGAGCGAGTACGAGAGCCGGTCGGGGCAGAGCTGGTGGGCGAGCTCTAAGGTGCAGAGGTGCGGGCCACCCCAGCGGCCGCCGACACGCTCAAGCTCGGCGGAGAGAAAACAGGCGTCTAACGCCGCGTTGTGAGAGACGACCACCGCGCCCTCCAGCAAGGGGCGCAGCGCGGGGATGAGGTTCACGAAGCCCGGGGCGCCGGAGAGGCGACCGCCGTCGGGGCTCACGGCGCTCTCTAACCAGCGCGGAGGCTCGTCCGGGGCGAGGCGAATGACCGCGATCTCCGTCACCCGGTCTCGACGGGGCAAGAAGCCCGTGGTGTCGAGATCGAGGGCGACGAGGGGGTAGGGGAGCGCCTTCCAGGGCAGGGAGGGCATACGCATGGTCAGACTCCTGGTGACACTCTAATGTGCTCTGGTGCTGCGCCATCTTTTGTCCGCGGGATCCTTGCTTGAGTTCGGGTTAAATCGCCGCGACGACCCTGTGCCGGAGCCGATCGTGTCCACGCTCAACGCCGCGCTGAGTGACGCGCTGCGGGCGGATGATCCCGCCGCCCTCGCCCCGCTCTTGACCGATCCTGGCCTCGCCGCCCTCGCCCCCGTCGCCCAGGCCGCCTCGGCGGGCGCGCTCATGTGCCTGGAGCGGCTTCTGGGCGCCGGGTTTGACGTCAACGCCCGGCGGCTGGACGAGCTCACGGCGCTGCACCTCTCGACCGACCTCAAGGTCACCCGCCGCCTGCTCGCCGCCGGGGCCTCGGTGAGCGCCGTCGCCTACGGGGAGACGCCGCTGCACCTCGCCGCCGCGAACGCCGGCCCTCCGGTCATCAAGGCGCTCCTCGCCGCCGGGGCGGATGCAAACGCCCTCAACCGCCACGAGACCACCCCCCTGGGCGCGGCGTGTGCGCTCCAGCGGGTCGCCGCCGTCGAGGCCCTGCTCACCCAGGCGCCGGCCCCAGAGACCACCGCGCGGATCTTGGCGGAGCTCTCTCAGCGAGGCCAACAAAAGAAAGATCTCGCCGTGCTCAAGGCCTTTCTCAAGGTGCTGCCCGCCGACCACGGCCCCGTGCCCGGCTTTGGTTTTCCCTTACACCTCGCCGCCAAAGCGGGCGCCGTGGAGGCCGTAGACGCGCTTGTCGCCGCGGGCGCCGTGGTTGACCGCCCCGATCCCCAAGGCCGCACGGCGCTGTGGCTCGCCGTGAACGCGGCGATGACGGGGTTTGACAAGCGCCCGCGCCATCAGGCCGTGGTGTTGGCCCTCCTCGCGGCGGGGGCCGATCCGAACCACCCCAGCGGCGGCCAGAGCCCTCGGGCCTTGGCCGCCGCTCGTGGGCGCACGATCTGAGGCCTCAGAGGCTCATGCCGTACCGTGTGTTGAGCAGGTGGATGCTGCTCTTGTAGGCGCCGTCGCTCCAGCCCGAGCGCTGCACGTTGTAGGCTTCGCCGACGAGCGCCACCTCTTCATCGCCCAGCGGCGCGGCGGCCCACTCCATGAGCCCCGCGTTGGTGACCGACGCGCCCGCGCCGAGCCAATGCCAGGCGTCAGGCCACACCTGCACAGTCGTCTTCAGCGGGTCGGGGATCACCACCGTCGCCGGGCTCGACACGCCATTGTTGTTGAACAGATGCTCCAGACCCTCCTTCACCGCGGCCTCGACGGCGGCCTCACCTTGGTTCGCCAGGTCCTCCCAGGTCTCGCTGCAGGCGAGGTTGTCGTTGTAGACGCTGCGGGTGATGAGGCCGGCGGCGGCGTAGGGCTCCTGGGGGATCTCGATGAAGTTGAGGCAGTGCTCTGTGGTCCATGCGCGCCAGACGTTGGCGTTCTCGGTGGCGTCGGGGTTCACGATCTGGGAGTACCAGTCCTCGGGCCACCACTGGGTGATCGTGACGACCTTCACGCCCACGATGTCTTGGTAGGCCGTCTGGGCGCGGATGTCGTCCACCACGTCCCCGGTGACCCACTGCAGCGCGTGGGGCGGGATGGCGATGATCACCCGGTCGGCGTCTACTGTGTTTGAACTGGTGGTCAGGCTGTAGCCGCCCTCGGCCCGGGAGATGTCGGTGACCGTCTCGGAGGTGTAGATTCGTGCGCCGTTGGCCTCGGCCTGCTCTTGCATCCCGACGATGAACCGCGACATGCCGCCGACGGGGTACGAGGGCTCACAGCAGACGTCCCACTCCTCGTCGAGGTAGTCGAGGTATCCGGCGGCGTCGAGGGGGTACTCAAAGTCGGCGCGGAAACGAGACATGTCCCGCAAAAACTCGTAGCCCTCGGCGCCGACGACGGCCTCGACATACGCGCCAAAGTCGGCGTAGCTGCTGGCGTTGGCGCGCTCGGGGCCAAAGCGGAGCTTGTCGTAGAGCGCCGTCTCGGTGTCGCCGCTGGGGTCGGGCTGCAGGGCGTAGCGGTCGACGAGGCCCTCTTTGGAGAAGGCGTAGCCTCCGCGGGCGTTCACGAGGTCCGCGGTGCCCGGCGCGGCCTCAAGGGTGAGCGAGAGCTCCGCCGCGAGATCAAGCAGCACAGTCTGCCCCTCCATCACCCGCCGGGCGCCGACGCCGACGCGGGGGGAGTTTGGGTCCGTCTCATCGAGCGCCACGTCCTTGATGCGCCCGCCCAGGGCGGCCTCACGCTCAAACAGACACACACGGTCGCCATAGGTGGGGGCGAGGCGAAACGCGGTGTGCAGCCCGCCGACGCCACCGCCGACGATGGCGACCTCACAGCGCAGCACCTCGACGGCGGTGTCGAGGCCTCCGTCATCTTTGCAGGCGGTCACCAAGACGAGGAGGGCGAGGGGCAGACGGCGAGGCATCGTGGGCTCGGGGAGGAGGGGGCGGGTGGAGACGACCCGCTGAGCGTACCCAGGCGCGCGTCAGCCGTCAGCCCACACGAAGATCACGGCGTGCTGGTCGTGATCCTCGGGCTTAATCGAGGCGGCCTACCCGGCGCGTGTGGCGCCTCCCGCTCAGTCAATCTGACTGGTGCTCACTTCAGGTCTCGCAGCACCCGGCCCGTCCAGGTCGTGATCTGAAAGCCGTCTTGGGGCTGGGGCAGGTTGGGATCCGCCGGCGACTCCGTCGTGACCGTGGGGCCCGTAACCTCCACCTCGACGGTGACGTCCTCCGTCGGCCGACCGCCCAAGACCGCCTCGACGCTCGCCGCGCTGAGCACGAAGTGGCTGTACTCCGAGGTCATGCGGTCGCTGCCCGGGGAGTAGGTGACCGTGCCCGCGGCGTCGTCCCAGGTCATCAGGCGTGGCTCTAAGGTGAGCGTCTTGATCTGCGTCTGTGTTGAGTCCGCGGCGCTCGGGGCGGCGGGCTCGGCGCTCGGGGTGGCGTCGGGCGTCGGCGGGGTCGTGGCGCAGGCGGCGAAGACGAGGAGCAGGGTGAACATTCAGCGGTGACCTCGGGAAGAGGCCCGAGTCTACACCGTCGAGGCGGCGGCAGGGCTCACCAAGGCCGCGAGGATCCAGCGTTGTTCGTCGTCGCCGAGGCCCCCAAAGGCGCCCCGGCCGCGCCACAACGGCGACCCCGGGCTCATGTGGCGATAGGCCACGGCGCCCGTGGAGCGCACACGCTCGTGGCCGTGGGGCCAGTCCGCGTCGTGGGCGAGCTGCGCCAAGGCCGCCTGGGGGCGCGTCAGCCAAGGCTCCAGCGGCTCACGACCAGCCAAGAAGTCACGTTTGGAGAGGTTACACGGCCCATCGGCGACGACGAGGTTCTCGATGGCGTCTTCAGCGAAGCGTGACCACGGCAGCACATGATCCACCTGGGCCTAGGCGCGGGGCACCGCGCCGCCACAATAAAAGCAGCGACCGGCCTGGAGCTCCCACAAGGGCGCGCGCACGGGCTCCAGATCTTCCCGGGCGCGGCCAAAGAGGTGCTCCTCTAAGGCGCGCTCAGGGAGGCGGTTCATCTGCGCGACAAGATCGGTCCATTGGCGGTGAATGAGCGGGCGCAGCACCGCCGCGAGGCCCACGAGGCGCTCGTGAACCCCCGGCAGAAGCCGCAGCACGTTGGGAAGCTCCCCGGCCCGAAACGCCGCGCGGGTGAGCAGGGGC
>JAKLKE010000279.1:0-3561 GCA_023150775.1 Myxococcota bacterium
GAGGTGGCTCAGGTGGCGCGGGGCGGGGCGACGGCAGGCCCCCAAGGCCGTGAGCGCCCCCAAGGTGGCGACGGTGGCCTCCGCGATGGCGGCCGGGTCGAGCAGACGCCGTGGCCCACACTCCAAGGTCACCGTGGGCACGCCGAGCAGGTTCATCATCGCCCCGGTCAACGACCGATCGAGCTGGTAGCGGCGGTAAAGATCCGGGGGGTACTCCGCCAAGGCCGTGAAGCCCGTGCCTTCGGCCAAGGCCCAGGCGCGCTCCTCGACGAGGTTGGCGTCGGCGCGGGGGCGCACACAACGATCGACCAGGGCGTAGGGGATCGACGCGCAAGAGTCAGTGTGCAGGTCGATGAGGGCGTCGGGACGGCGCTGGGAGAGCTCCTCCCACACCGCCGCCGCGTGGCGATCGGCCAGGCCGCCGCGGCTGTCGCCGGGGAAGAGGCGGTTGAGGTCACGCTCGTCCCCCGGCAGCGCGCGAGTGCCCCGGCGGAGCCCCTCGGGGTTGAGGCTCGGCGCCAAGAACACCAAGCCCGCGCAGAGCTCCGTCTTGAGCGCCTCCAACAACGAGAAGATCACGCCGACGCCGACACACTCATCGCCGTGGACCCCCGCGGTGATCAGCACACGGGGCCCTGGAAGCCCGGACTGCAAGGTGATCACGGGCACAGCGGGGGCGGAGCGAGAGGAGAGCATGAGGTCCGGGCGGGGGCGATCGAGGCCACTCTATCCCAAGGACGCGGCCCCTCGCCTCAAGGCAAGCGCGCCAAAGCTCATCATGGCGCCTTGAGCCCCAAGCGCCGATGACTTAAGCTGTGCCGTCCCGCTCATTGAGGGCGCGTCGTCCTCAGCCAAGGAGTCTCCCATGTCGCACATCGCCAACCGTAAGCGCAGCATCAAGCACAAGTCCAAGATCAAGGCCAAGTGCAAGAAGCGGGCGCTCCGCCGCACCCGCGTCCTCCGCAAGCGCAGCTCCGGCGGTCGCCTCGTTCGCTGAGTCGCCCCACCGCCACGGGAGGCGCGGATGATGATGAGCCCCGACGATCGGCCTCTTCTCTCCGCGCGCTCCCGCGCCGCGCTCCTCCTCGCGCTGGCCCTCACCGCCGCCTGCGGCGACAAAGAGCCCGTCGACTCCGGCGCCTGTCGCGCCACCTGCGTCTCTGAGCTGGCCTTCACCTTCGCCGATGGCCGCGAGACGTTTAAGCTCCAGGTCTCAAGCGCCCCCTTAGGCACGCTCTCGGCCCTGTGCCCCGAGGAGCTGCTCATCGGCGAGGGCTACTCCTTGGAGTGTGACCCAGGCGCGGCGATCTTCTCTTTGACCGGCGCCGAGTTTGATGACGGCGCGCTCAGCGTCTCCATCGACGACGGCGCGGCGGAGACCCTGCGCCCAGACTGGTCCGCCCCCGAGACGATCTGCGACACCACCTGCGCCTCGGCCACGGTGGTTCTGGAGTAAGATCGGCCCTTGTTGTGGGAGTGCTCCCACCGCATGAGGTGCCCGTGCAGCGCATGACCGTCCGGCGAAAGCTCGCCATCGCCACCTGGAGCGCCCCCCAAGAGGGCAACATCTACGGGAAGCTCACCGTCGATGTCACCCAAGCCCTCGCGTACCTGCGCTGGAAGCGCGAGACGACCGGCGAGAAGGTCACCCTCACCCACCTCGTCGGCTTGGCCGCGGGCCGGGCGCTCTCCCAGGCCCCTGGGCTCAACGGGCGCCTGCTCTTTGGCCGCTACATCCCCCACGAGACCGTCGATGTCTCGTTCTTGGTGGTCCTCGAAGGTGGCGAGAACCTCGCCAAGGCCAAGGTCGAGCAGATTCACCAGAAAGGCGTCGCCGAGATCGCACGAGAGCTGCGCACCTTGGCCGAGCGCCTGCGCGCGGGCAAAGACGAGGCCTTCAAGAAGAGCCAAGGGCCCCTGGCGATCTTGCCCACCTGGATCATCCGGCCCCTGGTCTGGCTCACCGGCTGGTTGACCGGCGCCCTCGGCGTCAACATGGCGGCGCTCGGCCTAGAGCGTTTCCCCTTTGGGGCCTGCGTCATCACCAACGTCGGCGTGTTTGGCCTCGATGAGGGCTGGGCGCCGCCGACCCCCTTCGCCCGGGCCCCGGTGTTCTTGTTGATGGGCGCGGTGCGGCCTCAGCCGACGGTCCTCAACGGGCAGATCGTCGCGCGAAAGCTCATGAGCCTCTGCGCCACCATCGATCACCGCTTCATGGACGGGGCCCAGGGCGCCGTGCTCGCCCGGGTGGTGCGCAGCATCTTCACGAACCCCTGGCAGCTCGACAACCTAGAGGGGCCGCCCCCGGACTGGGTCGATCCCGGCGACGACGACTCCGCGGCCTGATCGGGGCGTCTACGGCGGCGGGTAGGTGGAGCGGGCGAGCTCCTCCAGCCCCTCGGCCAAGCTCACGAGGCCCTGGTAACCGAGCTCCCGGCGGGCCTTGGTGTCGGAGAGCGTCATCTCTTGCCCCGAGAGCAAGACCGCCGTGCGGGTGATCGGCGGCGCGCCGCTCAAGGGGAGCAGGCCCCAGAGCGTCTCCGCCGTCCAGGCCGCCGCCCGCGCGAGGCCCAAGGGTACGCCGCCTTTGCCAGGCACCACTCCTTGGGTGCCCAAGAGCTGGGTCAAGAAGGCCCGGAACTCCAGAGGATCGCCGTCGGTGAGGTGGTAGATCTCGCCGCCTGCGCCTTGGCGGGTGGCGAGCAGCAGGCCCTCGCAGCAGTTGCGCACATGGCAGGTGGACGTGAGGTGGCGTCCGCCGCCGACCCAACGGAAGCGCCCCTCGGCGACCATCACCCGCAAGACCGGCATCAGCGTGGTGTCGCCGTGGCCCCAGATGAGCCGCGGGCGCACGACCATCACCGCCAGCGCGGCGGACGAGGCGGCCAAGGCGAGCTTCTCGGCCTGGCGTTTGCTCTCGGGGTAGAGCCCGATGGCGCGCTCGGGCAGCGGGGCGTCTTCAGCGACGAGGTGGAGCGGGTTGCCGTCTAAGAGCACGGCCTCGGTGCTGACGTGGGTGAGGCGCGGCACGCCGGCGTCCTTCGCGGCCTGGATCACCGCGCGGGTGCCCTCGACGTTGACCGCGTAGAACTGCGCCGGGTCGCCCCAGTCGTCGGCGAGGGCCGCGGCGTGAATGACGGCGTCACAGCCGCGCATTCCTTCGGTCATCGCGTTGAGCTCGGAGATGTCCCCTCGCACGACCTTCGCCCCGGCGGAGCGCACGGCGCGCTCGGCCTTCACGCTGCGCGCCAAGGCGCGGACCTCAGCGCCTTCAGCCCGGAGGCGCTCGATCAGCTCACGACCTAAGAAGCCGGAGCCGCCGGTCACGAAGATCCGCTCCGCCATCATGGGGCTCGGTTGGGGGACATAACGATGGCTCCTGAACGGGCCGACGGGGTGCGCGCTTTTGGATCTCCCTTGATTCTATCGTGACGCGCCGCCAAGCTCCAAGACCGTTTGGGAGGAACACGATACGAGGCGGCCGTGACCACCCCCCACACCCGCCTGAGCTGGCTCATGGCCCTGGGCCTCGCGCCGCTGGGGGCGATCTTCCCGTACATG
>JAKLKE010000279.1:3571-8013 GCA_023150775.1 Myxococcota bacterium
CCTTGATGGTGATGATGCCGCTGACGCGGGTGCTGCTCGGCCCGATGTGGGGCACTCTGGCCGACCACTGGCGCGACGAGGCCCGGGTGCTGCGCTTCGCGGCGGTGACCTCCCTCTTGGGGCTGATCGCCCTGCTCAGCCTGCCCGCGTCCTTCGCGGCCGTGGGGCTCTTGTTGATGATCGCGGGGCGCGCGGGCATCGGGCCGGTGCTCGACGGCCTCACCCTGCGGGCCCTCGACGGCGACAGCGGCGCCTATGGCAAGGTGCGGCGCTGGGGCAGCGTCGGGTTCTTGGCGGCGGTGGGCGTGGCGGCGCTCTTGGAGGACTGGCTCGGGCTCTCGCCGCTCAAGCTCGGGGTGCTGCTCTCCCTCACCTTCTGCGGGATGACGCTCCTCGCGCCCAAGGCCGAGCCCCCGCCTCGGGCGCCCTTGTGGCCAGCGTTTAAGGCGATGTTGGGCGACCCGGCGATGCGCTGGCTCTTGTTGGGCGCCGCGCTGCACTACGCGCCGCACTCGATCTACGACACCTGGTTCACCCTCCACGTCGAAGACCTGGGGATGCGCCCCGCCTTGGCGGGGGTGGCCGTCGCCCTGGGCGTCGGGGTGGAGGTGCTCGTCTTGGGCAAGTCTCAGGCGATCTTGTCCCGGTTTGGCGCCGAGCGGCTCTTTGTGGCCTCGGCGCTCCTCGCCATCCCGCGCTGGCTGCTCACGGCCTGGGCGACGGCCCCTTGGCTGGTGATCGGCCTGCAGGCGAGCCACGGCTTCACCTTCGGGGCGTTCTGGGTGAGCGCGGTGGCCTTGGTGAGCCGCCGCGCCCCGGCGCAGCTCACCAACAGCGCCCAGGGGCTCCTCGGCGCCGCGGTGGGCGGGGTCGGCGCGGCCTTGGGCGCGTCGGCCGGGGCGGTGATCGGGCCTTATGGCAGCGCGGCCTTGTTTGTGCTCGCGGCGATCCTCGCGATCTTGAGCCTCGGCGTTCAGGTCGTCGCGACCCGAGCGCGCTGAGCGAGTCGTTCACCAGCTCTCGGAGCGCACGAAGTCTTTGCCGCTGGCGTGACACTCCGAGCATGAGCTGAGCGCGCCCGCGTCGGCGACCGCGCCGTCGGCGCCGAGCCGCGCCCAGGTCCACTCCCCGGCCTCGGCCTTCCACATCACGGTGACGTTGTTGAGCGTGGCGCCGGTCTCATCGGCGTAAGACTCCTTCACCAAGACCGCGCCGACGGGCAGCTCAGCGTCTCCGGCGCTCAAGGCGTCGAGGGCGAGGTCGTTCCACCAGATCTGCACGAAGGCGCCGTGGGGGCCCTCTCCCGCGCTGATCCCCGGCCAGCTCGGCGCGTTGGACCAGGTCTCGTAGCCGTCGATGGCGGCGAGCAGCTCCTCGTCGCTGGGGCCAAGGGCGGCGGTGTCGCTGACGCCGGCCTTGTCGCAGGCGACGAGGGTGAAGGGGACGAGCAGGCTGAACATCACGAAGCGGCGCATGGAGGGCTCCAGGTGGTGTGGTCCCTAGAGAATGCCAGGAGCGCCCCTCAATTGCGCGCGGCTCAGCCGCTCACGCCCAAGGCGGCGACGGCCTCCCAGCGCTCCTCTTGCTCCTCTTCACGGCTGGCGCGCTCGATCTTCATGCCCATGTGGGTGTCGTAGCGGGTGTTGGCGTCGCGCCGGGCCTTGTCTTGCCAAGAGGGCCAGGCCGGGCCGGGGGGCACGAGGTGGTTGGGGCCATCGCCGATGAGATCCGCACGGCCCCAGGCGATCAGCGCCTCGCGCACATGGGGCGCCTCCTCCTTCTTCCAGTAGAAGAGCAGGGCCCGCTGGCGGTTACGCTCTCGGGCGCCGCGGGCGACGTAGACGGGCTCCTTGGTGTAGGGGTCTACGCCGGAGACGTACATCGCCGTGGCCAAGGTGGCGGGGGTGGGCATAAACATCTGCACCTGCCGGGGGCGCAGCTTCTCACGCTTCATGTACAGCGCCAGCTCAATGCACTCTTCAGGGCCGACGCCGGGGTGGGCGCACTGGAAGTAAGGCACCAAAAACTGCGGCTTGCCCGCCTCGGCGTTCGCTTTGCGGAAGCGCTCCATAAAGGCCGTGAAGTACTTGATCTCCGGCTTGCGCATCTTGTTCAGCGCCGCCGTGGCCGCGTGCTCTGGCGCCACGGAGAGCTGCCCCTGGACGTGGTACTTCGCGAGCTCCTCGACAAACTCATCGTCCAACGACGCGAGGTCGTAGCGGATGCCGCTGTTGACGAACACCCGCTTCACGCCGGGCATCGCCCGGGCCTGGCGCAAGAGGCTCAGGTAGGGCTTGTGGTCGGTGCCGTAGTGTTTGCAGCGCACGGGGTGCAGGCAGCTCACCCGGCGGCAGATCTTGTTGGCCTCCTCCGACATGCAGCGCATGTGGAACATGTTCGCCGTGGGCCCGCCGAGGTCGCTGACGATGCCGTTGAAGTCGGGGCGCTCGGTCATCTGCTTGAGCTCGCGGAGCACGCTCTCCGTGGACCGGCTCACGACGTCTTTGCCCTGGTGAATCGTGAGCGCGCAGAACGAGCAGCCGCCGGAGCAGCCCCGGTTGACGGTGATCGAGCCCTTGATGCTCTCCAAGGCCGGGATGGGCTGGCGATAACAAGGATGCGCGAGGCCCGCGTAGGGCAGCTCATGCAGACGATCCATCTCTTCAGTGGTGAGGCTCCGCATCGCCGGGTTCTGCACGACCCAGCGGGTGCCGTGGCGCTGGGTCAGGGTGCGCCCGCAGCTCGGGTTGGACTCGCGGTACATCAACATCGTGACGCGGTTAAACGCCAGCGGGTCGGCCTGGCACTCCTCTAGAGACGGCAGCTCAATCACCGTCTCGCAGGCCTCGGGGCGCGTCTCTTTCATGCCCAAGGCGTAGGCGACGCCGTGGATGTCGCGGCACTCGGCGATGGTCTTGCCCGCGGCGAGGCGCCGGGCGATCTCGACGACCTGAAGCTCACCCATGCCGTACACGAGCAGATCGGCCTTGGCGTCGAGGAGGATCGACCCGCGCATCTTCTCTTGCCAGAAGTCGAAGTGCACCAGGCGGCGCAGGCTGGCCTCGATGCCTCCGGCGATGACCGGGACGCCGGGGTAAGCCTGCTTGCAGCGGGAGGTGTAGGCGATGGTGGCGCGGTCGGGGCGGCGGCCCACCTCGCCGCCGGGGGCGTAGGCGTCGTCGGTGCGCAGGCGCCGCGAGGCCGTGTAGCGGTTCACCATCGAGTCCATGTTCCCCGCCGTGACGCCGAAGAACAGCCGGGGGCGCCCCAAGGCGCGGAACGACTCGGGGTTCGTCCAGTCGGGCTGGGCGATGATGCCGACGCTGAAGCCGTGGGCCTCTAACCAACGACCGATGGCGGCCACGCCCCAAGAGGGGTGGTCGACATAGG
The DNA here is from genome assembly GCA_023150775.1 of Myxococcota bacterium. GTDB lineage: Bacteria > Myxococcota_A > UBA796 > UBA796 > CAJQPC01 > JADKFE01. Next base: position 6,962 of record JAKLKE010000279.1, read on the forward strand.
CGTCGCCGGTCACCAAGATGACGTCGAGGTCGCCACGCGCCTCCTCAACGGTCAGCGGCAAGAAGCGTCTCATCGTCGGTCACCTCAGGGGGGACGGGGTGTGTAACCTGACACACCCCCCGGCGCCCCAAGGCCCGCCGTCTGCCGTTGCTCACGCGCACACCTCAGACGCGCGCCGACAGGAGGTCGCGGGGCCACGCGGCGCCCACCCCAGTGCGCCAGGTCGCGGCGCCACGCGGCGCCAAGCCCCGATGCGGGAGAGCGCCCACCCGCGAGCGGGATGGAGCCCTCAACTGCGCCCGGCTCGTCACTCCTCTTCAGCCCATCGTAGCGCGGTGGCCTGGGGGCGGCGGCGTGGTGGGGCGCCTCCCTCGTGGGCCGCCGCGTCGGGGGGCTCGTTGAGGGCACAGGTCAGTGACCGTCGAGGTGTCTAGGCGCGCGCCTGCTCCGGTGGCCCGCGCGGACGCTGGCGAAGGGGACGCGCCGTCCCAGGGCATCGCCACGGGCCTGCTCTCCTTGGCCAAGGGCGCGCGCTGGGCCACGCTCGTCCACAGGTCAGTGACCAAGACGAGGCTCGCGCGAACCCTGGCTGCGCCAGCCGCCGGGGCCGCTCGTGACGTGGCGCAGGTCACCCACACTCGGGCGGTGACCCCAAATGAGGCCTGTGCCGCTAAAGACGCGACCACGCTGAATGAAGACCCTATGGAGGGTGAGGGCAAAAGAACAGCGACCGATCGGCGCTACACGGACTTGCTGGACGCTCCATCAGACCCCGTGCACGAATGCACCGACTCGCTGGACGCTCCATCAGCCGCCGTGACGAAATGCACGGACTCGCTGGACGCTCCATCAGCCTCCATGCACGAATGCACGGACTTGCTGGACGCTCCATCAGCCTCCATGCACGAATGCACGGACTTGCTGGACGCTCCATCAGTCCCCATGCACGAATGCACGGACATGCTGGACGCTGCATCAGTCGCCGTGCAGAAGCTCACGGACATGCTGGACGCTGCATCAGTCCCCATGCACGAATGCACGGACATGCTGGG
>JAKLKE010000027.1:0-15068 GCA_023150775.1 Myxococcota bacterium
ACGCTCTGCCGCGCCTGGGCGCGCGGCTGTGGCTATGCCGTCTGAGGAGGGCATCAATGTTTATGATCGTCGCTGTATCGCCTGCGCCTGGGGGATGGCCGCGCCGTGGTCGGGTCAAACGCCACGCCGTCTCATGGCGCGCCGGGCCGGGTCGCCCTCGCCTGGCTCGCCGCGCTCTCGGGCCTCGCCTTGGGGAGCTGGCTCCTCGCCCGGCGGGTGACCCGTCGTCTGGAGCGGGTGGAGCGGGCGATGGAGCGCTGGGGCGAGGGCGACTACGCCGCCCGGGCGCCGGTCTGGGGAAAAGACGAGGTCGCGCGCCTCGCCGGGAGCTTCAACCGCGCCGCCGATCAGGTGCAGTCCCTCGTAGAGACCCAGCGCCGGGGCCTCGCCAGCGCGTCCCACGAGCTGCGCAGCCCCTTGGCCCGCCTGCGCCTCGCCGTAGACCTACTCGCTGAGGGCGCCCCCGCCGAGCGCGCGGCCTTCGCCGACGGCGCGATCCAAGACATCGAGGAGCTCGACGCTTTGGTGGGTGACCTCTTGCTCTCGGCCCGGGTACAGTCGGCCCCGGCCCGGGCCCCCGTGGATCTGCACAACCTCGCCACCGAGGAGGCCCTGCGCGCCGGGGCGACCACCACCCTTCAACCGGTGACCCTCCGCGGCGACGGCCCGGCCCTGCGCCGGATGCTGCGCAACCTCCTGGAGAACGCCCGGCGCTACGGCGGTGAGGGCGAGGTGCTGCTCAAGGTGGGCGCGGCGCCGGACGGCTCGGCCTGGGTGGAGGTGCTCGACCGAGGCCCCGGCGTGCCGAACGAGCTGGCCGAGCGGGTGTTTGAGCCGTTCTACCGCCCCGCCGGTCACGACGAGGGCCGCGACGGCGGCGTTGGCCTGGGCCTGGCCCTGGTGCGGCAGATCGCCCGCGCCCACGGCGGCGAGGTTCGGGTGACCCCGCGGGACGGCGGCGGGGCGCGGTTTGTGGTGGAGGGGCTGCGGTGAGGGGGGTTAACCACTGAACGCGTTCAGTGAGCACGTTCATCGTTCTTGCAGGGGCTACTGGGGCGGGCTCGGCAGAGATGTGAGCATCCATCTTGCGTCTCTCGCGCGGCGCCAATATCCTCCCCTCAGAACGGAGCCTTCTATGACGCTGCTTATGCTCATGTTTGCTGTTGGCGAATCACACGCCGCTGAGATGACGTATCGCGCCCTCGACGCTACCCCCGGCTGGACCTGCGGCGAGAACACCTTTGGGACCCTGTACTGCCAGCGCCCAACCGAGTTGATGACGATCCCCGCCACGGAGCGCCGTCTGTTTTGTGACGCGGCAGGCGAGAATCCTTGCGCGGTGTTCTTCGAGACGGAGGTGATAGACGACACACACCTACAGAACCTCACAATCGCCTGGCTCTATGAGGCACGACGCCTCACAAAAACTCAGGCGGTGGAGTGGACACAGATTGATGAGGTGACCGTTGGGCTATTCCAAGGCGGGCATGAGGCGCTGTTGACCGTTGACATCGAGTCACAGACGCCAATCTTGCAGCTCATCCTCGCGGACCCGAGCGTGATCACCTCGGGACGTTTGGATGAGCTGGTCTTTGGGACCAAAGCTCTCCCGATCGATGATTCATACCCCTGCGGGGTTGACCCGATCGAGGTGCTGGCGCCTGACCTTTATGTGTATTTAGAGCTTCGGCGGGAGTACCGAAAGGGTGTGGCGCTCGCGGTCACCGCCGCCGTCGGTGAGACGCCGGACGCGGTCGTGAAGGACACACACGGCAAGACGGTCGGCTACGTCTATGTTGAGGGAGGCGTCGATGACCAACAGCAGGCCGCGCTCAACGCTGAGGTCGCCCGACGCGCCGAGCGAGCCACCGCGACCAAACGAAAAATCCAGGCCTCAGACGCCTACGCCTGCTATTGCGAGGAGCGCGGTTACCCCCCGCTGCACGACGAGACCTGGAAGGCCCTGCTCAAAGAGCTCAAGGCTCGCAGCAAGCCGTGAGCCCGCTCAGCCAGCGCACCGCGACGGCGGAGGAAAGACGAAGCGCCCGCCCGCCCCTCACCCCAACACCGCCGGCGTCGGCTGCACAGTCACGAGGCCCGCGTCGATCCACGCGCCGACGGGGTCGTCGATGCTCACCTTGCCTACGAAGAGGTGCTCCAGGGGGCGACCGGCGGCGAGGCAGGCGCGCACTTTGCGCAGGCCGGTGTAGTAGACGACGTCTTTGGCGTAGACGCCGGGGGCCTCGGGGTCGGCGAGGCCACGTTTGAGACGCTCGGTGATGGTCCAGGCGAGGCCGCCGCCGCCGATGGAGGTGATGCGCTCGTGCAGCTCGCGGAAGCCGAGGCTTCGACCCCACTGCACCGCCTGCACGACGACGCCTTGGCGCCACGCGGTGCCCGGCGAGATCACCCCGGCGCGCTCCTCGGCGTAGAGCGCGAGGCCCTCTTCGGTCTCCAAAGACTCGGGCAGGCCCGTGGCGAAGAGGCGCAAGGGCTGCTTGTAGCCGTTCTCGGCGCGGCGGACGTGAACGTCGATCTCGTGCGCGATGAGACGGGGGATGTCGGAGGCCCGAAACGCCGCGTGGGGCGTGACCCGCACGGCGCGGTGGGCGCCATCGACCAGCACACGCGCCGCCATCACCGGGTCGAGCTCGACGCGCCAGCCGACGAGGCCACGCTCGCGGATCGCGGCCTGTAAGGCGTCCGCCATCTCAGACGCGGTCACGGTCTGGGCGCTGCGCTCGTGGTCGCGGGGCTCGTTGCGGGCGGCGTGTAGGGTCTCGGCGTCGGGATACCAGCCGCTGTGCCGCGCCAAGGCGTCAAAACGCGCCGGGCTGCGGTCGCGCAGGGCGAGGATAAACAGCCGTGTGCCCTCGATGGCGCGGCGCAGCAGGGGGCCGAAGGGGTGGTCCTCGGGGGGGCGCAGGGCGTCGAGGCGCCGGAGCTCGTCATCGGCCCAGTCCGCGGGCTGGTAACGGTAGCGCGGGGGCTCCCCCAAGGCGAAGTCGGCCTGGGCGTCGCGGGAGTTGAGGGGGTTGAGGTAACGGGAGAACACCACCCGCTCGAAGAGCTGGTGGAGCGCGAGGTCGGTCTCGACCACTGAGGGGGGCAGGAGCGGGCGGTGCACGCGGGGATCATACGCCTCCTGGCTTGGAGTTGGGCCGCGCCCCGGGCCCGGGTGTAAGGCTGGGGTGAGTTCTCGGCGGCGGGCGCGGCGCCGCGCCGGGGCCTGGGTCGCTCGCCGGGGCTTGTGCGCCGCGCGCTCGGGCGCTACGCTCGCCGCATGAACCTCGACGGCCTCACCCCCTCCGATCTCCGCGCCGCCCTGCCCTCTCTGCTCGATGGGGCCGTTGACGCCTCCCCCGAGACCCGCGCCGCCCTCGGCGCCATCGCCGAGGCCACCCTCAACGCCAGCGACGACGACGCCCTCGCCGCGACGCTCCGGGCCTTTGGCGCGGCGGGCGGCGCCTGGACCACCTGGCCCGCCGATCCTTTCGCCCGGCGGCTCTCCCGGGCCTGGCTCGGCGGCATGACCCGCGGCGCGACGATCACCGGCCTGCGCCACCTGGAGCCCCTCGACGGCCGCCCCACCCTCTTCGTCGGCAACCACCTGAGCTACGTCGACACGAGCGTGCTCGACCTGCTCCTCGCCGCCAACGGCCGCGCCGACCTCGCCGACAACCTCCTCGCCGTCGCCGGGCCCAAGGTCTACAGCGCCCCCTTCCGCCGCCTCGCCGCCATCGCGCTCAACACCCTGAAGACCCCACAGTCCACCACCTTAGACGGCAACGACGCCGCCCTGAGCCTGCGTGAGGTCGCCGCCTTGGCCCTCGGCGCGCTCAGAGAGGCCGAGGCCTGGCGCGGAGGCCGCGGCCCCGTCGTGCTCTACCCTGAAGGCACCCGCAGCCGGGATGGCCAGCTCGGCCCCTTCTTGCCCGCCGCCGCCCGCTACCTGCGCGGCGCGGCCTGGGTGGTGCCCGTCGTGGTGCGCGGCACCGACGCGCTCTTCGGGCGCGACGAGCGCTTTCGGCCTCAGCCGGTGCAGGTGGCCTTTGGCGAGGCGTTTGACCCGGGGACGGTCGTCGGCGATGCGAAGACGGCGGCCTTGGAGGAGGCGAGGCGGAGGGTGTTGGGGGTGATGGTGGGGTGAGCCCTGCGCTGACTCTCACCCTCGATCGGACGAGGTTGGGACAAATTTAGGGCAGGAGTTGTTCACCGTGACCACGCTCTTGACAGACCAGACACCTACAGCTTCCAGGGGAACAGAAATGCCTTATCCCGTGAAGGCGTTTACCATCACGGTCAAACTTGGCGTGTAAACGTTTGAAGTTATTAATCTCATGTTGATTCTGAAGCTCAGCACGTTCGATGTGCCGCCGGATCGCGTACGCGCAAATGTCGATGAGCTGAACCGCGTTGACAGCGGCGCTGTCCACAAAGAAGGGCTGCTCGATGACATGCTCAAGCTTACCCCAAGCATGTCCTACCTGACGATACTGGGTGAACTCCTTGTGCAAGATGTCTTTGTAGGTGCGCTCGTCATCAAAGATGATCATCCCTTTGTTGGGCCTTCCTCGGCGGTTCTGGCGCCTTAAGAAAGCATCAAACCGAGTAACCACTTGTAGAAACGCGTCCCGAACAGCGTCAGTCCGCCCTAATCGTGAGAGCAAGAAGCGTTTGTCGATCGCCTCTGAGAAGATCACAAGGTCCTTTACATTCCCAACAAGGTCGAGCACGTCCTCATAGAGCTGCGAGCGCTCCTTACGGCTGAGGTGAGCGATCGGGATCGTCGCGCGCTTCTTCAGCTTGATCTCGCCGCGCCTTTCGGGCGAAGCGGCCTGAATCGCTTGCTCTACAGCCTGCTCGTACGCCTTACGTCGATCAGACCAGGACAGCTCCTCAAATCCGGGGATCTTCTCTTGCTCACGCAGCTGCGCACAAATGTCCTTGGCGTGAAGCTCGAAGGAGCAATTAGGCAGTGAATACCGGTTACGAAGCAGCGCCACCTGCTGCTCAAGATGAGGCCAGACGGATTCATGCACACAAAGCCCCGACAGCACATAGGTGCTGCAGTTGGGGTCTTTGATCTCGGGGGTGCCAGACGCATCAAGGTAGAGCAGGTACATCTCTAAATGCTCTGGCTCGAAGTGGAGGTCCGGGAGGGCGAAGCCCTACAATCCTAAAGGATGACCCAGACCGTCTTCATCAATAGCTGAGCGCTCGGGCTGAGTCAAGCGAAAAGTTCAAGGTGGCCCCATTCTGGACATCGGGCGCCCACCCCCCTAGTCCTTCTCCAGATACGTGTACCCCTCAAGGCTTAGCGAGTAGGCGTTCATCAGGGACTTGGACTGCTCCAAGGTCAGAGCACCGTCGCGCAGGGCGCGCTCGGCCGCTTTGCGCACGCGGCCCACGAGCTCGACCTTGTTGTACTCCATGTAGGCCAAGACCTCGTTGACGGTGTCGCCTTCGAGGACGTGGTCGATGTGGTAGCCGCCGTTGGGGTCTACGGAGAGGTGCACGGCGTTGGTGTCGCCGAAGAGGTTGTGCAGGTCGCCCAGCACCTCTTGGTAGGCGCCGACCAAAAACAGGGCCAAGAAGTACGGTTGGTCGTTGGGGGCGTGCAGCTCAAGCACGTCCTTGATGTCGCGCAGGTCGATGAAGCGGTCGATCTTGCCGTCGGAGTCGCAGGTGATGTCGGCGAGCACGGCGCGGCGGGTGGGCTCCTCGTGCAGCCGGTGAATGGGGCACACCGGAAAGAGCTGGCTGATGGCCCAAGAGTCGGGCGCGGACTGGAACACGGAGAAGTTGCAGTAGTAGATGTCCGCGAGCTTCCGCTCTAAGCGCAGGAGCTCGTCGGGGACGTAGCTCTGGCGGCGGACGTGCTGCAGGATACGCCCGCAGATCTGCCAGTGCAGGTGCTCCAGGCGCGCGCGCGCCTCAAGCCCCATGAGGCCCATGTTGAACGCCGTGCGGGCCTCTTCGCGGGCCTGCATGATGTCGTGGTAGACCTCTTGATAATTGCGCGCGTTGAGGTTGTCGTAGGACTCACGCATGAGCTTGAGGGGCTCGGGGTCGTCGTCGTTCACCTGGGCGGGCTCACCCTCCAAGGGGAGCTGCGAGACGCCCAACACATCAAACACGAGCACGGCGTGGTGCGCGACCATGGCGCGACCGGACTCGGTGATGATGTTCGGGTGGGGGATGCCCATCTTGGTGCAGGCCTGGCCGATGTTCGCCACGACGTCGTAGGCGTACTCTTGCTCCTCGTAGTTCATGGAGCTGTCGAAGTTTGTGCGGGATCCGTCGTAATCGACCCCCAGACCGCCGCCGACGTCGAAGAAGCCCATCGGCGCGCCGAGCTTGTGCAGCTCGACGTAGGTGCGCGCGGCCTCGCGCAGGGCGTCCTTAAAGGTGCGGATCGCCGAGACCTGGGAGCCGATGTGGAAGTGCAGGAGCTGCAGACAGTCGAGGTAGCCCGCCGCGCGCAGGCGCTCGACGACGGCGACCATCTCCCGCGCGGTGAGGCCAAACTTGGCCGTGTCGCCGCTGGAGGACTCCCAGCGGCCTTTGCCGGGCTGGGAGAGCTTCGCCCGCACGCCGATGTTGGGGCGGATGCCCAGGCGCTCGGCGACCTGGAGGATGAGCTCGACCTCAGAGAGCTTCTCGACGACGAGGAAGGGCCGCCGGCCGAGACGCTGAGAGAGCAGCGCCGTCTCGATGTACTCCTCGTCTTTGTAGCCGTTGCAGATGATCACGGCCTCGGGGTCGTCCAGAAGCGCGAGCACCACGAGCAGCTCGGGCTTGCTGCCGGCCTCTAAGCCCATGTGGTGCGGCCCGGCGAAACGCACGAGGTCCTCGACCAAGAAGCGGTTTTGGTTGACCTTGATCGGGTACACGCCGCGATATTGGCCTTGGTAGTTGTACTCTTCGATGGCCTTGTTGAAGACCGAGGCGAGCACGTCTACCCGGCGCCGCACGATGTCGGTGAAGCGCAGCAGGATGGGGGTGTCAATTCCCCGGCCTTGCAGCTCGCGGACCAGCTCGTGCAGGTCGATCCCGCCGAGGCCTGGACCGGCCGGTGTGACCACCAGGTGTCCCTCGTCGTTGGCGTCAAAGAAGCCTTGCCCCCAGCGGGGGATGTTGTAGAGGTCGAGGCTGTCTTTGGTGGTCCAGGTCTTCATCGGTGTGGGTCGCTCCGCGCGCAGGAGGTGTCAGGGGGCGCCCATGTATCCTCCCCCGGCGCCGCGCGCCCGAAGGCTTCACATGGCCGGCGTCACCTTCTCGGGCCGCCCTCATGGACCGCAGGATCAAAGGTCGGACTCGCCGAGCGTTTGGCCCGAAGCGCCTGGGAGCCATCGCCAGGGCGCACGCCGGGGGGCCAGGTCCAGGGCGGGAGCTGCGCCTCACCCCTCCCCGTCCAGCCCGCCGTGGCGTAGACCGTCGCCCGGGGCCCCCGGTGGACGGGTTTGCCGAAGAGCTGCTCCATCAGGCGCTGGGTGCCGCTGAACAGGCCGCGCAGGGGCAGCGGGTAGTGCTCTTGATCGACGACGACGTGGCTAAAGCCCTGGTCGATGAGGGTCTGGAGGTCCGCGGCCTCAAAACGCCACACGCCGCTCAGCCGAGCCTCTTCATAGGCCAGGAGCCCGGCGAGGAAGCTGTTCTCGGCGACGAGGCGGTCCCACTCCGGCGGGCGAACCCGGTCCACCCAGGGCGCGTGGCCGCTGAGGAGCTTCTTCTGGTGGTAGAGCTGGTAGATGAGCGGGGTCTGGGTGCTGGCGACCTTGGGCGAGAACGGGAGCTGCAGGAGCACCTCACCGGGCAGCGTGGCCAGGGGCGCGTAGGTCTGCGGCGGCAGGGCGACGACGCTCTGGCTGACCTTCACCGGCTCCTCCTGGGCCCGCATCGCCAGGGTGAACGAGGCCGCGAGGGCCAGGGAGACCCAAGCCGGCGCCTTGAGCCGCCCGAGCGCCGCCGCCCCGACCACAAACAGCGCGAGGTGGCTCAGGATCAGGTGCCGGTGGGGCCACCACATGCGCTGCAGCGGCGCGGCCACGCCGTAGAGCGCCTCGTAGAGCGGCCCGTTGGTGCCCAAGGCCAGCACAAAAAACAGCGCGCCGAGGAGCCACAGGCCCAAGCTCTGCCCCGGGCGCTCGTCACGCCCGCGAAGGAGCTGCACGAGGCCCAGGCCGCCCAAGATCAGGGCCGGGAGCGGGAGCGCCTGGTACTCCGCCCGCCCCGAGGGCACAAAGGCCGGGACGAGGGGCGTCATGCTGTCCAGCACGGCCTCTGGGTGGGGGAAGACCTCGCCGCTGCCCGGCACGAGCCCCCAATGGCTGAGGTACACCGCGAGGAGCGGCGCCACAAACGACACAGAGAGCGCCCCGGCGGCGAAGGTGTGCCGCCAGGGCATGGCCTCCCGGCGCAGGAGGCGCCCAAGCGTCAAGGCGCCCAGGGCCAGCGCCAGAAAGAGCCCGTGGTACCAGTACAAGGCCGCCGCCGCCGCCGTGAGCGCCCCGGCCAGGACCACCCGCCCTCGGCTGGGGCTGTGCAGGAGCGTGAGCCAGGCCGCGAGGCCCCCCACCAAAAAGATGAGGTTCGCCTGAGAGAACCGCCCCGAGCCCATCTCTTGGGCCGCGTAGGCGGACGTGCCCACCCCCGCCGCGCACAGGAGCGCCGCCCAGGCCCCCGCCCCCGCCGCGCGCCCGAGCGCCCAGCCCGCGAGGCCGTTGCCGACCCACACCGCCCCGGCGTAGGCCGCCACGCCCACAGGCCAGCCCCAGAGCAGGTGAAAGGGCAGGTACAAAAACCCCTCTGAGCCGTTGCCCGCGATCCACGGCGCGTCGCCGACGGGCCAATAATAGGCGTCGTTGTGCACGAGGCTCTGGCCCAGAGACAGGCGCTCCGCGACCCAGACCAAGAGCCAGTGGTTGCCGAGACAGTCGGGGTGGTGCCAGTCGCCGACGAGCACCTGGCCCGGGGCGAAGAGCGCGCCGCTCAGACGCTCGACGGCGAGCCCGACGCTGAGCGTGACGGCCGCGAGGGCAGGCGCCCAGGAGGTGAGGCGGCTGCTTTCCATTCCACTCATCCTCTGAACGCCAGGGTTGGAAGATTTGTGCAGGCACATCGTAGCTTAGCGCATACACGCCAGTGTTGAAGATCATCTGCGCTCGTCAACAGCCCGCATGAGGAGGGCCTACTCGACCGAACTCGTGCGTGCTGGGGGTGCGAGAAGCAGGAAAACCTACCACAGCGGCCAGACACAGCGCCGCTACGCACCGCAGTCGGCTGCGACGGCGTATGCCACAGCTCGGAGGGCGGGAAGGCGCTGGAGACTAAAGGCGCTTCGTACTTCAACTCCGCCGACCTGTCCACAACCCCTCTGTGTACCTCCTCTGTGTCCTCTGTGCCTCTGTGGTTCGTTCCAACGAATCTCCACCAGCCCTGAACGGACCCTAAACCATGCTTCCGAGCCGTACAGCTGCGATGCCGCTCCTTAGTTAAGGGTAACGAACCACAGAGGCACAGAGGACACAGAGTTATGAACACAGAGGGGATGGTGGTGACCGGGATGGAGTTGAGAAGGGGATGGGGATGGGGTGGCCCGGGGCGCTTCCGGGCGGTGGTGGTGAAGGGGCGCCGATCACGACTCAACGGCGAGCGCAAAGCCTCGCCAGTTGGGCCTCTGTAAGATGTCATTGGAGGTGACCTTTGGGGTTCATTCGGCCAGCGCCCTGGCCACGGAATAGCGACTTGGCGCGAAGACGCACCCACCGGACAGGATGCGTGTGGTGCGCGATGAACCAGAGGTCGCCCAGGACGCAGTTGAGCTCAGCTCCGCAGCACCAAGAGCCTCCATGGCTCACGGCGCCACCTCCAGCCGCCAGCACAGCCAGTCGGTGCCGTCGCGCAGGAAAGGCTCGCCGAGGCTCATCGTGAGGCTCTCTCGGGCGACCTTCCACCGTGGGGGTGGCCAGCCGCGCTTGTGTAGGACCACGAAGCGGAAACCTTGGCTTCGTAGCCCGGCGAGCTCGGCCTCGGTGAACCGTCTCGCGGGCCGCTCCCCGGGCTCCATGAGCGCCCGAAACCAGCTCAACAACGGATCTTCGGCCACCCGCGCCGCCAAGGAGGGGTCTTGTAGGTGGCTCAGGGCCATGTGGAAGAGGATCGGGCGCTCGTGGCCAAGCTGCTCGATCTGGTAGTTGAGGTGCTGCACCGCCGCGGGCTGGATGGGCAGGTCGAGCACCGCGCCCTCCTCGGGCAAGGCGCCCAAGGCCTGGCTCGGCGCTCGGGCCAGAGGTTCGTACTCCGCCACAGGCCAGCGGCCGGAGCGATGATTCTCGAATCCTGATGCGGTTAAAAAAACTATCGCGATAATAATTTGTATCACATAAAAACTTTTGTGTTTAATATATTCAGCACAATCAATGATCTTAGATGCCGCACAGACGCCCGTCAACGAAAACACACAGAGCAGCCGATCGGGCCAATGAAACCAGCCCAGAACCGGGACAGACTGAAGCCATACAAAAGGCGCCCAAGCCGCCTCCATCCGAGACCCCGGCGCCCACAGACCCGGAGACGGCCCCAAGGCGAGCAGCCAGGCCCCGAGGAGCCCCAGGAGCGCGCCGAACCCCAGGCGGCGGTCCTCGGCCCGCAGGGTCCAGGGCAAAAAAAGCAAGGAGAGCAGCACCAAGGCGCCGGGGCGAACCGAGCCCCAAGAGAGCCAGCCCAAGAGCCCCACCGAGGCGCGCCAGGCCGTCTCGACGGCGAAGTCCCCCTCGTCCATCGCCCGCACCCCAGAGGCCCGGCTCAAGAAGAGCAAGACCCAGGGCCCGGCGACGATGGTGCAGGCCAAGGCGGCGCGGCCCCAGCGGCCCCAGGCGCCGGGGGGCACGGCCCGGGGCAAGAACGGGGCCAGGAAGGCCAAACACAGGGCGCACAGCAGGCTGAGCTCCCAGGAGACGAACAACATCAGGGCCCCGGCGAGGCCCGCCCACAGCGGGCGCAGGGCCCCACGCCACACGAGGAGCGCCGCGCCGAGGGCCAGAGCGACGAAGCCGAGGCCGACCTGCTCCGGTCGCCCGCCCATGAGGTGATGGAGGATGAAGGGGTCGAGCTGCAGGAGCAGGCCCGCGACGCCGGCGCTGAGCGCGGAGGCGCCGATGGATCGGGCCAAGAGCTGTCCGCCGAGCCCAGCGACGACGCCATAGAGCGCGCAGGTCAGGTTGTAGGCGGTGACCAGGCCGAGCGCGGGCGAGAGCAGGCCGACGAGCCACACGTCGAGCCAGCCGCCGACGATGGGCATGAGGTCTACGCCGTCCGGGAAGCCGATCCAGGGGCTGCGGGTGAGCGGGCCGCGCGCGGCGCTCCAGCCCGTCCAGAGGTGCCCGGCGAGGTCTACAGAGAAGCGCCCAAAGGCCCCGTGCTGGGCCTGGGAGAGCGCGAGGAGGGGCAGCGGGAGCGCGCTGAGCCAGAGCAGCGCGCGGGTGAACCAGTGCATCGCGGCATTGTGCCACGGCGGCGGCGGGCTGGGGTAGGGAAGGCGCACCCTCGGCCTTCAGCGGGGGTCGTCAAGCGCGGCGACATTGACCCTGGCGGGGGCGTAAGGGCAAGGGCTGAGATCTTTGCGTCTTTGCGCGCCACAGACGAGTCGCGGCGAGCGATCGGGGGTGGCAGAGTGAAGGCCGCGGATCCCCGCCATGGCCCTCAGCGGCGACGCTCGGCGGGGTGAAGGGCGCGCAAAGGCGCAAAGGCGCAAAGGCACAAAGGTCTGGAATCTTTGCGTCTTTGCGTCTTTGCGCGCCACAGACGAATCGCGGCGAGCGCTCGGAGGTGGCCAAGGAGGCGGGGCCGCGCCAAAGGAGCGCCGGTCTGGAGAGATCGCCGTTGGTCTCCGAGCTCCGCGAGGTGGCGAAGGTCAGGGCCACAGCGGCGCATCAGGGGCGTGATGGCTGGATTCCGCGTCCCGGCTCACCACCGACGCAGCACATCGAAACACTGCCGCGCGTTCGTGATGGATGGCCTCGGCGGGTTTGCCCCACGCTGCTCACCACCGGCGCAGGGCCTCCAAGCTCTACCGCGCGTGGATGACGCGCAGCGCCTCGACGGTCACCTCCCCAGCCGCATCTCCCTAAGCGTCCTAGCTCACCACCGACGATGCACCTCTAAGGTCTGCCGCTCGCTCGTGAGGGGCAGGCCCTCGACGGTCACCTCCCTGCCCACACGCCTCCCTCAGCCTCCTGGCTCACCACCGCCGCAGCACCTCTAAGGTCTGCCACTCGCTCGTGATGAGCAGGCCCTCGACGGTCACCTCCCCAGCCGCATCTCCCTAAGCGTCCTAGCTCACCACCGACGATGCACCTCCAAGCTCTGCCGCGCGTGGATGATGCGCAGGCCCTCGACGGTCACCTCCCCAGCCGCATCCGGGCTCACCACCGACGCAGCACCTCTAAGGTCTGCCACTCGCTCGTGATGAGCAGGCCCTCGACGGTCACCTCCCCGGCCGCGTCCGCCGTGGCGACGCCGCTCTGGGCGCCGAAGGTCCAGTCGACGAGCTCGCCCGGGGTCGTCTGGAAGGCGTTGACCCGGCGGAGGGTCACGTTCACCGAGGCCGGCAGGGCGCCGTCGGGGACGTCGCCGGTCGTGGGGTAACCGCTCGTTGGGGGCGGACCGCCGGGGCCGTCGAGGGCGCGCAGGGGGATAGACCAGCGGTCTAGTTCATCGACCAGGGCGGCCCGATCCCAACGGAGGCCCCGGTTGAGGGTGCCCGCGATGTCGCCGGTCCAGCCGGTGTCTCCGGCGACGGACTGGTCCCCGGCGTAGGCGGTCTCGTCGTCGTAGGGGCGCAGGCCGTTGCCGCTGCCGTCGCCGAGGTCGCGGTCGAGGGCGTAAGACGAGAAGGCGGGGAAGCTCTCGTTGAGGCGCAGGGAGGCCGCGGGGTCGGTGGCGAGGTCCCAGCCGCTCGTCCACCACACCGGGCCGAGGAGCGGGTCTAAGGCGTAGTGGCTCGCCTCGTCCCAGATCAAGAAGTGGCCGATGTGTTGGCTCTGGAGGGTCTCGGCCCAGCTCAGGCCGGTGAGGGGGCTGGGGAACAGCACCGTCGAGAACAGCACGTTCGCGTCGTCTTTGCCGTGTTTGTAGACGATGAACTGGCGCCGGGCCTCGGGCGAGTCGCGCAGCCAGGCGGTGAGGTCTTGCTCCTCCCAAACCGAGGCCCCGGTCACTCCGGGCAGCGCCGCGTCGATGCTGCCCCAGAGGGAAGAGAGCTGGGCCTCCCGGGAGGGCCGGTGCAAGAGCGGCACGGTCTGGGCGTGCAGAGCGTTGACCATGTTGAAGTGCCGGGCGTGCATCACCCCCAAGGTCACGGAGCCGGCGCCGCCCATGGAGTAGCCGTTGAGGCTCACCCGGCTGGGATCGGCCTGGGGGTGCTGCTGGAGCGCCCACTCCAGGAGGTGCAGCACCCGGCGCTGGGTGTAGGGCAACACCTCCCCGGATGGCGCGGCGGCGGGCAGGTTTGAGGCGTAGCCAAACCAAAAGCTCACGTCGGGGTCGCTGGGGTTGAGGAGCACCGTGGAGCTTGAGCAGGCCGGGCTGGGGGTGGACCCGATGCCGTGGAGCACGACCTGCACCGGGGCCGGGGCGTCCGCCGTCGCGGCGCTCGGCACGCAGAGGATGGCCGTGAGGCTGCGACCGGCGTAGCCAGGGCTGTCGAGCCACTCGTCTGTGGTCTGGCTGAGCAGGTAGCGGGTCCAGCCCGCGCCGGTCACGGCGGAGACGACCACGGGCGGCGGCGGGGTGATCGTGTCCAGGGCCTCGATGGTCACCTCCTTCTCGACCCGCTCCTCGCCGTCGATGGCCACGAGGGTGACCGCCCAGGCGCGACCGCCCTGAATGGAGTCTGGGGTGAAGCTCAGCGCGCCTGTGGCCTCGTCCCAGACGGCCCCAGGGGGCAGGCCCAAGGCGAACAGGCGGGCGGGGCGGCTCAGGGTGTAGGAGAGCGCCAGGGCCTCGCCCTCGTTGACGGTGGCGGCATCGAGACCAGACAGCGCCAGAGGGCCGGGCTCGGCGGTCTCCCCGGTGTCCGCCGTCTCGCCGGTCTCGGTGGCGCCGCTGTCGGTGGCGGTCTCGCCGGTCTCGTCCGTGTCGGCGTTGGGCTCGCTGTCTACGGCGCTGTCGACGGGCAGCTCCTTCGGGGCCTCACCCGCGCAGGCGAGCAGGAGGGTGAGCAGCGAGGTCATCATCAGAGGCTCCGAGGGCGCGAGCGGGTCGAGACGCCCTTATTGTACCCAGACTGGCGCTCGGTGGGGTGTTTAGGCCCGCCGCGGGCGGAGCGTGCGCGGCTCGGGGGGGCGGGCCAAGGAACCAAAAAAGCCCCGCTGGCGAACCAGCGAGGCTTGATGGTGGAGCAAATGGGACTCGAACCCACGACTTCTACGATGCGAACGTAGCGCTCTCCCAACTGAGCTATTGCCCCAAGCAGGCGTCAGTTAACCGGCGACCCCTGCGGCGTCAACCCCCAAAGCGGCCCGGTGATCCCCCTGTGGATTCCCTGTGGACAACTTCGAGCGTCAAACGGGCATCGATCTGAAACCCGCTCCCAAGGCGGCGCTTCGATCGATGCCCTCCGCGCGCCGAGCGCGCTGGCCTGTGGATCACTCCCGCGCCGAGGCGACCCTGGGCGCAGGGGTGTTCCACGTGGAACAGCTCACTTCCGGTCGAGGGAGAAGGTGCCGTCGTACTTCACGGAGATGCCGGAGACCGTCGTGCTGCCCGCGGTCTCGCCGTCGAGGGTGGCGTCGCCGCTCAGCGCGCCCGTCCACTCCGCGGTGAGGAAGCCAGAGGCGTCTACCTCACCCGAGGCCGAGTCGTCCTTCGCGATGTCGCCCACGAGGGTGACCGTCTGCTCGCCCAAGAAGCTCAAGGTGCCCGCGAAGGAGCACTTCATGGTGCCGGAGATCATCGGGCTCTCGGTGACCTTGATGGTGACCGTGCCGGTGCTGGTGAGCCCGCCGTTGGCGTCGCTCACGGTGTAGGTGAACGAGTCGGAGAAGTTCTCCGAGCCGTTGTAG
>JAKLKE010000027.1:15078-30155 GCA_023150775.1 Myxococcota bacterium
GCCCGACCAGTCGGTCTCGCAGCCCGTCTCGGGGTTGACCGAGGCGTCGTCATCGTCGCAGTCGGTCCCGTCGGCGACGTGGCCCACGGGCGCGGCGCAGGCTGAGGTGCCTTCGTCGCCGTTCCCGTAGCCGTCGCCGTCCTCGTCGGGGAAAAACTCGGTCTGGGAGGAGGCGAGCACGTCGTCATCGGCGTCGTTGGCGGCGCCGTCGCAGTCTTCATCGACGCCTAAGCCCGCGTCGTCACAGACCTCGTCGGCGTCGGGGTTGATCGCCGCGTTGCTGTCGTCGCAGTCGCCGTCCACGCCGACGCTGCCCTCGGGCTCGGCGCAGGCGATGACGGCCTCGCCGCCGAAGCCGTCGCCGTCGCCGTCGAGGTAGTAGGTCGTGCCGTCGGTGGCGTCTTCGTCGATGTCTTCGTCACAGTCTTGGTCGGCGCCGTCGCAGACCTCGGGGTTGCCCGGGAAACGGCCAGGGTCGGCGTCGTCGCAGTCCGCGCCCTCGATGGAGCCGTCTCCGTCGTTGTCGACCTGGGAGGGGCCCCCCGTGTCGTCCGTCGGCGTGCTGGTGTCATCCAGCGAGACAGTACCGCCTTTACACGCGCCTAGGCCCAGAAACAGGAACAGAACGATCCGCGACATAGTGAACTCCTCCATTCAGACCCCTCACTGTGACCGATCTTTGGGGGCTTGTCCGGAGCGGGACAAAACTTCAGCGCGCCGCCGCGCACGAAGCAGCTCATGGGCGCCGCCGACCAGGGCCAAGAGGTCGCAGAGGCCGAGCCAGACCCATCCACGCAGGCCCAAGGACGGGCCGATCACGACGGTGGCGGCGAAGGCCGTGAAGATCAGAGCGGCGGCGACCACCGCCCCCCAGTCAAGGCGCGCGCTGAAAGAGGAGGTTGCCGACATTCTTGTCCCAGGTGGTGACCGCGAGGTCGCGGGGGGCGGGGGCGAGGACCGTGGCCGTCCAGGCGCCGGGGCCGGAGATCCAGCCGTCTGCGCTCACGGCGCCGACGAGGGCGCGCACCGGGGCGCGGCCGGGCACCGCGGTGAGGCCGACGCCGCTCAGGGTGACCTCGACGTCGTGGGAGCCGTCGAGGTCGAGCCAGGCCAGGGCCTCGTACACGATGGAGCGCTCGGTGGTCGCCTCGGGGGTGGCGGCGAGGCCGGCGCCGTCGTTGAGGTAGAGGCGGCCCACGCCCCACCAGCTCCCGGCGAAGAGGTCGAGGTCGCCGTCGCCGTCTACGTCCTCCAGGCTCAGGGCGGACTGGTACGCGGCCTCGTCGTTGGACGTCCAGCACAGCGCCAGGCTGGGGCCACACCAGGCGCGCACGACGCCGGGGCCGCCGAGCTGGAGGTTGTCGGAGATGACGAGGTCCAGGTCGCCGTCGCCGTTCACATCGCCCCAGTCCAGGGTGTTGCCCTCATAGGGGCCGAGCTCGTCGGGGGCCTCCCAGCTCGGCGTAGACGCGGGCAGGCCGCCCTCGTTGAGGTAGACGGCGTGGGGGTCGCCGAGGTTGGCGATGGCGAGGTCCAAGGCGCCGTCGCCGTTGAGGTCGGCGAAGGTGAGGTCCATGGCGTGACGGTCACGCTCCGTCGTCCAGGCTGGGCTGAGGCCAAAGTCTCCGGCGCCGTCGTTGAGGAACAGCAGGGAGCGGCCGGGAGGGTTCTTGTAGGGCTCCCCCACGGCGACGGCGAGGTCCAGATCTCCGTCGCCGTCGATGTCGCCCAGGGCGTTGGAGAAGCTGAAGAAGCCCTCCGCCGTCCAGGAGGGGCTGGGCTCCAAGGCGCCGCCGAGGTTCATAAACCGCTCGACGCCGCCGGTCTCGGTGAAGCGCCCAGGGCCCAAGAAGCGGGAGACGAGCACGTCCTCCAGGCCGTCGCCGTCGAGGTCACCCACGCTGAGGTGGCCGTAGTAGGCCACGGTGTCGGACACCCAGGAGGCGGTTGTCTCCAGCGCGCCCTCTCGGTTGAGGTAGAGGCGCAGGGGGCCCGGGGTGATGTCGTTGCCATTGGCGACGAGCAGGTCGAGGTCGCCGTCTTGGTCAATGTCGAGCACGCCCAGGCCGGTCGCCACGTCGGTCTCGTCGGACTCCCAGGCCTCAGCGAGGGAGAGCGCTGGCCAGGGCGGCGGGTCGCTGTCAGGCGCGGGGCTGTCGGGCGCGGTCGACTCCAGGCTGTCCGCTGGGGCGAACCCGCCGTCTTCAGCCAGTTTGCAGGACAGGAGCCAGAAGAGCATAAACATAGGATAACGCTAGGCCCAGGCGCTCGGATGCAGGAACTTGACGAGGTGGATCACGCGCTTGGCGATGAGCAGGCGGCGGATCCCGGCGAGGGGGCCGAGCTTGTCCCCGACGCCCCCCGGGTGCTGCGGGTAGACCCCCGGGACGCCGGGATGCGGGTCGATGTGTACCTCAGCCTCCGTTTTGAGGGCTGGTCCCGCAGCCGGGTGGCGGCGTCGATCCGCTCAGGGCAGGTGCGCTCGGAGCAGCGCGGCCTCAAGCCGTCGAGCACGATCCGGGGTGAGGAGCGACTCGTCTTGGACATCCCGCGCCTCGCGCCGAGGGGCCCCAAGCCGCCGCACCCGCCCGTCGTGTTTGAAGATCGCCGCCTCGTGGCCTTCAACAAGCCCGCGGGGATGCTGGCGCACCCCGTGGGGCGCACCTTCGTGTGGGGCCTGATCAACCTCGCCCGGGAGCTCTACCCCGACGAAGACCTGCACCTCCTGCACCGCCTAGACAAAGAGACCTCGGGCCTCATGGTGCTCGCCCGGGACGACGACGCCAACCGGGTGCTCAAGCGCGCGTTTAAGGACCGGCGCGTGGAGAAACGCTACCTCGCCCTAGTGCGGGGGATCGTGCCTTGGGAGGAGCGGGAGGTGGACGCGCCCATCGGGCAGGCCATCGGCTCGCCGATCCTGCTCAAGCAGGGGGTGCGCGACGACGGGGCCAGCGCCCAGACGGGCTTTCGGGTGATCTCCCGGCATCCCGAGCGCCAGCTCACCTTGGTGGAGTGTGCACCCAAGACCGGGCGGACGCACCAGCTTCGGGTTCACCTCGACCACATCGGCTTCCCGATCTTCGGCGACAAGATCTACGGCCAAGACCCGGAGGTGTTCTTGAGCCTCTACGCCGAGCGGCCGATGCCGGGGCTGCAGGCGATCTTGGGCCACCCGCGCCAGTGCCTTCACGCCTACACCCTGACCTTGCCCCACCCCGACGGCGGCGAAGAGATCACCCTCACCGCGCCCCTGGCCGAAGACATGGCGGCCTTGCTCACGCCGGGGGTGTTCCACGTGGAACACTCTGAGGAGCAGGGTGAGGAGGCGCCGCTGCCCGCGCCAGAGTGAGCGGCCATCATCGCCGGAGATCTGCTGAATCCACGATCCGAGGCCCTCGGTTCAACGGGCCCTTCGGAGAAGAAGCGAAGATTCGCCCCGCACCCATCGGCCCCTTGTGGCATCCCCTTGGCGGATGACGCGGACGTGCCCCGGAGCGACGATGAGCCAAGCCCAACCCACCCCGCCCCTCGCGCTCTTGGGGGCGGCGGCGGCCTTAGCGCCCTTCACCGGGAGTATGCCCATCCCGACGCTCACCTCCGTGGGGGAAGAGCTGGGCGCGGCGCCCGCGGACGCCACCCGGGTGATCTCGGTCTTCTTCTTGGCCTTCGCGACCTCGATGATCCCCGCCGGGGCGCTCTCGGATCGTATCGGGCGGCGGCCCGTCGCCATCGGGGGCCTGGCGCTCCTCGCCGTGGCCAGCGTCGGCGCGGCCTTCGCCCCGACCTTAGAGACCTTACTCGTCGCCCGCTTCTTTCAGGGCCTCGGGGCCGCGGCGCCGATGAACCTCACCCGGGCCGTGATCCGCGACGGCGCCTCGGGGGATGAGGCCACCCGGGCGATGTCTGTGGTCTCGGTGTTCCAGTCCGCCGGGCCGGCCATCGCGCCCATCGCCGGGGCGATCTTGGGCTGGCGGATCGGCTTCGGGGCGCTCTCGATCGTCGCCTTGGTCTTGGTGAGCCTGTCGGCCTGGCGCTGGAACGAGACCTTGCCCCCGGGCCCCAAGACCTCACCGCTCAGCCAGCTTCATCACCTCGTCGAGGGGCCGTTCATCCCCTTCGGCCTCGCGCTCACGGCCTTGTCGTCGATCTGGTTCAGCTTCGTGGCCATCGCCCCGGCGGCCTTCGTGGGCTCAGGCTGGCTCAGCCAACAAGAGCTGGGGCTGATGCTCACCGGGGTGGCGTTCAGCCTCGTCGGCGGCGCCACGGCCGCCCAGGTGAGCCTCAAGCGGGGCCTGTCCAGCGACGGGGTGATGCGTATCGGCGCCGGCATCGTGCTGCTGAGCGGCCTCGCCCTCGCCGGGCTGAGCCTCGCCGCGCCGGGGGTGCTCGCCCCGTGGATCGCCCTGTTCTTCGCCTACGCCTTGGGCAACGGCATGATGACCCCGCCGACGATCATGCGCGCCTTGGCCGTGCCGTCGTCCGCCGCTGGGGTGGCTTCAGCCCTCATCGGCGCGGTGCAGCTCTTTGGCGGCGCCTTGGCCGCGGAGCTCGTGCCCCGGCTCACGGACAGCCTGCTCACGAGCTTCGCCTGGGTGACCTTCGCCTGCCTCGGCGCCATGGTCGCCGGCCTCGTCTGGGGTGAGGCCCGGCTCAAGGCCAAGCCCGCCGCCGCTTAGCCGTCCCGGGCGCAGCGCACGTCGAGGAGCACCTGGCGGCCCTCCTCCCGGGCGAGGCGAAGCCCCTCGGCCAAGACGCCGGGCAGCTCGTCCGGGCGCTCCACGCGCACCCCGACCGCCCCGCAGGCCTGGGCGATGAGGCGGATGTCGAGGTCGTGGCTGAAGTCGCACAGCTCAAACCGGCCCGTGCGCGCGGCCCAGCCTTGGGGGTGAGAGCCCCGGGTGCTGCGTTTGATCGTGCTCCAGGCCTGGTCGTTGAAGACGAGGACGACGAGGCCCAGCCCCTCTTGGGCGGCGACGGCGTGGGCCGAGAGCGGGGTGTTGAACAGGTACGAGCCGTCGCCGACGGTCACGAGCACGTCGCGGTCAGGCGCCGCCATGGCCCCGCCCAAGGCCGCGCCCATGGACCAGCCCAGGCCGCTGGCGACGCTGTTCTCAAACCAGCTCGCCGGGGTGCGCCGGGGCACCAGGACCGGGTCGAGGGGGTACTCGTTGAAGATCACGTGGTCGTCGTCGATGGCCTGGCCGACACACCACGAGAGATACCGTTTGCTGATGGTGGGCAGCGCCGCGTCGGCGGCCGCCGCCGCCCGAGCGCCGGAGAAGACCCGGCTGTGGGTCTCGCCGCTCGCCAAGGCGCGGAGGGTCTGGGTAGGGTCTCCGGCCAAGGCGAGGTCTACGGGGAAGCCGCGCAGGGGGAGGTCGGCGAAGAGCGGGTCTACGCCGATGGAGATCACCCGGGGCGCCCGGGGGAGCTTGGCGTGGGCCGGGATCCAGGGGACGGGGCACTCCACGGCGAGGATGAGGTCGGCCTCACCCACCTCGGGCATGGGGTCGAAGCCGAGGTGATGCGGATCTTCGGTGGGGAAGTTGAAGAAGTTCCGTTTGCCGTGCTCGATGACCCCGGCCCCGGCGGCGCGGGCGAAGGAGACGAGGGCCTCGGGGCCGCCGGGGTGGCGGCCGAGGTCGGCGGTGACGATCAAGACCCGGCGGGCGGCACGAACCCAGGCCCGGGCGGCCGACAAGGCGCCCGCGTCGGGCAGGCGGGCGCGCTCGGGGCGCTGGCGGGCCTCGGCGGGCACAACCCCCGCCGCCACGGGCTCACAGAGGGGCTCCTTGGGCAGGGTCAGGTACACGGGGCCCCGGGGCTCGCTCTCGGTGATCGCCAGGGCGCGGTCGAGCACGGTGTCCAGGGCGTGGGGGGAGCGCAGCTCATAGTCCCACTTCGTGAACTCCCGGAAGCTCGCGGCCTGATCGAAGCTCTCTTGGCCCCACTGCACAAAGTTGCTGCGCACCCCGTCTTTGCCCGACTCGTAGAGCGGCGTGCGCCCGGCCAGGGCCAACATCGGCGCCCGGGCGCGGCGGGCGTTGATCAGGCCGAGGCCCATGTTCGCCGTGCCCACGTTCACATGCGCCATCACGGCCTGGGCCCGGCCGGTGAGCAAGGCGTAGCCGTGGGCCATGGCCACGGCGGTGTTCTCGTGGGGCGCGGGCACCACCCGCAGGGGCAAGGCGCCGTCGTGGTCGTAGGCGTAGTGCGCCAAAGCGTCGATGATCGGGGTGAAGTCGGTGCCGGAGTTCGTAAACAGGGCCTCGACCCCCCGGAGCTGGAGCAGGTCGAGGAGCCGCCGGGCGCAGCTGCCCTCGGGCAAGGTCACCTCGGACTGCAGGTCGGGGCTCACCCGGTCATCGTCGGGGGCGCGGGCGTCGCGCAGGTGCCCGACCAGGGCCCGGGTGAAGGCCTCGGGCTGGTCGAGGTTCGAGAAGTGGGAGGCGCCGGGCAGGTCCACGAGGCGCGCCGTCGGCACGGCCTGGGCGATCTCCGTGAGCAGGGGCCTGGTGGGCGTCACCGGGTCCAAGGGCCCGCCGATCAGGAGCGTCGGCACGTCGATCTGGGCGAGCAGGGGGCGGTAGTCCACCGCGAACATCACCTCCCAGCAGCGCAGATACGCCTGGGGGTGCTTGTTGCTCTCCCCGGCGATGAGGGCCTGGACCACGGCGGGGTCTGTCGTCGGCGCGAACAGGCCGGGCACGCTCCAGGCCGAGAAGCCCGGCAGGCCCCGCGCGGCGAGCTCTCCGGTCACCCAGGCCACGCGCCCGGCGCCATCGGCCATGTGCGCCCAGGTGTTCGCCAAGGTCAACGAGCGCACCCGCTCCGGGGCCTGGGCGAAGGTCTCCAGGGCCACGACGCCGCCCATGGACAGGCCGACGAGGTGCGCCCGGGCGTATTCCTCCTCGTCCATGGCGGCGAGCACGAGGCGGGCCATGGCCGCCATCGAGACGGCCTCGACGGGCAGGCTGAGGTCCACAGCGCGGGTGGCGTAGCGCCCGGCCAAGGCGGCGCGCTGGGGCGCCCACTGGTCGGGCACCCCGCCGACGGCGTGCAGAAACAGCACCAGCTCACGGGGGCGAGGAGAGGACGTCGGCATCGGGAGGCTCCGGGAGATTCAGCGGGCGCGGACGATCATCGCCAGGGGCCCGCCGCCTTGGGGGCCGTGGTGCTCGGCGCGGGTGGACACGTAGACGCGGGTGTCGCCCAAGGTGGCGGCGAGCACTGAAGACAGCACGCAGCGGGAGTAGCGGGTGTCGGAGATGTCGTCGTCGCTGAGCATCGTGTGACGGCGACCGCGCACGGTGCCCCGGGCGTCGGCCTCGCTCTTGGCGAACACGCCGACGATGCGGTTGACCTCCGCCGGGTCGGGCGGGGCGCCGAGCTTGAGGCCGAGGCCCCGGGCGACGGCGTGGATCCCGGCGACGTCGAGGAGGTCCGTCAGCACGCCGTGGCCGATCTGCAGCTCCCCCTCGGCGTAGGCGCTGTTGGCGAAGGCGAGCAGCTCCGTGCGGCGCAGGCCCGGCTTGGCGCTGCACGAGGCGATGGCCGAATAATGGCGGTAGTCGCTGAGCACGACCTCGTCGCTGAGCGCCTCAGGCTGGACCTCACCCAAGGCCAAGGCCACGCCCAAGGCGCTCGCCCCGCGGGAGTAGGCCATGTCACAGCGAAGGGGCGTGCCCGCCCGGGCGGCGGCCTCGGCCTCGGCGTGGGTGAAGGGGGGGATCGCGCCCTTCATCTGGATGAGGTGAACGTCGCGGGCGTCGTCAACGCCGAGCTCCTCGACCAAGGCGCGCACGGCCCGGGCCGTCTCTTCGATCTGGGGCATCCGGCCGATCTCCCCGGGCTCAAACTCCCGGGTGGCGCCCACGGCGACGCTGAGGCGCTTCTCGGCCCGGCGCGCGGCGGCGTCTTTGGCCAAGGCGCCCTCTCGAACAAACACGATCATGTGGGGCGTGACCACCCCCTCCGTGCCGCCGGAGAACGAGAACACCACACGGTCCTGCACGGACTCCGGCGGGACGCCCAGGCGCGACCCGATGAGGCGCTCCAGGGCGCCCATGGCGAGGTCCCGGGTGAAGTCGTTGCGCCCGCCGTTGCCCTCCGTCTTGCCCAACACACAGACGACGTCTTCAGCCCGCACCTCGCCGCGCTCCAGGAGCCCCGTCAGGCCCGAGACGTCCCCCGGGCCCCGGGTCTCAAAGTTGAAGGCGCGGACTCTGTACCCCGGCGCCCCCGACATCTACGCCGCCGCCGGGGCGCCGAGGCCCTGCAGGGTGACGTGGAGCTGCACACCCGTGCGCTACAGGATGTTGATCTTGAACACGTCGCCGCTGTTCATCTCGCTGGCGCTGCCTTGGGCGGCCAGGGCCGCGACGACCTCCTCGCTGTTCGCCGTGAGCACGGTCACCGGGCGGTCGAGCGCCATGGGGAAGTCGTGCCAAGTGCCCTCATGAATCATGATGCCCGTGCCCGGCGGCAAGACAAACGCCCGCACCGTGTCCAGATCGGGCAGCTCGCCCTCGACGTTCGGCTTGCCGAGCACCATACACAAGGGCGCGTCACCGAGGCCCACGAAGAGCTGGGTCATACGTTGGTGGCGCTCCAGCCAGGTGATCTCGCCGGGGCGGGGGTGAATGCGCGCGGTGCGGATGACGGCGCGCTCGTGGTAACGGAACGGCAGGTTGAAGCCCTCCTCGACGGCCCCCTTGTAGAACGGGATCGACAGCCCCGCCTTGGGCACGTCGGTGCCGATAAACTCACCGTACTCGGCCGTGTTCTCCCGGGTGGCGTAGACCACGGGGATCTCCAGGGCGCGGTGATGGGGGACATACGCGCTCGGCGTGTTGTCGGTCATGGGGGCCTCGGTCTGGGGGGAAGGCTCAGTATGCCGACTCGCCACCAGGGCGTCAAGCGAGGGGGTCTGTGTGGAATGGGACCGCGCTCACTCCACAAACCAGGGGCTCGACCAGGCCGCCCCGCCCTCGGCGTCGATCACCCGGACGTAGAGCCGCTCCCCCGCCTTGAGCCCCGTGAGCCGCGTCTCGACCAGGGCGAGGCCCTCGGCGCGCTCCCCGAGCAGGCTCACCACGCCGTCTCGCACGAGCTCCACCTTCACCCCGCCCGCCCCGGTGACCACCCGCACGGCGAGGTCGTGGTCACCCGCGGGCACGACCTGGCCCATGCCCTCGCCGCCCAAGGCCACCCGCAGGGCGATGCGCGCGCCGTTCGTGGCGAAGGTGCGCCGCGCCAGGATCGCCGCGTAGACCTCGTCCGCCGATGGCGGCCCGTCCATGGGCCCGTCGAGCCAGATGCCCGTGAGCCCCCCCTGACCGGCGGCGAGCTGGGCGAGGCCGGGATGACCGTCGTGGCCGTCGCTCCCGCCCAAGAAGCCCAGGCGGTATCCGCGACCCAAGGCGTCGAGCACGCTGTGTCCCGGCGTGAAGCCCTGAATCCGCCCCGGCGTGTCAGGGCCCTCGCTGGAGCCATGAACGCTCACGATCTCGACTGAAGGCTCGAGGGTCGGGTCGGGGGCGAAGCTCCAGTCCGTCGCCACGGGGCCGCCCGCGGTGTGGTGGGCGACGGAGATGGCCCGCTCGCCGCGTAAGGAGGCCCACAGCTCGGTGGGGGTGTCGGTGTTGGGGTCTAAACAGGAGCGCAGGGCGCCCGGTAGGCCAAAAAACACGACGTGGCGGTGTCCATAACGCCACGAGGTCCACTCAAAGCCCGCCAAGGCCAGCACCCCTTTGGCGGCGGCGACGGCGCTCAGCACCCGCTGGTAGAGGGCCGGGTGTTGGTCCAGGGCGCGCAGGCCCCAGTGGTCGTGGTCGGTGATGGCCACAACATCCAGGCCCGCGACGTCCCGGCCATAGGCGATCACCGCCTCGGGGCCGCCCGAGCCATCGGAGAGCCCGGTGTGAACCTGGAGATCGGCCCAGACGAGGCGCGGCGCCCCCGGGCGGACCACGATGGGCTCCCCCGTCGCCACGGCCCGCCCCTCGACGACGGCCTGCACGGCGTAGACCCCCTCCATCGTCGGCGTGAACGGCACCCGCAGCGCGCCGGTCTCGGGCAGCTCCACCGCCACGGGCAGTCCCAAGGCTGGATCCGCCCGCAGCCCCACGGTGAGCGGCCCCCGGGCGGGGTTGCCCGAGACGTCCACGAGCGCGATGCGCAGGGCCGTCGCCTCGCCAGGCCGAGCCGTGGACGGCGTGACCACCCTCATGCCCGCCGGGTCGCCGCCGACCACCCGCAGGGGCAGCTCCGAGTCCAAGAGCCGCCGCACCCCGTCGCCGTCGCCGTCGATGGCCACACGCAGGGCGTCGGTGTCATCGGCGTAGCGGTCCACCTGGGCCTGGGCGCTGCCCGCGCCGTAATGCACCGTGAGCAGCTCCCCCGCGCGTAAGGCCCGATCCGGGTGAATGAACAAGAGGCTCGGCTCAGGGTGTGAGAGCGCGAGCGCCACCCCGTCGGGCCCGGTGACCGTCGTGTAGCCCGGGGCGTCGGGGGCTTGGGCCTGGGGCGGGCTCCAGCCCCAGAACGGCGGCGCCTGAAACGCGATCAGGCCGTCCTTGGCCACACCCAACGCGCCGATCTCGATGGAGAACACCCACGCGCCGCGCCCTCCGGCGACGACCTCTTCAGGCCCCGAGATCAGGCGCAGTCGCCCCGCGCCGTCCGAGGGGTGCCGAGGGGCGGCGAGATCGGCCAGGAGCGTGTCGTGGAGGTCTGGCGGGGGCGCCTGCTCGGCGGGCGTCGAGGGCGCTTTGTCGCAGGCGAGGAGGAGCAGGAGGGCGGCGGTCATGCTGATTGAGCGTAGCCCACACAAAGCCCGGCGCCCAAGGGATATGCTTCACCCAACGCCCAGGAGACACGATGACGCCGTTCGGCATCCGCAAGAAGCTCAAGAGCCTGCTCAACCCCGACGGAGGCCGCTCGGAGATCGTGCGGCACACGATCACCCTGCTCTTGCCCGACGGCGTCGAGAAGGTGCTCAGCACGGAGGAGCACTACTCCATCCTCATGGCCGCCGACGCGAACGGCATCACCATCTCCACCGGCCGCCGCGCCGGAGGCACCTGCCCCGATGGCCACTGCGGGCTGTGCCGCCTGGAGGTCCTCGACCAGACCGGCCTGAGCGCCATGAAGTCCGGCGAGAAGGAGTCCCTGGAGGACCACGCCGCCGGTCGCCCCCACGAGGGCCGCCCCCGGGAGCCCGGCCCGCCGCTCACGCCCAACACCCGCCTGGGCTGCCACGCCAAGGTGCTGGGCTCCGGCGCCCGGATTCAGGTGCCCGCGCTGTTCACCATGGAGGACATCAAGGGGGCGGGGGGCTGAGGGCCGTCGTTTACAAGAAACGGGTCCATTGGGCGAGCGCGGCGTTGATCGCGCCGTCGAGCCAGTCCAAGAACCTCACCCGCTGCTGGGCGGCGTCCTCGTAGACAACAAGGTCAAACGGGCGCGTCGCGGAGACCATCGGCGCGTTCTGACCCGCGCGCTCGCCATGATCTCGGTGCTCGATGAACACGACCGCCACTCCTACGCCGGTGGCCGCGCGCCCGATGAAATGACAGGCGACGACGATGTCGGTCACCCCGCCGTCGAGGAGCTGAAGACGAACCCAGTCGCGGTGCTCGTTGATGTCCACCCAATAGTCGTGCTGTTTCCCGAGCTCGACGAGCTGGCGGCGGAAATAATGGCGCCTGTCTTGCCCCGAGGCGCGCTGAACCGGCTTGACCTGAATTGAAGGAAGCTCAGCCCGAACCTCTGCTCCGGCGGCGCTCAACGCGCGCTCCGCGTCCCCCAAAAGCAGGCTCATACGCTGCTGAAGCTCCTGCCGGGCAGTGGCCGCGTCATCCCCACGAAGACGGAGACGTTGGCTGGCGGCGGCGAGCACGGTCTTTCGTCCTGCAATGGCGCTGACGACCTGCTCCGCCTCAGAGATGGCCCTACGAATCAACCGTTCCTGGGCGTCCGCGAAGAAGCGCACGAGGGGGCTTAGGTCGCCGGAGTCGGCCTCACGGAGCGCGTCGAGGTACTGCGGGCGCTCATTGCGCAGAACAAGCATCGGAAACAGGCCAGCCCGGATGAAGTCGATGCTCGCCAAAGCTCGAGCGACACGACCGTTCCCATCTTGAAACGGGTGAATGCAGGTGAAGGCGTGATGAAGCCAGGCCGCGCGGACCTCCGGCAGCTCATCGGGGAGCGCCTCATAGATGCTGATCAGCCGCTCCATCTCCGGCTGCACCTGCTCCGGCGGACAGTACTCATGAATCACGCCCTCTGGCGTGAGGGGGTTATTTGGCCGCACCTTCCATTGACCACGCAGCAGCTCCAGCTGCACCCGCCGCCCGAGGCTGTCGCGCCCCTCCGTGGTGCGTTGGTTTCGTGTAAACAGCGCATGAAGCTCTTTGATCCAGCTCAGCGTCAGCCCGCGACTCCCGCCGACGACATCCATGACGAAGTCTTTGGCCTCCAGGTGGTCCTTGAGGATCTGGATCAAGTCCTCCGCCGGGATGTTGGACTCACCATGCGGCACGAGCGCCGCCTCAAAGCCGTGCTTGACGAGCTGCACTGTGACGCCGTCGCTCACGTCATACAGGCGCTCAATCACCCCGGTCTCGATCGCCCAGAGGCGGTCCATTCGTTCATTAAACCGCTGCACCGCGCCCTCATCATTCAGGCGAGTGCGCTCTCGGGTCCAGAGCTGGCGAAACGCGCGCAGCTCGGGCACGGCGAGCGCGTAGGGATCGGCGGGGCCTTCGATCGGTCTCCAAGGTCTTGCGGTCGCCATACGGACTCCAGCGGATAAGCGCGCACACCCCTAACTCTCCCCTCCGCTCAGCGCCCTACCGCAGCGAATCCCTACCTGCGCCGCCGCCACACCGCCGCGAGCCCCAACAGCGCGCCCAGCGCCGAGGTGCCGCCGCTCCCCGTCGCGCAGCCGCCGCAGCCGCCGCCACCGCCGCCTTTGTCCCCGTCGCCGCCGCTCGTGTCGTCGCCGCCGGGGGCGCTGTCGTCGGCGGGCAGGTCGGTGTCGCCGGGCGAGCCGCCGCCGTCGAGGCCGAAGGCCTTGAGGTCGATGGTGACCTTCACGAAGTTGGGGCGCACGAGGCGGTCGAAGGTGACGAGCAGGGTGTCGCCGTTTCGGGAGACGCTGGGCCGCATCGCGCCCTCGGGCACCTCAAACTGTGTGACCTGGTGGGTCTCCAGCACCTTGAAGTCTTTGTCGAGCACGGCGAGCCACACGTCGCCGGTGTCTTGGCTCCAGCCCGCGCTGTCGCTGCGCGCCATGCCGACCACAACAAGGTGTTCGTTCACCCGGATAAATCCTTGGGGCCAGTACGCGCGCTGCCCCGAGGGCGCGAAGGCCAGATCCCGCCGCTCCACCACCGCGAGCTCGGCGTCGAGCTCGTAGAGGTAGAGCGAGCTGCTGTTCTGGCCGTTGGTCACCAAGAGCACGCCGCCGGTCTCGGGGTCGTGCAACATGCCGCCGCCGTTGATGAACTTGATGTCGGAGTTGGTCGTCTTCTTGGTGATCGTGCCCGACTTGTCGACGTGGTGGAAGATGCTGCCGCCCATGCTGGAGAAGGCGACGAGGCGGTGATCTCCGCCGCAGAGGAGCGCCATGTCGTTGTGCGCCGTGCCCGAGACGCGCTCCTCGACGGCGCCCTCGTGCAAGAGGGACCAGTCCTCCCCGTAGCCGAAGGCGTAGGCCGAGTCGTTGGGCTGGTCGAGGCTCGCCGAGGCCGCGTGAAAGTACGTGCCGTCGCTGCAGCGCATGATTCCGTTGTCGATGAGGTAGGTGCGGCCGGTGAGGCCCACGAGGCCCTTCTCGTCCCAGACGAGGTCCTTCGTGATCGTCGTGACGCCGTAGTCGCCGCCGAGGCCCAAGGTGAGCCACCAGGTGTCGTCGTCTTTGGGGAAGGTGCGCACCCAGTTGGCGCCGCGCTCCAACGCGACGACCTCGCCGATCTCGGTGACGAAGTCTTGGGCCGCCGCCATCGGCGCCATGAGCAGGAGGCTGAACATCATCCTGACGCTCCTCAGCCCGCCCTCATGGCGGACCTCCGCAGTCTGCCCGGGCTCTCCCCAAAACGCAAGCTGCTTCAGATCAAGTCTGGCTCGCGTTATGTCAAATCGTCAGGGACTCAAGACGCCGCCGAGAGCCCCCGCAGCAGCTCTCGCAGGGCCGTCGTCGGCAGCCCCCGGGACTCGCCGTCCTCGATCCAAGTGCTGAGCACGGCGAGGGTCTGGGGGCGCACCTTGGAGAAGTGGGCGCGCAGGTAGACCTCCATGTTCACCGGGGCCACCAAAGGCGCGATTCGGGTGAGCAGGCCCACGAGCCAAGGGCGCAGGAGCGAAGGCGCGAGGCCCGGGGACTTGCCGCGCACGGCGCCGACGACGTTCATCGCCTCGATCGAGGCGGCGCAGAGCCTCGGCAGGCCCTCGGCGCGCAGCCGGTCAAAACGCCAGTCCGCGAGCTCCAAGGCGGCGATCCCGGGGATGAGCCCCGCGGAGCCCAGACCGGCGGTCCAGGCCACGTCCGCCGCGGCCTTCGCGGGCACGCCCCCGGCGGCGAGCTCCGACGCCAGGGCCTCGGCCTCGGGGCCCTCAAACAGCGCCGGGCTGAGCGGAGGGGGCCACCACATCGTCTCTTTGGGGCCCTCCTCTCCCGGCAGCGGCGACGACCAGCCCATCAGCGTGATCATGCCCAGGTTGAGCCGGGCGGCGGGCACATGCTCCAAGAGCAAGGCCCGGTCATGGAGACCCGGCGTGAGCAGCACGATCGTCGCCCCCGGCACCGCCGCGAGGAGCTCCGGTAGCCAAGGCTCCCGCAGCGCCGGAGAGGCCGTGCAGATCCACACCCGGTCCCAGCGCCGCGCCGCCAGCTCATCGACCCGGGTGTAGACCCCCGCAGGCCGCCACACCCCCGGCGCCGCGCCCGACCGCCGCAGGGGATACCCCTCCTTCGCCAAGGCCACCCAGCGGGGCCGCACATAGACCGAGACCTCCTGGCCCCCCTTGGCGAGAGAGGCCCCGTAGATCTGTCCAACCGCGCCCGCGCCGAC
>JAKLKE010000027.1:30165-30483 GCA_023150775.1 Myxococcota bacterium
GGTGGCGTAGAGGAGGGCGGGGTTTTGGGGGGCCTTGAGGTCCGGTGGGGGCGGCGGGGGGCTTCAAGGTCGCCTGGGGGCCGTTTGGAGGCCTCTTGGGGTCCAAATGGCGTTGGCTCGGGGCCGCTGGGGGGTAGGCTGGGTCGCCTTGAGGCCTCTTGAGGTCCGAATGGCGTCGGCTCGGGGCCGCTTGGGGGCTTCAGGGTCGCCTTGAGGCCTCTTGAGGTCCGAATGGCGTTTGCTCGGGGCCTATTGGGGTCTTCCGAGGCGCCTTGGGGTCGGCCTGGGGATCTCTTGGGGGCCGATGGGGTCGGCCTG
>JAKLKE010000280.1 GCA_023150775.1 Myxococcota bacterium
CCTGCTCCGCCGAATGGAGCGTGACGGCCAGCCCCTCGTCACCTGGGGTGAGCCGCTGTATGGCGTCAAGACGGGGCTCAACCGCGCCTTTGTGCTGAGTGAGGAGGAGGCGGCGGCGCTCACCACCGCCTGCCCGGCCTCGGGAGGCCTGCTGCTGCCCTTCGCCCGAGGCGAAGACCTGAGCCGACCGGGCCCGCCGCCGAGGCGGCTCTTGGCGATCCGCTCTTCAGAGACCCACGCTTGGCCCTGGGCGGGGCTCCCAGAGGCGGAGGCCCGCCGGATCTTCGCCGAGACCTACCCCGGCGCCTGGGCGCGCCTCGCCCCGATGGAGGCCGCCCTGCGCGCCCGCGTGGACCAAGGCGCGTATTGGTGGGAGCTGCGCCGCACCGGGGCCTGGGCCGCGCTCCTCGGCCCGAAGCTGCTCTGGCCCGACCTCGCCTGGCGCCCGACCTTTCGCCTCGATCCCGGGGGCCTGATCCCCGGCGACACCTGCTTCGCGCTGCCGAGCCCTGCGCCGTGGGCGGTCGCGGCGCTCCAGCACCCCTTGAGCTGGTGGTGGCTGTGGCACCGGGCCCAGCGCGGAAAAGACGAGGTGCTGCGGCTCAAGCGCGGGATCATGCGGCGGCTGCCGATCCCCCGACCCCACCCCGACGGGGTCGAGGCCGCCTGGGGCCTCAGCGCGGAGGAGCAGCGCCTCGTCGCGCGCACCGCCCCGCCGCTCCGCGTCTCCGCGATTCCCCGGTCACTTTTGGGCTCAACGCTGGGCTAAGGCCCTTGGGCCATGAGCAACCCACACGACGCCTTCTTCAAGAGCCTGTTCAGCGACACCGCGGAGCTGATCAGCCTCCTCCGTGATCTCCTCCATCCCGAGGTGATCCGCCAGCTTGACCTCGACGGCCTCAAGCCGCTCCCCACCGAGGTCGTCCGAGCGTCGCTCAACCTGGGCCTGAGCGATCTACGCTTCAGCGTCCCCTGGCGTGCGGGTGGGCACCTGGCCTTACGCCTGCTCTTGGAGCACCAGTCCACGGCCGACCCGACGATGCCGCTCCGCGCCTTACGCTACATCCTAGACGTCTGGAGCACGCCCCCACGCGACGGCCACAAGCTCCCCGTGGCCTTGACCGTGATCATCTTCCACGGCCCTCGCCCCTGGAGCGCCGCCCGGGCCCTGAGCGAGCTCTACGACGCGCCGCCCGAGGCGCTGCCCTACCTCAGGCCCCACCTGCCCGAGCTGTGCCTCCACCTCATCGACCTCGTCGAGCGCGACGAGGACAACATCCCCGGCCAAGGCGCGGGCAAGCTCGGCCTTCTGCTCATGCGAAACGCCCACGAAGAGAACCTCTGGCGCACCCTCGAACGCCGCATCGACCTCTGGAACGAGGGGTACCAAAAACATGGCCCCTCGACGATGACCACAACCTTACGGTACATTTATGAGGTCACCGACCCTGAGCTCCCCCCCGAGCTCAAGACAAAGCTCACCGCCATCGCCCATCCGAAGGACAAGGAGGCCCTTATGACCGCTGCTGAACGTCTTCGACAAGAAGGCCGCCTAGAGGGCAGACTGGAGGGCCGCTTAGAGGGCAGGGTAGAGGGAGAGCAGATTGGGGAGGCCCGCGGAGAGGCCCGCGGCTCGCTCAACGCCAAACGGGAGTTCATCCTCAAGATGCTCACCGGGCGCTTCGGCCCACTCCCCGACGGCGTCGCCGAGCAGGTGTCCATCGCCGAGCTCGACACCTTAGAGCGCATCGCCGACGAGCTGTTCACCGCCTCTAGCCTCCACGCGCTCCTGGCGGGCGAAGACTAAAGCCTGGGAGCGCGCTCCGCGGTGAAACTGAGGCCCGCGCCCCCCTCACCGCGCCGAGCGCCGCCGACCCACGATGAGCGCGAGGGCGACGAGGCCCAACACGCCGCCCGCCGGGGCCTTGCTCGTCCCACAGCTCAGCTTCGGCTCCGCGCCACGGTCGACCTCCGCGGGGTCCCCCGCTCCGTCGTCGATCACATCGTCGTCGTCGTCGTCCTCGTTGGGCTCGTCACAAGAGCCCGGGTCGTCCACCCAGCCGTCGATGCAGCGCGGGAAACGATCCTCCAGCGCCTCGTCGTAGAGCACATACCGCAGCTGCTCTTGGTCCCGGATGTTGGACCCGTAGAGCACAAGATCCTGATCGACGGCGCCGGGCCCATACCGCAGGTGCAGGCGGGTGAAGGTCGCGCTCCCCCAGTCCCCGACCCAGCCGAGCTCCTCGATGACCTCGGTGTCGAGGGGCTCCCCAGAGCAGGGGTCACAAGAGCCCGGATCCCAGGCGTACTCCAACACCCACGACGCGCGGTCGCGGCCGACGTCGTCCAGGGCCTTCACAAAACGCCCGTCATAAAAGGCGCCGAAGCTCTCAAACGCGGCCTCATCAAACAGGCACTCGTCCTCAACCTTGGCCTCGGGATAGTTGCTGATGTGGGTCTGTCCTTCGTCACCCATCACGAACAGGATGAGGTCTTGTTCGTCCTCAGCGTTCGCCGTGCCCAGACGCACGGGCAGGCTGAACACCGCGTCGGAGTAGCGGAGCTGCAGCGGCGAGAGGAAGGTGGCCTCCTCAGGCAGCGCCGTGAGGCTGACCTTGGCGGCGAAGAAGTAGGCCCCGGCGTCGATGTACTCCTGCAGGAGCTCCCCGGCGGTCTCGCTCACGGCGTAACCGTTCGTGTCGAGCCAGGTGAGCAGGCTTGAAGACTCCGTCGCCGAGAGGATCACGATGTCGTACTCCCCCTCGGAGAAGCTCGCCTCGACGGTGACCCCCTCGGCCTCCCCGCCGCCGCCACCGCCGCCGCTGTCTTGGTCTACGGCGCCTGTGTCAGACCAGTCGTTCGCGAAGTCGTCACAGGTGTAGGAGACGAGGCGCGGCGAAGAATAGGCGTCGAGGCGCGTGAACAGCTCTGGGGCCACCACCCGCACGTCCTCCGCGCTGAGCACCTCGGGCACGGGCACGACCAGGGCGAAGTCTGTGACGTCGCCGACGAGGTCGTTCGCCAAGGTGAGGGTCGTGGAGTCCTCTTGGCGGGTGACGATGATCTTCGACGCGCGGTTGAACAGCGCCGCGTCTGGGCCGCCGACGTAGGTCCCGCAGAAGGCGCTGGCGTCTCTTGGCGCGAGGAGCGCGGCCAACACGCCGAGGGTGAACGAGGCGACGAGAGGGAGAGAGCGGACCACAGGCACTCCGAGCGGGAACCCGCTCACCGTAGCACAGCCCCAGGCGACCTGTGCTTTGAGGCGCAGCTTGGGCCGGAGAAGGCGGCGCGCCTCAGCGAGCGCTCAACCTCAGCGCGCCCAGGAGGCCAGCTTCTCAGCCCCCCAACGACCGCCCAAAGGAGCGCCGCGCCCTCGCGCAAAAGTCTGTGCTAAATCATACCTCCTCTTCAGCGCGTCAAGCCGAGCGCCCTGCTTGCCCCAGGCGCCCTCGCCGCCGAGGCCCTGCCCCGGGCGCGGGCGCTCGTGTGAGCGCGCGACGCCCTGCCCTCCCCTCACGCGGATTCCCGCTCGGAATGACCGCCTCGGGGCCGCCAAGCCCGGCGTTCACGGCCAGGACCTCTTGTGTCTATCGGATCTTAGACTTCACGCTACACTTGGGGCTTCGGAGGTCTCCATGTCCCGTCGCCCCGACCCACGCCGCGAGGTGGCGCCCGCTCCGGCGCTCACCACGGAGCCCCAACGGCAGCACAGTCTGCCGTCTACGACCCCTTCAGCCCTCGTCGATGGGCCTGGGGCCTGGGTGGGTGAGCTGCATGAGCGAGTCGGAAACCTCGCCTTGGGCCAAGCGTTGATGAGCCCCGAGGCCGACGCCGGCTACTCCGAGCAGCTCACCGCCGCCTTGGCCGACGCCCCCATGCTCTCCCGCGCCCTGCGCTCCAACCGGCACAATCAGGCCGCCCTGCGCCGGGGTGCGCTGCCGCAGGATTTTCAGCTCCCGTCTGGCCAAGGTCGGCCCCTGCCCGAGCCCGTCCAGGAGCGTGTCTCCGCCGCCTTGGGCCGCGACGTCTCCAAGATGCGGGTTCACGACGACCCCGCCGCCGCCCGGGCCGCGGAGTCGATCAACGCCGAGGCCTTCGCCGAGAAGAACCACGTCTTCTTCGGCGCCGGGATGCTCAACTTCAACTCCGTCGAGGGCATGGCGCGGCTGCTGCACGAGGCCACCCACGTCGGCCAATGGGAAGAGGGCGCCCTCGCCGGAAAACAGGGCGTGTCGAGCCCCTCCGACCCCACCGAACAAGAGGCCACCGCCAGCGAGGCCTTGGCGCCAGAGACCTTGGAGGGCGCCGCCGACCCGATGCTCGCCGAGCCGAGCCCCGTCGCCCCCGGCGCCGCCGCGCCCGGCGCCGCCGTCTCCCAGAGCCCCAGCGCCTTGGCCGCCCAGCTCGCCGAGTCCGTGGGCGGTCTGCCCGGGGAGATCGCCGCCCGGCTGGTCGAGCGCCTCACCGCCCGCCTGCCCGAGGCCGACCCCGTCGTCGAGGCCGGTGACGCCCAGGCCCTCGCCGCGCCCACGGCCGCCTTGGTGCCAAACTTGGCTCCTGCGCCACCAACGAATATCACAACGCCTTCGTTGCCTTCGTCGAGCTTGCCCACCACGGCGTCGAGCGTCGAGGAGGCCTTCGCCCTGGTCAACCAGAGCTTCAACGCCGCCTTAGACGTCGAGGCCAGCGCACGCGCCGCCCAGCGCGCCGCCGTCACCCCGCCCGCGCCCATCGCCGCCGCCGGGCTCAGCCAGATCGTCGACACCCAGGCCAGCGCCGAGGGCCAGCTCATCACCCAGCGCGCTGAAGCCGCCCAGGTTGGGCTCACCGAGGAGGGACAGACCCCCGAGGCCACGGCCCAGCCGACCGCCGCCCCCGTCGCGGCCCCCGCCGCGCCGCCGATCTCCGCCCGGCTCTCCCGGCGTGAGGCCGATGAAGAGGGCCCCGCCCCGCCCACCACAGGCGCCGCCCCCGCCGTCGAGGTCACCCCCGCTGAGGAGAGCGCCCAGGCCACGAGCCCCGTGGTCACCGAGACCAGCCCCACGAGCCCCACCACCCCGTCTACGACCACGTCTCAGGCCGTCGTGCCCCCCACGGTCAGCCCCGCCCAGACCGAGGCCCCGGCCCTCGACCTCCCCGCCGAGGCGGCCAGCGCCAGCGGCGGCGACGGCGAGCTGAGCGGCCTTGAGTTTGACAAGGCGAACGCCGACCGTGAGCGGGAGCTCGCCCAGTCCGACCTGCAGCGCTTGGAGGCCCGGCAAAAAGAGGCCGAGGCCCGGGCCAAAGCCGAAGGTCACCCCGAAGATCTGCACAACGCGCCGACACCCCATGAGCTGCAGAGCGCCAAAGACCGCGTCGCCCGGGCTGAGGAGGAGGCCAAAGAGGCCGACACCGCCCTGCAGTCGGCGCAGAACGCCGCCTCGGCCCCCAGCGGCGGCGGCGGAGAAGAGGGCGGCGGTGGTGGCGGTGGCGCCAACCCCGAGGCCCTCGCCGCCGAGGCCCAAGCCCAGGCTGAAGCCGCCGCCGCCGAACAAGCCGCCGCGCTGGGCGCCGAGACCACCGCCGACCAAGCCGCGTTGACCGCCCAGGCCCAGGCCGCCCGGGCCCAGGTGCTCGCCCAGGCCCAGCTCCTCGCCGAGCAGGTGCGCGCCGCCGCCGCCACCCAAGCCAGCGCCGTGCGTGACGCCGGGGCCCAGGCCGCTGACGCCGCCCGCGCCCAGGCCCAAGCCGAGGCCGAGTCCGCCCGCGCCGCCGCTGAAGCCGCCGCCAGCCAGGCCGCCAACGCCTCGGGCCCCTTCGACGGCCCCGAAGAGGAGTCCCAGGCCCAGGCCGCCGCCGAGGCCGAGGCCGCGTCGATCCGCGCTGAAGGTGAGGCCAAGGCTGAGGAGCTCATCGCCGCCGGAGAGGCCAAGGCCGAGCAGCTCATCGCCGCCGCCGAGGCCCAGGCCCAGCAGCTCATCGCCCAAGGAGAGCTCGCCGCCGCCCAGCTCATCGCCGCCGCCGACGCCGGGGCCGAGGCCGTCGCCGCCCAGGCCGCGCTGTTGACCCAGCAGCTCCAGGTGAACGCCGCCGCCCACACCGCCCAGCTCAACGCCGAGCGAGACGCGGCGGTCGTCGCCACGGAGACCCTGCTCGCCGAGGTTCAGGCCTTGGCGCAGCCCGTTGTTGAGCCAGTCAACACTCCCGTTGTCACCAACTCCACCCCCGCTGAGACGCCGCTTGGTCCTGATGAGCGCAACGTCACGCTGGTGAGCGCCCCCATCTCCAGCGGCCCCAGCTACCCCGCGCCCCCAGGCCCCGCCGCGCCGGGTGAGGTCGTCGAGCCCAGCGTCGCCGCGCCTTACCCCCGCGCCGCGCCCCAGACGAGCCCGCTCCTGGACCACCTGCGCGGGGTGACCGGCTCGACGCTCGTAGACGGCCCCGAGGCCCAGGCCGCCACGGCGGAGGCCCTCGGCGTGTCCGTCGAGGCGCTCACCGTGCTGCAGTCCAACCCCAGCGCCTTGACCTGGAGCGATCTGAGCGCCGCCGGCCTCAGCGACGCCGACCGCGCCGCCCTGCAGACCGCCGCCGCCCTCGACCTCGCCAGCGGCATGGACCCGGATCAGCCCGCGAACCTCTTCTTGAGCTGGTTCGACTGGGAGATCGCCACCCAAGCCGACTTCCGCGCCACCCAGCCCCAGCTCGGCAACTCCATCCACCTCGACAACGCCGGCATGGACGAGGTCGCCGCGCTCATGGGCGTCGCCGAGTTCCAGCGCCTCGTGCTCTCCACCCACGGCCTGCCCGGCGGCCAGCTCATGAAGCCTGAAGACGGCCCCGGCCATCAGGTCTACGACGCCCGGGTGATGGCGGAGCTCGCCGAGCAGTCCGGCGTGGACTCCGTGCTCTTGGCCCACTGTTATGGGGCGCTGGGCGCCGATGGAGTCAACACCCTTGATGTAGACTACCGCGCCGCCTCGGGCTCCTCCGTCGCCGAGTTCGCCGCCCGGGGCATGGACGTCTCGGCCTATGAGGGCGCGGTGAGCTCCACGACGGCCACGACGATGGTGGGCCTGTGGTCGGAGCTCCTCGCCGCCGGGGTGCCGGATGACGCCGCGCTGCAGCTCGCCGGGGCCTACGCCAACGCCAACGGCAACGAGAGCCTCAACAGCATCGACTGGCAGCACTACGCCCCCCACGCCCGCGCCGAGCTCGGCCCGGAGAACGACCCCCAAGCCTGGGCGAACGAGAACGGCTTCGTCGAGACCCAGGTGGGCGGCGAGCGCAGCACCCCCGCCCACATGCTGCCCCTGCTCGCCGAGTATGGCCACCTGCTCATGGCCACCCCCACGGTCACCAACGCGCCGATGGCCTTCACCGGCAACGACGCGGCGAATCAGGCCGACCTCTTCGCCCGCATGACGATCAACGATCTGGTCTACGGCGGGCTCTATCCCAGCGCCGGGAACAGCGGCCAGGACGCGCAGATGGTCGTGCGGCTCTTGGAGGACGCCTGGACCGGCGCGCCGCTCGTCGAAGACGGCCAGCTCCCCTCTTGGGCCACCTTGGGCCCCCGGCTGTACTTCGCCTTGGAGGGCCAGGTCTCCGCGATTGAGCAGATGACGCCGGAGCAGCGCGCCCAGAACGCCACGGCCTTGGAGAACCTCCAGCTCATGCGGGACGCGGTCTGGATTCAGCTCGCCGCCGAGGGCCAAGGCGTCACCGATGAGCACGGCCAGATGGCCTTCTTGCCGCCCACCGACCTCACCGTAGACCCGACGAGCCCGTCCACGGCCACCAACGCCACTGGCAACACAACCGTTGTCAACGGCGTGACCGTCGCCGACCCCACCCGGATCACCGCCCCCGACGTCAGCGTCGATCCCCTCGCGCCCACCCAAGGGCTCCTGTTCAGCGAGGCGATCAGCGACGGCGCCACCCCCGTGCCGCCCCAGGCCGCGGCGCTGTACACCGACCTGCTCACCGGAAACCCCGACACCATCCGCGCGGCCTTGGAC
>JAKLKE010000281.1:0-5018 GCA_023150775.1 Myxococcota bacterium
AGCAGGGCAGAGATGGAGCGTGACATGCGCCATCTTTATCCGATGCTGATCATGTGTCCACTATGTTAGCGCGTATGGGGTGGCAGGGGCGCGAGGGCTGGTAGCCGTGATATGAGCGGGCACGCGGTGGGCGTCGGCTCCCGCGCGCCACCACGCTGAGAGGCCCCCGATGTTCACGACCTTCCACGCGCTCCGCTACAAGGGGCTCCAGCTAGAGGAGCTGTGCTTGGGGAGGCTCAACCTGTTCGTGGGGCCGAACAACTGCGGCAAGTCGAACCTGTTCTCGGCGATGTCGTTGGTTTGGGAGCTAGAGGATGCTGGATTAAATGCCCGTATGGGTTCCGCGCTGATGGATAAACGAGTTCCCATTCAAAGCGCAGGACACAATGGCCCCGCGCACATTCATTTCCGCGTGAATGATCCCTCATCCGAGCGCGATTTATTCATTGAGTGGCCGGGAAGCTGGACCATCTCTGGTCTCCCAGGCGAGAAGCACCCCCTCCCCAACTCCCTCTCCGTCCACCACGCCAGCCTCGTCCCCCGCGAGATCGCCCGCCCCCAAGCCGAAGCCGAAGTAGACCGCCTCGACGAGCAGGGCCTCCACCTCGTCAACCTCCTCGCAGGCTATCTCAAACACGAGAGCCACCCGGCGCGCCTCACCACCGAGCTTCAGCCGCTCATTCCAGGCCTCACCAACGTTCGTGTGTTCAGCGGCGGCGGCTATCGTTGGATTCAGCTCCAGATCCACGAAAAATGGAAAAACCTCGCCGAGCTCTCCGACGGCACAGTCTCGTTGCTCCTGCTCGCCACCTTACTGTTCGCCCCGGTCCCCCTCGGCGTGCTGTGCCTCGACGAGCCGGAGCTCAACCTTCACCCGGCCTGGGCGCGTGTGGTCGCCGGGTGGCTCGCGCGGCAGACGGCGTGGTCTCAGGTGCATGTCGCGACCCACTCCCCCGAGCTGATGGACCCGCTCACGGCGCTCTACGCCCAAGGAGAGGTGCGACTGTTCGTGTTCCAGCTTCGTGGTGAGGGCTTCGTGTTAGAGCCCCGCGCCCCCGAGCAGCTCGCGACGCTCTTAGACGAGGGCTACCTCTTGGGCGATCTGTACCGCATCGGCGAGCCCGCCCTGGGCGGGTGGCCCTGGTGACGCGGATCGCGCTGTTCCACACCGGCGGTCACACGGAGCTCGGCGCGCTGCAAGAGGCGCTCAAGGCTGCGCTGGGTGATGTGGAGATCGTGCGCTTGTTCCCCGCGCGTGGCCGTGGAGTCCCCATGCCCGCCGCACGAAGCCCCGGGGAGCCGGTGGTGTCTCAGCTCGCGCCGCGAAGAGCCGACGAAGGCACGACGGGCGCGGACCTCCGCAGACAAGTCCGGCGCCTCGTGACCAAGCACCCGCCGCGAGGCTACGATCTCGTGTTGGTCGTGGATGACGCGGACTGCCAGCTCTGTGAGACCAAGACCGAGACCCCCGAGGAGCTGCGAGAGAAGCTGCACACACAGATTCGTAAGGCCGTCACTGATGGGCTTGATGAGGCCAAAGCAC
The DNA here is from genome assembly GCA_023150775.1 of Myxococcota bacterium. GTDB lineage: Bacteria > Myxococcota_A > UBA796 > UBA796 > CAJQPC01 > JADKFE01. The sequence continues at coordinate 1,544 of JAKLKE010000281.1, forward strand.
CGCAGATCCCGACCTGCGTGATCCTCGCCCGAGAGGAGGTGGAGGCGTGGCTGCTCGCCGACTGGGCCAACACCTTTGAGGTGGAGTATCGTGGCCAACATCAGGCGGTGCAGCACAGACTGGTGACGACGCTGCCGGGCGCGCTCCGGTCCCCCGAGTCCATCGGCTGCCCGATGAAGACAGACCGCGACGGGCACGAAGCCCAAGGCTGCACGACCAAAGTGAGCGAGAAGATTCAGGCCGTTGTGCGGGAGGTCAAGCCGCTCCTCTACAGCAAGGCCACCCACGGCCAGGCGATGCTCCGGCGGGTAAACCTCGACGCCGCCGCGAGGCGCTGCCCCACCCTTCGCGCGGATCTCGCCGAGCTGCGCAGGACCATCGCCGAGCTGAACCGCCGGCCGGAGTGAGGGCGGGCGCTGGGCAGGCCCGAAGACCTACCCAACGCCGCCGCCTTCGGCTTTAGCGGGCGTTCACCTCCTGCTGCGTGTTGCCGTCACCGATAATGACGGGTCCAATCTCTCTCGGGCAGCCGCCGCCGCTGAGCGCTGTCGCGAGGATCATGCTCAAGCAGAGGAAGAGGCTGCCCGGGCCGGGGTGGGAGGGATGCTGCTTGGAGGGGCGGTGGTCGCTTTTCTCCAGGCCGCGGAGGCAGAATTGAGACGCGCCGGTCATTGTGGACTCCATGTTTGTTGTTTTGAAGCGTCCGGCCAAACAACGTGCTTGGTTGTTGTCTTCTGAACTACCCTATGGATGGCGGCGCTCCGCTGTTTCTGTCGCCCTTTGAGATCTCATTGTCGCCTTTGCACGGTACCGCCGATTAGGGTGATTGCTCCTGCGCTCGGCGTGAGCGGGTATCTCAAACAGACAGGGATTGTCGCCTTGGCCCTCCGCGCCTGGGGTGAGCGGGTGCCTCCCGAAGAGGCTCTGGTGAATTGTCGCCTACCCGCCGTCTCTCCTCTGGTTCATGGTGTGCCCGGCGTTGAACCCTCCACGTCACCCCTCATGGAGCCCGAATCCCCACCAACCAGCGTAGGGGTCGGCTCCGCGTGTGGGGGGAGCGGTCGTCTCTCCCGGGAGCTCAGGAGGGGTCTGTAGCGCGTGACGCGCGAGAAGACCCCGCAAGCGCAGCGACCCCCGGTCCTTGATGGACCGGGGCGAGCGGTCCCGTGAGGGGCGACCCGAGTCCCACACGATCAGGAGCCGGCTCCTGCGCGTCCCTTGTCGCCACGACGCTCAACGCAGAGCGTCCCCACCGGGAGCCCCACAGCGCCCCCACGTTGACAACCCAGGGCGAGCGGTCCCGCGAGAGACACCCCGAGCCCCACCAGGATCAGGGGCCAACCCCGGCACATAAAGATCGCCACGACGCCCAGCGCCGCACGAGCCAAGCGGGAGCCAACCACATGGAGGCTCCCGCTCACGCCGGGGCCAAGGCCCCTCGGACGCTCACTTCTTCGGGGCGACCCAGGCCGTGTCGATGGCCTCGACGCAGGCCCAGAGCAGCAAGGTGACGAGGCCCGACTGGTCGGGGGGCAGGCTGTTCTCGTCCTCAGCCTTGTCCTCTTTCTCGTAGAGGGCCCAGAGGATCTCGTCGAGGAGGTGGGGCTGGGCGCGCCACTCGAACTGGCGCACGCGGGCGGGGAGGTTGTTGTCGAAGGGCAGGAGCGCGTCGATGTTGCGGCTGATGCGCGCGGCGGCCTCTTGGGCGGCCGAGGCGTTGACCTTGTTCAGGCGACCGCCGTACTCGGCGACGATGCGCAGGCTCACCGTGAGCATGTACAGCGTCACCTCGGCGCTGTGCGGGTTGAGCTGCTGGAAGTTCGCCTTGAGGAAGTTGACCAGCGGGCGCTGGTCGCGGGCGATGCGGGCGGCGCTGGCGCGGAAGGCTTCGCCCTGGGCGGAGCAGGACTCGGCGATGCGGTGAACATCTTCGCGGGGAATGGCTGGGTTTGGCACGGCGGGGGGTCGCTCCACGAGGCAGAATGGACGGGCAACCGTAGCCCCCGCGCCCACCCTCCGCAAACAAATGACGCCTACCCCCCAAGCCACCCCGAACCTGAGCGCCGAGCTGGGCGCCGTGCTCGTCGCCCTCGGCGTCGTCCTCTGGGGCCTCGACGTGCCGCTGGTGGAGGACGGGCTGTTCTGGTGGGTGCCGCAGGGGCTCCTCGCCGCGGAGACCGGGCCCCAGTGGGTGCTCGACCGGCTGCCCCAGGCCGCGCGACCCGAGGCGGCCTTGCCCCCGCAGTGGGCCGACGGCCTGCCCGACTACGGGCACCCGCCGCTGTGGTTCTGGTGGATGGGGCTGTTCTTGCGGGTGTTTGGGCCCAACCACTTCGCCGTACATCTGGCGGCGCTGCCCTTCGCGGCGCTGTTCGGCCTGTTCTTGGCGAAGCTCGGGCGGGTGGTCGGCGGCCCGCGCGCGGCCTGGGCGGCGGCGGTCATCCCCCTCGCGCCGCCCATCGCCGCGAACCTCCTGCGCGCCGACACCGACCTGCCGCTGATGTGCCTCACGCCCCTGGCGCTGTGGGCGATCTTGACCCGGGCCGAGGGCGTCTTCGCCGTGACCGCCGCCCTCGCCACGGCCTGCAAAGAGCCCGGCGTGCTGCTGGCGGCGCCGGCGCTCTTGGCGAACCTGCGCGAGGGGCGCATCGGCTGGGGCTGGGCCTGGCCGCCGCTCACGCTCTTGGGCTGGGGCGCGATTCATGAGGCCGAGGCGGGCTGGGCCTTGGCCGGGAGCGAGCGCCTGCCAGAGACGATCGGCGGTTGGCTCAACGACCTGTTGAGCGTCGCGCGCATCACCCTGGCCTCCCAAGGGCGATGGATCCTGCTGGTCTTGGCCGCCTGGGCGCTCCTGCGAAGACGGTTCCACGCCTGGCCGCTGACGCTCCTGGCGCTGACGGCGCTGAGCCAGATCGCCTTCTTCGGCACGCTGAACTTCTTGGGCGGCCTCCCCCGCGAAGACGCCCACACCCACGTCCGCTACCTCTTGCCGGGCATGGTCGCCGCTCTGGTGTTTTGCCTGAGCCTCGCGCCGAGGGGGGCCTGGGCCTTGCTGCTGATGTCGGCGATCTTCTGGCGGCGGCCCAGCGACGACGGGCCCGAGGCGTCGATCTACGGCCTCGACGTGGCCTTGGCGACCCGGGCGGCGGCGCCGACGATCCGGGGCCTGGCGGGGGAGGTCTGGGTGGGCTCTTACGCCTGGACCCAGCTCACCCGGCCCTACGCCGGGGTGGTCGAGGTGCCCATCGACACGCTCAAGGTCTACCACCTCCAGACGACGCCGGAGGAGGTGAGCGGCTGGCTCGTCGAGACCTGCGAAGGGGAGCCCCTGGGGCGACTGCAAGAGCTGCCCCGCACGCTCAGCCAAGAGCACAAGGTCGGAAACGCCTGGGTGCGCATCTGGCGGGTAGAGGCGCCTTAAGACCTTCGGCGCGGGCGGAGCCGGGCGAGGGCGGGGGGCGTGGGCTCGTGGAGG
>JAKLKE010000281.1:5028-7996 GCA_023150775.1 Myxococcota bacterium
GGCAGACGGCGAGGCGGTTGAGCTTGTCTTGAGCGGCGCGTAAGGTCTTGAGGTGGTTGCCATCCTTGACCTGCTCGACGAGGCCCAGGCGCCGGGCGGCCTCGGCGGGGTCGGCGCTGGCGGCGAGGGCCTCGGCGACGACGAGGCCCACGAAGCCCTCGGCGAGGGCCAAGAGGTGCGGGGGCTTGGCGTGTTTGGGGGTCGGCTCGGCGAGCAGGGCCTCGGCGCGCTGCACCAGGGCCCGGGCGCCGGGGCGGAGCTGGTCGAGCACGGCGGGGGGCGCGGGGATCAGGTGCTGGAGGCCCAGGCGGGCGTGCTCGGCGCGGAGGCGCTGCATCGGGCGCCCGGTGGACGCCGCCTGCTGCTCGGCCTCCCGCAGGGCCCAGCGCACCGCCGCGCCCAAGTCTTTGAGGTGGTTGGGGTAGCTGGCTTCGGTGAAGAGGTCGAGGGCCTCGGCGCTCAGGAGCTCGGCGCCCTCGGCCTCGGGGCGGCCCAGCGCCTCGGCGAGCAGGCCGATGACGAGCTGGGGGATGTCTTCGCGGCGCTGGTGCAGGCCGGGCACGGCGATGCTCCACAGCTTGAGGCGACGGGGCAGGTCAAAGCGGAGGACGCCCCCGAGGTCCTGCTCGGCGGTGGTGGTGAGGATGAGGCGGGCGGGGGCCGTGCCCGGGTCGTCGAGCCAGGCGGAGAGGGCGCCTTGGGCGTCTACGGAGAGGCCCTGGGCGTCACGGATCAGGGCCGTGCCCGGGGCGCGCAGGGTGAGCTCCAGCTCGGCGGGGGTGACGCGGTGGCCGTCGAGGTCGGTGAGCCTGTGGGCCTGGGCCGGGGAGCGCGCGTGAATCCAGCCCGCGAGCCAGGCGCGGCCGCTGCCGAGGGGGCCGACGAGGCTGACGTGGGCTGAAGACGACGCGACCTGCTCGGCGAGGCGCAGAGTGTTGTGGTAGGCGGCGCTCTCGGCCTGGGGACCGGCGGGGGCCGGCGCCGGGGGCAAGAGCGCGAGGCCGAAGGCGCCGAGGTCCACGAGGAGCTGCAGCTCGTCCAAGGCCGCGCCCGGGGCGCCGCCGAAGAGGCCGAGGTCGAGCCCCATGGCCGAGCGGCAGGAGATCTCGACGGTGATCATGCCCAAGAGGCCCCGGCCCGGCGCCCGCAGCGGCAGGCCGAGGAGGTGGGTGACGCTGACCTTGCCCAGGCGGACGATGGTGCCGCTCTGCTGGCGGGGGCCGTCGAGGGGCTGAACCCGCCCGGAGCGGCCGCGCAGCGTCGGGGCGCGCACGTCGAGGGTCAGCGCCTCAGCGTGGTCGTTGAGCCCGGCCCAGATGTTCGCCGAGGCGTGGTGATCCGCGGAGACGACCCCATCGCGCCGCTCCACGCCCAAGCTCAGGCGAAATCCGGCGCCGTCGTGCAGGTGCAGGCTGGCGCTAGACGCCGTGGCCGTCGAGGCGAAGCGCGTCTCCCTCAACAGCGCCTCGACCCCCTCCAGCACACGCTCCAAGAGCCAGCGCCCGGCCTCGGTCTCATCGCGGTGCGCGCGCAACAGCGGGAGGAGCGCGGCGAGCTCAACAGGGGGCATGGGGCTCCTCAGATCGGCGAGGGGTAGGATGACGCCTCCTCTATTTCTGTGGACGCCGATGCGCGCGCTGCTCCCCGATCGATACCGGCTTGAGGACCGCCTCGGCGCGGGCAACCAAGGCACGGTGTGGCGGGCGCGAGACACCCTCAGCGGTGACCGCCTCGTGGCGGTGAAGGTGCTGCGGGAGGACGCGCAGAGCCCCCTCGCCCGGCGTGAGGTCGCCGCGCTCTTGGCCCTGGATCTGCCCGGCGTGGTGCGGCTCTACGACGACGGGCGCTGCCCCGCCGAAGGGGGCGGCGAGGCGCGTTTTCTGGTGATGGAGCTCGTGGAGGGGGAGCACTTTTTCCCCCGGGGCGCGGCGCCGTGGGAGACCCTGCGCGGGCCGACCGTGGCGCTGCTGCGGGTGCTGCGCCGGGTTCACGCCGCGGGTGTGGTCCACCGGGATCTCAAGCCCGCGAACATCCTGCGGCGGGGCGAAGAGGTCGTGCTCCTCGACCTCGGCGTGGCGGCGGGGGAGGGCGCCGACGCCGCCCCCCCTCTGGACGCGGAGCTGATCGGCGAGGTGAGCTACATGGCGCCGGAGCAGCGCCGCGACCCCGAGCGGGTCACCCCCGCCGCAGACCTCTACGCCGTGGGCATGATCCTCTACGAGGCGCTCACCGGCCGGGCCGGGCCGTCGATTCACGAGCGCCTCACCGACACGCCGCCGCCCGACCCCCGCGAGGCGCGCCCTGGGCTGCCCGACGAGGCCGCGCGCCTGGTGATGGCGCTGTTGCAGCCCGACCCCGGCCAGCGGGCGGCGACGGCGGAGGCGGCCTTGGCGCTCTTGGGCCACGACGCCCCGAGCGAGCTGCACGAGGCCTCTCGCCGCTGGCCCTTGGGGGGCGCGCTCTCCCAAGAGGCGCTTCAAGGGCTGTTTTTGGGCCCCGAGCGTATCTTGCGCCGCCGCAGCCGGGCCGCGGCGCTCTTGGAGCGGCGGTCGATCAACACCCATGAAGACCGCGCCGCCGAGCTGAGCGCGTGGATCGCCGCGGGCCGGGCCTCGTGGGTGAACGAGGGGATCGAGCTCTCGACGGCGGACCTCCAGTGGCTCAGCCTCGACATCAGCCTGCGCCCCTTGCCCGACCCGCCGCCGGGCCTCAAGCTCACCCCGCGCCTGACGGAGCTGCACACGCTGATTCACCTCGGCTGGCCCGAGGCGACCCTGGCCGCCTTGGTGAGCGCCTGGGGCGAAGAGGGCCTCGAAGACGCCTTGGTGAGCCTCATCGGCCAGGGGCTCATCCACCGGCGCGGCCCCGACGCCGTGGTCAGCCTCGTCACCCCCTTGGGCTGGGTGGGCGCGGAGCCCAACCGACACAAACGCCTCGCCCGGCGTTGGGCCGAGGCCCTGCCCCCGAG
>JAKLKE010000282.1 GCA_023150775.1 Myxococcota bacterium
CGGCCGCCTCACGAGCGTCGGCGGCGCCGGTCGTCTGGAGTCCGTGCTCCAGATCGAGTCCTCAAAGCTCGGCCCCGAGGTGCTCGCCGGGGCCCAGGCCGCCTTAGAGAGCAACCTGCGCCTCGCCCAAGCGATGGTGCGCGACTTCACCGCGATGTCGCAGACGGTCGAGCGCGCGGCCACCCTGTTCAACCGCGTCGCCGCCCGCATCCCGTCGAACGCCGAGGCCTATCGTGAGGCCGCCGACTTCATGACCTGGCTGCTCGCCGACAACTTCGTGTTCATGGGCACGGTGAGCGGCGAGGACCGCCTGGGCTTCGAGCGGGTGGAGGGGGTGTCCACCTGGGCCCCCGCTGACACGGCGAGCTGGGGAGAGAACCCGCTGGACCTCCCCGTTCATGTGCACAAAGGCGCCGTCGAGTCTCCGGTGCACCGCTCCGGCCAGATCGACGAGATCCTCGTTCGCCTGCCCGATGAGGCGGGCAACCCCAGCCACGAGCTCGTCCTGCGCGGCATGTTCACCTACCGCGCCGTCACCCAGCCCTCCCGCAACGTGCCGATCCTTCGCCGGGTGCTCTCCCGCATCCTGCGCCAGGAAGAGTCCCGTCCGGGCTCCTGGCGCTACAAGGGCGTCGCGAACGTCTTCGACTCCTTGCCCACGGAGTACCTCTTCACGGCGAGCTTCGAGGAGATCGCCGAGATGGTGGACCGTGTGCTCGACGCCGAGGCCGAGCAAGAGGTCCGCGTTCACCTGAGCCAGAACGCCGCGTCGCAGATGGTGTTTTTCCTCGCGGCGATGCCCCGGGTGCAGTACTCCGACCGCCTGCGCCGCCGCATGGAGACGACGCTCAAGAGCCGCACCTCGGCGAGCTACTCCGACCACGGCCTCTTCGTGAGCCGCTACGAGACGGTGCTCGCCTACTTCTACCTCACCGGCGCCAAGCCGCTGTCGTCTGAGGAGCTCTCGGCCCTGCACGCCGATCTCGGCCGCATGGCGACCCCCTGGGAGGACGGCCTGTACGAGGCCTTGGTCGCCGAGCACGGCGAAGAGCAGGCTGACGCGCTGATCACCCGCTACGGCCAGGCCTTCGGCGAGGAGTTCACCGCCCACAACCCCGTCGCCCGCGCCGCGAGCGACATCGGCTTCTTGGAGCAGCTCAGCCCCGCGCGCCCCATCGTCGCCGACCTGTTCTTGGACGAGAAGGGCCGCCCGAGCCTGCGCCTGTACCAGCTCGGCAACCTCATCCTCTCCGAGATGTTGCCGGTCCTCGACAACTTCGGGCTGCTCATCTACGACCAGTACAGCGACCCCATCCACCCCCGCCGTGGCGATCCGAAGGACATCGACACCTTCCGCATCCAGGGCGTGAACGGGCTCAACACCGAGCAGCTCTTGGAGCGGAAGGCCCTGCTCGTCGAGGCGCTGGAGGCCGTCTTCGCCAAGAAGATGCCCGACGACAGCCTCAACCGGCTCCTGCTCGCGGCGAACATCCCCTGGAAGGACGTGGACTTGATCCGCGCTTACCGCGGGTATGCCCGGCAGATCGGCCTCACCCTCACCCTGCCGCGCATCCAAGAGATCCTGCTCAACCAGGCCGGGCTCGTGAGCGCCCTCGTCGGCTACTTCCACGCGCGCTTCAACCCCGCCTTGGACGCCGAGGCCCGCAAAGCCGCGATGGCCGAGACCGCTGAGGTGGTGGACTCGGGCCTGCGCCGCCTGCGCGCCCACGACGAGGACATGCTCTTGCGGTTGTTGTTCAACCTCATGCAGTCCTCGATGCGCACGAACTACTACCGCACCGACAAACGCGCTCACTACCTGAGCTTTAAGGTTCAGCACAACCTCGTCTCGCACCTCCCCGAGCCCCGGATGAAGTACGAGATCTACGTGCACCACAACGAGATGGAGGGCCTGCACCTGCGCGGCGGCTCCATCGCCCGCGGCGGCATCCGCTGGTCGGATCGTTCCGACTTCCGCACGGAGATCCTCGACCTCGTTCGCACCCAGATGGTGAAGAACGTCGTCATCGTGCCCGAGGGCGCCAAGGGCGGCTTCTTCCTCAAGCACGCCATCCCCGACGCCAAGGTGCGCCGGGCGAAGGCCGATGAGCTCTACCGCTTCTTGGTGCGTGGCCTGCTCGACGTCACCGACAACTACGTCCAGGGCAAGATCGTCCGCCCGCCGATGGTCGTGGCCCATGACGGTGACGACCCTTACCTCGTCGTCGCCGCCGACAAAGGCACGGCGCACCTCTCCGACACCGCGAACCGCATCTCTGTGGATGAGTACGGCTTCTGGCTCGGTGACGCCTTCGCCTCCGGCGGCTCCCAAGGCTACGACCACAAGGCCGTGGGCATCACCGCCCGGGGCGCCTGGGAGTGTGTCGACCGCCACTTCGCCGAGATGGGCCTCGACCCCAAGAAGCAGACCTTCACCTGCATCGGCATCGGCGACACCGGCGGCGACGTGTTCGGCAACGGCGTCATCCAGTACCCCACGATGAAGCTGCTCGCGGCGTTTAACCACGTGCACATCTTCCTCGACCCCGACCCCGACGCCGCGAAGAGCTACACCGAGCGCCTCCGCCTGTTCGAGGCCGTGCGCGGCTGGGACGACTACGACCGCTCCTTGATCTCTGAAGGTGGCGGCGTGTTTGACCGCTCGGCGAAGAGCATCACGCTCTCGCCCCAGGTCAAGAAGATGCTCGGCGTGCTCCAGGACGAGCTGCCCACGGACGCCGTCATCCGCCTCATCCTGCGGATGCAGGTCGATCTGCTGTGGAACGGCGGCATCGGCACCTACTTTAAGGCGTCCAACGAGAGCCACGCCGACGCCGGCGACGCGACGAACGACAGCCTGCGCGTGAACGCGAACGAGCTGCGCTGCCGTGTGGTGGGTGAGGGCGGTAACTTGGGCTTCACCCAGGCCGGCCGCGTGGAGTTCGCGCTCCTCGGCGGTCGCTTAAACACCGACGCCGTCGATAACTCCGGCGGCGTTGACACCTCGGACCACGAGGTGAACCTCAAGATCTTGCTCTCGCCGATGGTCGCCTCGGGTGAGCTGACCTACGAGTCCCGCAACGCGCTCATCAAGGAGCTCACCGACGAGGTGGCCCAGGCCGTGTTGGCGAACAACGCCACCCACGCCCGGCAGCTCTCGCTCGACCAGCTCCGCTCGGCCCGGGATCCGCTGTACTACAGCCGCGCGATTCAGTGGGTGTGCCAGCGCTCCGGCGCCTCCCGCGACTTCTTGCGCCTGCCTTCAGACGAGGTGCTGCGCCAGCGTGGCGCCACGGGCAAAGGCCTCGTGCGCCCGGAGCTCGCGGTGCTCCAGGCCCATGTCAAGCTGCACGTCTACAAGTCCTTGCTCGACGGCGACAGCGCCCACATCCCGAGCTTCAACGAGCGCCTGCTGAACTACTTCCCGGCGAAGATTCGGGCGATCTACCCCGAGCAGGTCTCGCGGCACATGCTGGCGAAGGCCATCGGCATGACCGTGGTGCTCACCGACGTCGTCGCCGACAACGGCGCGGCGTTCTTCCCCACGCTCCAAGATCTCACCGGGCGCCACCCGACGGAGATCGCCGGGGCCTACCTTCGCGCCGCCGAGGCCTTTGACCTCGCTGGGCTGCGCGCAGAGCTGCGGGAGCAGTGTGAGGGCTTCGAGGGCCGCTACGCGGGCTGGGTGGCGGCGACGGACGGCGTGCAGGGCCTCCTGGGCGTCTGCCTCGCCCCCGGAGAGGCCACGCCGAGCGTTGAAGAGTTTGGCCGCATCAAGTCCATCCTCGTCGCGCTGCGGGATCACCGCGGCCACGCCGAGACCGACCGCGCCGTCGAGCGGGTGAACCAGCTCGCCGCGAAGGGCGTTCGCCGGGAGCTGGCCGAGCGTGTGGCGACCTTCGCCGACCTCACCCTCGCCCGGGAGATCGCCTTGTCTCAGGCGCGCACCGGGGAGTCCGACCGCGACGCCGTCGTGCGGTACCTCAGCGTCGGCCAGGCCAGCGGCGTGCTGCGGGTGGTCCGCGCCATCGAAGATCGCCGCACCGTCGGCACCTGGGATCCCATCGCGATGGGCATCCTGCGCTCTCGGTACAGCGCGCTCTTGCGCCGCCTCTTGGACAGCGCGACGCTGGACGCCAAGCTCAGCCTCGACGTAGACGGCCTCGCCCGTCGCCTGCGCGCGGGTGAGCTGGCGAAGATCTCCGGCGCTGTGGAGGAGATCCTCGCTGGCGGCGCCGACGTCGGCGCGTTCCTCGTCGCTGAGGAGCGGCTCCGGGCCGTGGTGCTGCGCTGAGTCAGGCCGGGCCGACGCTCCCCGCGGGGCCCGGTGTCTGGGTGTTGGCGCGTCACGGCGAGTCCGTGGCCAACGCCCAGGGCTGGCTCGCGGGGTACAAGGATGTGGCGCTCACACCAACGGGTCAAGCCCAGGCGCGGGCGCTCGCCGAGCTGTTGGCCCCTGTGCCGTTTGGCCGAGTGGTCTCCTCCGATCTCACCCGGGCGGTGGAGACGGCGCGGCCGGTCGTGCAGGGCCGGCCGGGGGTGCCTTGGCTCATCACCGAGGCCCTGAGAGAGCGGGATCTCGGCGAGTGGGCCGAGGTGCGCCGCGAGACGCTGCGGGCCTCGGGTGAGATGGCGCGGCTGATCTCTTGGTGGGGTCGGCCCCCTGGCGGCGAGAGCCACGATGATCTGATGCGCCGGGCCTTGCCTTACCTGGCCGCGCTGCCGACCTTAGACACGCCGAGCCTGCTCGTCGGCCACGGTGGCCTCAACCGCGCCTTGCTCGGCCTCTTTGACGGTCTCCCCCTGGAGGAGATCGGCGCCCGGCGTATCCAGAACGTCGAGTGGCGCGCCATCCAGGTGCCCCAGGGCGGCTTCTTGGCCATGCTTCACGCCTTGCCGAGCCCCCCGGCCTCTCCCGGCCCCTGAGGGCCTGTCCTGCTTCACCGAAGGAGCCCCCGATGCGCCGTGTGTCCCCTCAAGAGACCGAGGCCCAGCAGACGCACATCGTCCTGCCGTCGCACTCAAACGCCCACGGGAACGCCTTCGGCGGGCAGATCGTCGCCTGGACCGACATCTGCGCCGCCGTCTCCGCCCAACGGTTTGCCCGGCGCCCGGTGGTCACGGCGTCGATCGATGAGCTGCACTTCTTGCAGGCCGTGAAGGTGGGGATGATCGTCGAGCTGCGGTCGATGGTGAACCGGGCCTGGACGACCTCGATGGAGATCGGGGTGCGGATCGAGGCTGAGCACCCCCGCACCGGGGAGCGCTCCCATTGCTGCTCCGCGTACCTCACCTTCGTGGCCTTACGCGACGCTGACGAAGACGAGGCCACGCCCATCCACCTGCCCGAGCTGCTGGTGGACCCATCGGAGATCTGGCTTCGGCGCCACCATGAAGCCCAGCTTCGCCGGGATCACCGCCTGAAGTCCACCGTTGAGGCTCACCTTGGCCTCGGCCTCGCCCCGCCGCCGGATGATGCTGGAGCCTCTGGGCTACACCCTCGACGTGCGCCCGGCGGACATCGACGAGACGCCGCTCCCGGGCGAGGTCCCCGAGGTCTACGCCCTGCGTGTCGCCCAAGAGAAGGTCGCCAGCGCGCCGAGCCCCGCCTTGGCTGCGGACACCGTCGTTCACCTCGACGGCGAGATCTTCGGCAAACCGGCGGACGCCGCCCACGCCGCGCGGATGTTACGCGCGCTCTCGGGGCGAGAGCACCTCGTCACCTCGGCCTTCGCCCTGCGGGTCGGCGACGCGCTCATCACCCGCGCCGTGACCACGAAGGTGCGGTTTCGTGCGCTCAGCGACGCGGAGATCAGCGGCTACATCGCCACGGGCGAGCCTATGGACAAGGCCGGCGCCTACGGCATCCAAGGCGTCGGCGGGTTCTTGGTCGCGACGATCGACGGCAGCTACTCTAATGTGGTGGGGCTGCCGCTGGCCGAGCTGCTCGACGAGCTCACGCGCCTGGGGCTGCCCGCGCCGTTCACGATGGAGGCCAAGACGTCATGACGACCCTCGCCCAGCGCCTCGCGGCGGTTCAAGGCCGGGTTCAGCGCGCCTGTGACCAGGCCGGCCGCGACCCAAACACCGTTCAGCTCATCGCCGTGTCCAAGACGCGCCCCGCCGAGGAGCTCCTGGAGGCCGCGGCGGCGGGGCAGCTTCATTTTGGCGAGAACTACGCCCAAGAGCTGCGTGACAAGGGCGCGGCGCTCGACGGCCAGCTCCCGCCCGGGGCGGTCTGGCACTTCATCGGGCATCTGCAGAGCAACAAGGTCAAGTACGTCGTGCCCCGCGCCACCTTGGTGCACACCGTCGACAGCGCGCGCCTCGCCGCCGAGCTTGGCCGTCGCGCGGCGCCTGGCGTGCCCCAGGGCGTGCTCGTGCAGGTGAACGTCGGCGACGAGACGAGCAAGTCCGGGGTGAACGTCGCCGAGGCCCTGGAGGTCTGCGCCGCGGTGATGGCCGTCCCCAACGTCGCCCTGCGGGGTCTGATGACCATCCCCCCCGCCGTCGAGCGCCCGGAGCAGGCCGCTCAATACTTCGACGCCTTGGCGAGCTTGGCCGCCGAGGGCCGGGCCCGGGGCCTACCTCTGACCGAGCTGAGCATGGGCATGAGCCACGACTTTGAGGAGGCGATCCGGCGCGGCGCGACCCTCGTTCGGGTCGGCACCGCCATCTTCGGGGAGCGGGTGAAGCCCGTCTGAGCGGGGAAGGGGCGCGAGCGGCGAGCCCCTTAGGCCTCAGAACTCCAGCTCGAACGAGTCGCCTTCGCTGACGTTGACCTTCTTCGTCATCGTCTTGCCGCCTTGGGGCGTAAAGCGCACGACAACGTCGCCGGTCTGCACGTCAACCCGCAGCGGCTCGCCAGACTTCACCGAGCCGATACGTTTGCCGTTGATGGTGACCACGCCGGGTCGCATCGACGAGATCAGCAAGGCCGCGGGCGCCTGAACGGGGGGAGGCGGAGGCGGCTTGACCTCAACGGGGGCGGCCTTGACCGGCGCTGGTGGCGGGGGCGGGTCGGCGGTGGGCGCCTTGGTGGCTGTGGGGAGCTCGGCGTTCGGCGCGGCTGCGGGCGTGGTCTGCGCCGCGTCGGGAGGCTGAGCCCCCACCGCCTCGGTCGCCTCGGTCGCCTCAGGCGCAGCGGCGGCCGGCGCCTCGGTGGCGGCGGACTCCGCGGCGGCGCGCCGGGCCTCGATGAGCGACTTCACCCGCGGCGCGGCCCAGAACACGAGCGCCCCGACCACGATGAGGGCCAAGACGACGAGCACGACGCGCTCACGACGCTCTTTTGAGGCGATCCGGCGCTGGTGATCGCCGATGGTGTCCATGGCCAGCGGGCCCGGCGCCGCGGGCGGGGGCAGGGCGTTCCGCAGGTTCGCCAAGGTGTCGGGGCCGCCGCGAGGCTCGGGGGCGTTGTACGCCTGGGGCGCGCTGGACGGCGTGCGGGCCTGCATTCGGCCGAGCAGGCCTCCACGCGGCGCGCTCGGGGCCTGGGCGCCGAGGCCCGGCTGAATCCGCGACGGCGCGACCTCTTCAGTCTCGTGGGCGAGCTCTTCGGTCTCGTCGTCCATCGGTGCGGCGAGGAAGCTGCCGCCGAAGGGCATCGACTTGCCCATAAACAGCGGCGGCGGCGGCGCCGTCGGGCGGGGCTCTGGGGTGGGGCGCAGCGTCGGCGGCTCGTCCTCGACCGGCCAGGAGTCTTCGTCTTCTCCCTCGACGGTCACCGGGATCGCCCGGGCAGACAGCGCGCCGCGACCCCCTTCAGCGGGCTCCAAACGCAGCCGTATGGGGGAGGTGGTGCCGCGCGGCGGGGCGATCTCCGCGGAGACCGCCGAGGCGACGCCGCCGCTGGCCCCGCCCGCGCGGGGGAGGCTGAGGCGCGGAGGGTCCATCGGCGCGGCGCTGCTCGGCGCGGCGCTCAGCGAGGGCGCGGACGGGCGCGGCGCGG
>JAKLKE010000283.1 GCA_023150775.1 Myxococcota bacterium
GGCATACAGTGCTCTGTCGTATGGGGATTTTTTGTGTGAGGAGTGACTCCAGAAACGACAAAACCCAGCCTCATCGGCTGGGTTTTGGATGGCTCCCGCTTCAGGACTTGAACCTGAGACCCTCTGATTAACAGGGTGACCGGCTCTCTACGATGACGCGCTGAACGCCGCTTTAGGGGCCCATACACTTTGTATGAAAAAAGTATGATGGGGCCTGCGCGGGAGTATGAAGGCCCAGGAGCGCGCGGCGCACCCGTGCGCGCCCGGGGGCTCTGGGCCCCCCTGCCCGTTCACCCCTTCTTCGCCTTCGCCTCCTCGTCGAGGCGCCTGCACGTCGCGGCGAGCTCGTCGAGGTGGCGCTCGACCTCGTGGGCGCGTCGGGAGATCGCGAGGTCTTCCTCGTAGGTGCGCTCGCCTGGGGCGCGCGGGGGAGTCACCCGTCCACCCTGGACGACTCCCGGTCGAGCTGGGCGCCCAGGTCCACCTGGACCTCCCCGAGCGCGACGTCCACGCGGTCGATGGTGCGCGCGAGCTGGTCCAGCGCAGCGAGCACGCGCCGCCAGGATGCCAGGGCGTCGACGCACCCTGCGGGAGGGCCGAAGTCGTCCGGGGAGAAGTCGGGGGAGAGGTCGGTGGAGAGGTCGGTGGAGGTCGTGTCGGGCATGTCGTGTGTCTCCGGATCAGGAGGACGGCTCCTACCTAAGCCGGCATTTATCGGCGGAGTATTGAGCGCATCCCCTGAAGCCAGCTCCGATCATGTAGGCTGAAGCCCTGAAGGGAGGCACACCGCCTCCCCAGACCGGAGCCACAAAATGACCGCACCTCACGACGACGACGACCTCCCCGACTCCCGCCAGGAGCACCCCCTGTCCCCAGCCCTCTCCTCCCTCTGCGACGCCGCTGAGGCGCTCCAAACCTGGAGCAGCGACCTGGCCTCCCGCCTCTCCAGGGAGGGCGCCGACGCCAAGCCCAGCGCCGAGGAGCTCTTAGGCGCAGGGCGCCTCCTCCTAGCCGTCGTCGAGAGCGCCCAGGCGCTCGCTGCTCAGGTCGAGGACGTCGAGATCCCCGAGGAGCTCGCCGCGGCGATAGACCGGCTCGGGAGCTGACCGCACGCCGAGCTGGTGATCGACCAGGGGGGCACGGCGCCCCCCGCGACGCCACGCCGACAGGGCTCCTACCAAACCGGGTGAGGGGGGCCCCCCTGGCCCCACTCACCATCGCTGGGGCCTGTTTTCGCTGACGCCCCTGTCTTGGTAATCCTAGTCTGCGCTCTTATCCTCTCACTCCCAATATTCGTAGACTAGAATTACGTCGTCCATATGGCAGCTATGGGCTCCACTTTGGCCATATTAAATTACATGCATCAATTAAAGTGTGCGGGAGGTCACCTGGGGGAGAGCTGAGCCCCGGAGGGGCGACCCTCCAGTCTCCAGACTGGTGAGAAAACTGACGGGACTGTCTTGGTAATCCTAGTCTGCGCTCTCTCATGGCCAATACTCTCAGACTACGATTACGTCTTCCATAGTGGAGCCCAAACCGTCACTATGGCGAAATAAAATTAAGGTGCATCAAAGAAAATCCACGGTCCCCAAGAGCCCCCGGGGAGGGGGCCAGTACAACGGGCTCGTTGTAAGACGACTCCACAAGCGGCATCCTGGGGAGCTCGGGCAGGGCGCAAGCCCTCCTGTGGAGATCGAGATCGGCGTGCGGTCGCGTCCTGGGGCTGATCGTCGAGATTCTCGCGGCGCCTCAAAGATCGTCGTGATCACCTTCGCCCGGCCTCCGGTATGACTGGGAGCGAGGCAGGAGCCGACGTCACTCGACTCCAGACAGCCCTCCCCCCTTCCGGTACGAGCTTCCAGACGGAAGCCGAGAGCTCCCGTAGGTGACGCTACGGGAGCTCTCCCGGAGCCTCCTCTGATGGCCCAGCCCGCTCTCAGCCTCCTCGATGCCTACGCGCAGGTCCACTACGGCGACGTCTCCCCAGACGCCTTCCTGGACGCCGTGTACTCGGGCGCACCGTCGCCTGAGGTGCTCCCCCGCTCCAGGGTTCGCGGTGAGCTGCTCCCGACCGGCATCGCGGTCTGGGAGGGGCCCATCCCCGATGC
The DNA here is from genome assembly GCA_023150775.1 of Myxococcota bacterium. Lineage (GTDB taxonomy): Bacteria > Myxococcota_A > UBA796 > UBA796 > CAJQPC01 > JADKFE01. Next base: position 2,109 of record JAKLKE010000283.1, read on the forward strand.
GGTCGGACACTATATGTCCGCGGCGGCCTACGACGTCGCCGCAATAGCCCGCCTCGACGAACGCGCGAGGCACAACGGGTTTGGCCTCCGGGCCGCGGATATCGTGGGGAGCCCCTCGATCTTCGTCGAGGTAGACGAGGCGCTCGACGGTGGGCGCCTGCCGATCGAGGACCAGCTCGCCCTCTACGACTCTCTGGAGGCCGAGACCGGCCTCCGCTGGAGTGCAGTCGTCCTCTCGGGCGACACTCGCCCGAGCGCCCACGAGGCGCTCAACGGGCGCGGGACGCTGGTCCCCGGAAAATCGGCTCACGCGCACCTCTCGACGTGGATCGACACCTCTCAGCCCGAGCAGCTCGCCCAGCGCCAGCGCGCCGCGGACGCCCTGTGCGTCCTCTCTGGCGGTGACCCTGCGGTGCGCGACCTCGCGCGCAAATCCCGCCTGGGAGGCGCCCTCGCCCGTGAGCTCGGCGTCCCCTCAGGAGGCCGTGCTCGCGTCCAGACCGCTCTCCGCGCGGAGATCGTGTCCTACCCGATCGGGGAGATCGTCGAGCGCCTGGAGGCTGCGTGCGCCCGTCGCGGCCTCGTCGTCGCGACCGCGCTCGACGCCCTCCAGACCGCAGCTCGGGCGCGCACGATGGCCCGCGCCTGGGAGAAGGCCGCCGCCTCCGGCACGGCCTCCTCTCAGGAGGCGGTAGACGCCGCTGAGGCGCTCCGCGAGGTCGCCCTGGAGGTGAGGCGCGCCCAGGCAGTCTCCGCGTCTCACCGTCGCCTCCTGACGCTGGTGGGCGCACCCCGGGGACAGGTGGCCATCACCACGCAGACCGGCGCCTCCAGGGTGATCTCGACGGGCTACGAGAGCGACGCCTGGGATGCGGGTGAGGTGCTGATCACGCACACCTCAGGCCAGAGTGGATACGCCCAGGCCCTCTGGGATAGCCTCAGGCGCGACTACCGCGTCCCCGACGTCCACTGCGTGAGGCACGCCGACGCCCACGCCTCGGCCTTCCTGACCCGCTCGACCTCCGGGCGGTTCACGGTCCACTGCCCGACCTGCGGCGCGCTCCGGTCGAGGTCGAGCGGGCCCCAGCTCGCCCCCGCGACCCTAGACGGGATCGCCGACCTCGAGCCCGCAGCACCTCAGGCAGCTCCCGCGGCTCCCCAGGCCGCGCCGCACCTCACGCTGGTGCCGGCACCCGCCCAGGCCGCCGCACCAGCCCCCCGCGCGCCCCAGCGCCGGGTGGTGGCCACCCCCCCCAAGCGTGGCCCAGGGCGTCCCAAGGCGGCGGACGTCGCCAAGGAGCGGCACCAGCGGCTCGTCGAGGTAGACGAGGCCAAGGTGGCCGCAGCGAGGGCTACGGCGCGTCACCTCTTCGCGCCTCACCTCGACGACGTGGACGACCTGACCTCCCCGCTCACGCCCGCGCAGATCGCCTTGGCCCAGGCTCCGCCCCCGCCTCCCCCTGACGTCGTCTCCTTCGACAGCAAGGGGGACGTGAGCCTCGCCCTCCACTGCGGGCGAGAGGCCCTCGCCCGTCTCGACAAGCACGCGCGCGACGTCGCGTACTGCCGCCGGGGCCCGATCCTCCACACCGCAAGAGCCGACAGGGACACCATATGCAGCAAGAGGATCGCGTGCTGGTCGGCTTCTTGCCCCGCCTGCGGCCCCAAGATGGCCCGCGGCCTCCAGGCGGCGCTCGCGGGATGGACCGCGGAGCACCTCGGCGGCTTCAGGGGGCAGGTCGTCGTGCTCCCGGCTCCGATGCCTGGAGCGATCAGGAAGGCGATCTCTCTCTGGGGCAGCGCGGGCACCCGAGAGGCCAGCCCGTACCCCTCGCTGCGCGGGGATGCTCCGCCGACCACCTCCCGAGTCGTGCTGGGGATCGAGGCGTCCCCAGGCGTGGCGACAGTGATCCTGGCGTGGCCATCGACCTCCCCCAAGGACGCGCCGACTGGGGCCCTCGCAAAGCACCTCGCATCCTACGGCGCGGTGGACCTGGAGGTCTCCCCCGCTGAGGCGCTCTTGACCCTGGCGGACACGATCGACCTGGACGCGCACCGCGTCGCACGGTCGGGCAGGGTCTGTCTGCTCCTGGGCGGCGCCATCCCCCGTGGACAGGTCGCGGAGCTGCGTGACGCCCTCGTGGGCCGCGCCCGGGGCGCTTCAAAGGCCGACCAGGAGCGGTTCGCAGAGGACAAAAAGGCGGGCAAAATCGCCGTCGTGCGCACCTACCAGTCTCTCCCAGAGACGATCGAGGCACTCGGGGGAGTGCGCGCACCTGACGCTGACTACGAGGAGGGGCAGATCGTGGTGGTCTCGGCGACCTCGACGACCGCTGGCGCGACCTCCCAGAAGGTCGACTGGATGATCACCGGCTTCTCTGCCCTGCAGTCTCAGGCACAGTGGCAGCGCGCGCGCGCCGCAGTACCTCCAGGCGAGTCGATCAGGGCGCTGGAGCTGCCCCACGGGCCCACCCCCGTGGACTTCCTCCAGTCTCTCAGGCAGTCCAAGCCGGGGGCCGCGCCGGAGATCCACCGGAAGACGCCGCTCCTGATCGACCTCGACGCAGTGAAGAGCTCGACCTTCTCGATCGCGGACACGCCGATCGCCAGGCAAAAAGGGAAGAAGACCGCGTAGAGAGCGGATCAGGGGGAGGCGAGCCCTCCCAGCCACCACACCGTAGAGGAGCCTACCGTGACCCCCACCTCTCCCCAGACAGACGCCATCGTCGTAGACCTCGCAGCGCACCGCGCGTCTAAGGACGACTCCTTCTTCGGGTTCACCGGGGACGACAACCTGGAAGACGACTACGAGCCGGAAGACCTCGAGATCACTCCACCGACGACCGCGCCGCCTCCCCCCAGGCAGCAGCAGCGCGGGAAGGGCAGGTCCAGGCAGCGGCGCCTGGAAGGGCTCACGGTCTACTCAGACCTGCTCGCGGAGTCGAAGGCGGCGCAGAAGAGGTACGAGGCCGCCGCGAAGGACTACGAGACGAGCTTGATCCGCATCGAGGCTGAGCGGTTTGACCCCGCGGAGAGTGTCGACGAGCTGTGTGCCCAGGTCGCCTACCTGACCGCGGGGCGCTTCGACTTCGCCCCGTGGATCAAGCAGCATGGCTACCTGACCGCGCGCCAGTCCCTCCTCCTCCTCGACCTCTGCCAGACCTACGGGCTCGCCAAGCCGGGCCCCGAGGTCTTCCCCCCGGTCAGGCGCACCGCAGCCCAGGTGGACGACCCCGCGCAGCTAAAGCGGCTCGCGCCGTACCTCTCCCCCCAGGCCCGCGCAGCCCTGCGGAGGTCCAGGTGAACGCGAAGACCTCCCCGCTGAACCACTGGCACCAGCGCATAGCCCCCCAGCTCCTCCCCAGGTCGGAGGAGCAGTCCAGCGTCGAGCTCGCCCTAGACGAGTGGGTGTACGGGAGAGAGTGCCGGGATCACTACGAGGCCGTCGAGGTGTGCCAGCTCTGCCTGCAGCAGGGCCTCAGGTGGCACTTCCAGATCGGGAACGGGGCGACCTCGCAGACCCTGTGGATCGGCAGCGAGTGCATCAAGAGGTTCGACCTGGGCGTCTGGGACCAGGCGACCTCTCAGGTCGTCCACGGCGCCGCAGCCTCTCGACTGCTCGCCGCAGACCTCAGGCGACTGGAGGAGGCCGCGCGCATCAAGCGACTCACAGACCTGATCGCCCAGGCCGCCGCACTGGAGCCCGACGACGACGACCAGAGGTACTGGCGCCAGATCGGGGAGCAGCTCGTCGAGAAGCGACCGCTCACCCCCTGTCGCCTCGACTACCTCCTCTTGGCGCTCGACTACCTCCACCTCCCCAGGCCAGAGGCCAAAGACCTGAAGGTCGAGGCCAAGCGTGAGCACCACCAGCGCGACCTCGTGGACCTCCCCCAGCCCGCCTGGGAGCGCGTCGAGCCGTACCTGAGCGCAGCGCAGAGAGAGACGGCTGAGTGGCGGCGCAACCCCAGGCCGGCAGCAGCAGCTCCCCCGCCGCCTCCTCCCCCAGCGACCCTCGACGAGGACGACTTCGAGGAGGAGCTGAGGGACTACTGGCGCCAGCCCGGCGCCTCTCACGCCGGAGTGCTGGACTTCTTCGACCAGTGGGATCGGCGGCAAGCGACAAAATCTCGATAGAGAGCCGATATCCCAGCCTTTAGGGTGAGAGGCGCCGATCCAGCAGGCCGCCTCCCCTGGAGGCCGCTTGACCACGACTCCCCGAGCTCCCCGCTCACCCCGCAACAGAGACCGCCTGGGCGCCCAGCGCCAGACCCTGCTCTCCGCCCTGCAGGAGTGCTACCCCGCGGCGCTCCCCCTCTCCCGTCTCCGGGAGTGCGCGGGCGCGCGCCCCGGGGCAAGGGTCGCTGAGCTGCGGCGCCAGGGCTGGCAGATCGCGACGGTCTGCGTCGAGGAGGAGAGCAGGCTCTCGACGTACCGCCTGCTCGACCTCCGGCCTCAGGCTGAGCTGGAGATCCACGCCGCGGTCAGCCTGTACCACGACAGCGCCCAGGGCTGGCACGCGCGCGTCCACGCGGACCTCTCGGAGACCTACTCACCCGAGGAGCTCCAGGACGCAGCAGAGGAGGCCCTGCGCGCCTTCAGGCAGGCGCTGGTCTTCAGGCATGGCCCGCCTGCTCACCGGCAGAGAGCCTTCCCCTCTCGGGAGCAGGTGGCGACGTCCACCTCTCCCGACGACGGCGTCGCCGCGTTCGCGGACTGGGGGAACTGGTGAGCCGCGGTCCCCGCGCCTCGGGCAGCGCGTACCTCCTGCCCCCAGGCTGGGGCGAGTCGATCCCGCACCTCCGCGAGGCACGCGCCCAGGAGAGCGAGGCCAGCGCCTGCCTGCTCACCCGCGACCTGCCCGCCGCCAAGCAGGCGCTCCAGCGCGCCGCGGAGGCCGCCTCTCGGGCGAGTGAGTCGCTCAGGAAGCTGAGCGAGGAGCTCGGGGAGCACGACGTAGACGGGAAGCTGCCCGACTGGGAAGACTAACCGCCAGCGGTATCCACAGGGGAGAGGGAGGGCCACTCCCCACCCCCGCAGGGGGACAGGGCAGGCCCCGCCCAGCCCCAGCAGGGGGCGCCACCTCAGGGCAAAAACGGCCAAAAACAGTGTAATTGGGGCACCTGGACCGGGGGCCCCTACATGTTCCATCGTGCGCGCGAGCGTTTCGTAGAAAAACGAGATTCTAAGGGAGTTTTCAGTGGGTAGAGGCCCCAGCCCAGCGACGAAGGCGCGACGGATCGCGGAGGCTCACGCCAGCGTCGCGCCGCGAGTCGCCGCGCTCGACGCGGAGATCCTCGCGCTCACGAAGATCGCGGACGACGCAGCGGCGGCGGGCAGCTTCGGGCCCGCTGTTCAAGCGAGGTCGCGCGCCGCATCCCTCCGCGTCGAGCGCGACAGGCTCCTCGCAGAGGTCGAGGTGGAGCTGGCCACGTCCCCGGGGGAGAGGCTCCACCGTCTCAGGCGCGCCGCCGCGCAGGAGGGTAGCTGGACCGCGGTCGCATCCCTACTGCGTGAGGAAGCGGAGGAGGCCGCCAGGGTAGCGGCCCAGGTCCAGCCCCAGGCTGACCCGCTCGACACCGCCTCCCCGAGTGAGATCGTCGAGGTGATCGAGCAGGCCCTGGGGCAGCTCCCCCTCGTGCAGCTCGCGCGCCTCAGGACCGCTATCGAGCGCGCTATCACGTCTCAGGCCGCTGAGGGCCAGAGGTGAACGCCCGCCCAGGCGGGAAGC
>JAKLKE010000284.1 GCA_023150775.1 Myxococcota bacterium
CCGTGATGAGCGAAGGCACCGGCGCCGGCGCCTCAAAATACGGCGCCACGGGCCCCTTGGGCGGCAAGACGGGCACCACGGACAGCTACCGCGACGCCTGGTTTGTCGGCTTCACCCCGGATCTGGTCGTGGCGGTGTGGGTCGGCTTCGACGACAACAAGACCACCACCCTCACCGGCGGCAAGGCGGCCTTGCCCACCTGGGCGCGGTTTATCGCGGGCTTGGGCAACCTTCGCGGCGGCTTCGCCCGGCCCGGGGACGTGGTCGAGGGGGAGATCTGCCAGGGGGAGATCCTCGACGGCGTGTGCAGCGTGTGTGTGACGGAGCTGTTTAGCAAAGGGTACGAGCCCCAGAGCGGCTGCGACCCGTCGCCGATGGACCTGCTCCTGGACCGGATGCGTGGGGTCGACAACCCGAACGAGCGCCCCCAGCCGAAGCGCCCCGACGGCAAGACCGGCGGCGACGGCCCGAAGTCCGAGCCCAAGAAGCCCAAGAAGAACAACCGCTTCCCTTGGTGGTGAAGCGCCGCTGGCCCGTATGTTCACCCTCGTCGTCTTCGGCCTGACCTTCTTGCTCATCGCTGGGCGACGCCTGCGCGCCTTGCCCATCGGGCGCCCGGCCGGGGCCTTGCTCGGCGCCGTGGGCATGGTCGCCGTCGGCGCCTTGCGCCCCGAGGAGGCCTACGCCGCCATCGACCTGGGCACCATCGCCCTGCTCCTGGCGATGATGATGCTCGGCGCCTGGCTGGAGGAGGACGGGCTGATGGCCCGGGGCGAGGCCGCGCTCACCCGAGGCGCCTCAAGCCCCTTCGCCGTCCTCGCCCGGGTGAGCCTCGTCTCCGCCGCGCTCTCGGCGATCTTGGTGAACGACACGGTCTGCGTGCTGATGACCCCGGTGGTCATCCAGTTGTGCCTACGCCGGGGCCTGCCCTTGGTGCCCTTCCTCATCACCCTCGCCGCGAGCGCCAACCTCGGCAGCGCGGCGACCCAGGTGGGCAACCCGCAGAACATGCTCATCGCCGGGATGAGCGGCATGTCCTTCGTAGACTTCAGCTTACGGAGCGCTCCGGCCGCTGCCCTCTGCCTCGTCGTGCAGCTCGGGCTGCTCCGCTGGATGTACCGAGGCGCCTTGGCCGGGCCGCTCCGCGTGGCCGAGGCCACGCCGACGCCTTCCAACACCCCGACGCGCTGGGGCGTCGTCGTCGTGATGTTCGGCGTTGTCCTTGGCTTTTTGTGGGGCCTTGACCTCGCCTGGACGGCCTTGGGCGGCGTCGCGCTCACCTTGCTCCTGCGCCGTGAAGACCCTCGGGCGGTCTTCGCCAGGGTGGACTGGACGCTGTTGGTGTTCTTCGCGGCGCTGTTTGTGGTCGTCGGCGGCGTCGAGCGCACGGGGCTCTTGGAGCGGGGCTTCGTGGCCTTGGCGCCGATCTTACGGTTTGACACCGGGCTGGGCCTCGCCGCGGTGAGCGTCGTCGTCACCTTGGGCTCAAACCTCGTCTCCAACGTGCCTCTGGTGATGTTGTTCGGGCCCTATGTCGAGGCGCTCTCCCCCACCCCCCTCGCCTGGACCGTGCTCGCCTGGACCGCCACCGTCGCCGGGAACCTCACCCTCGTCGGCAGCGTCGCCAACCTCATCGTGGCCGAGGCCGCCCGGGAACATCACGAGCTGGGCTTCTGGGAGTACCTTCGTTTCGGGATTCTCACGACGCTCTCGTCCTTAGGCCTCGGCGTGCCTATGCTCGTCCTGGTTGACGCCCTCCTCGGCGCCTGACCTGGAGTGTTTATGGCAAAGCCCCGCGCGGCGAACGTTCACGGCGCCTCCACCGCCCTCACCCAGGCCGTGACGGTTCGCCAGCACCACCTCACCGCCGATGAGCCCCTCGACGTCGGCGGCCAAGACCAAGGCCCCGATCCATATGAGCTTCTGCTCTCGGCCTTAGGCGCCTGCACGTCGATGACCGTGAGCCTCTACGCCACGCGGAAGGGCTGGCCGCTGGAGTCGGTCACCGTGAACCTGCAGCACGAGAAGATCACCGGCGCCGATGGAAAACCGAAGGATCACATCCGGCGTGAGGTGACGCTCAGCGGGCCCTTGGACGACGAGCAGCGCGGCCGGCTCTTGGACATCGCCAACCGCTGCCCGGTCCACCAGACCCTCACCCGGGCGCCCGTCGAGGTGGAGACCACCCTGGCGGACAACCCTCCCCCGGCCCCCGCTCAGTGAGCGCGATGCCGCGCCGTGTTTTTTAAGGCGCGGGCGGCGGTGAACACGGCCAAGGCGTCGTGCAGGGGCGCCTCGGGCAGCTCCTCACGCAGACGCGCCTGCAGGCTCGGGCTGTGCGCGCGTAAGAACGGGTTCGTCGCCCGCTCAAGGCCGATGGTGGAGGGCACCGTGCAGCGGCCCTCGGCGCGGACTCGTGTCGTCTCCGCCAGGCGCTCCCGCAGATCCAGGTTGTCGGGCTCTACCCAGATGGCGAAGCGGAGGTTGTCTAAGGTGTACTCATGCGCGCAGAAGACGAGGGTGTCATCGGGGAGGGCCGCCAGTCGGCTGAGGCTCTCAAACATCTTCTTTGGCGGCCCATCAAAGAGGTAACCGCAGCCCCCGGCGAAGAGCGTGTCGCCGCAGAAGACCGCGCCGGGCGTGATGAAGGAGATGTGGCCGTTCATGTGGCCCTCGGTGAGCCACACGGTGAGGGGAAACGAGCCGCCGAGGCTCCGCGCATCACCTTCAGAGACCGCCTCGGTGAGGCCAGGCACCGCGCTGGCGGCGCCGCTGGGGCCGATCACCCGAATCGCCGAGAGGAGCCCACGCCGGTGGAGGTCACGGTTGACGCCGACGTGGTCGCCGTGGGTGTGGGTGTTGAGCACGGCGCTGAGGTGGAGGCCCTTCGCCGCGCAGAGCTGGAGGGCGGCCTCGGCGTCGGGGCCGTCCACGACGGCGGCCTCACCGCTGGGCAGCGCGATGAGCCAGATGAGGTTGTCCTCAGCGGCGGGCACACAATGAACGACGGCGCCGCCGGGCAGAGGGATAGGCGGCGGGATCAGGGTGACGGCGTGGGGCATACGATCCGACGTTGAGCCCGTCGTTTAGGGCGGGTTGAGGGTGTCGACGCGACCGAGCTTCTCGCGAACACGCTCCAGATCCCAGGCGCGGCCCAAGCCCTCCCACTGCTTCGCCGACAGGCGCCACGCGGCCCAGGCCCGGCCGAGGTAACCCGCGCGCCAGGCCGTGTCCCCGGCGCGCTCCGAGGCCTGCGCCGCGTCGATGTCGAGCTCACCCGTCTCTTGCAGGCGGCCGTTCGCCTCGCGCAGGTGCTCGTCGAAGTCGCTCCAGCGGGAGCCGACGGCGGCGCCGGGCAGAAGGTAGGTGTGAACGAGGCCGATGTAGACCTTACGGCTCTGGGTCTTGAGGGTGCGCAGCACATCCTGAAGGACGAGCTCCGCCTCTCCGAAGCGGTCATCCTCCAGAAGGACAAGGCCGAGGTTACAGGCCGGGGCCACGGCCATCGCTGAGCCGATGCGCACGAAGACGTCGCGGGAGCGGCGGTAGAGCTCGGCGGCGCGCTCGCGCTCTCCTTGGAGCCGGAGCAGCTCACCCAAGGAGTTGGTGCAGTCGGCGACGCCGCGGCGCATCCCCGCGCGCTGGAAACGGTCAAGGGCCGACTCACAGAACGACACGGCCTCCTCCAGACGGGGTTGGTCGCGCTCGCGGCAGCACTCGCCGAGACCGAGGAGGCACCAGGCCTCGGAGCCGAGCTCACCGAGGCGGCGGAACTCCTCGGCGGCGCTGCGGTAGAGCGCCTCGGCCTCATCGAGGCGGCGGAAGCGGCGCAGGATCACCGCGCGCTCCATCAGGCAGCGGGCGACGGCGTAGCGGTCGTCGGCCTCCTCGGCGGCGGTGGTGGCCTGCTCCATGAGGCTGAGCGCGCGCTCGGGGTGACCGGCGTTCCACTCCGCCCGAGAGGACTCCAGGAGCGCCGCGGCGATGAGGCGAGGCCAGCGCTGGCGACGGGCGAGCTCTAAGGCTTGGGTCGAGAGCGTCAGCGCCTCGTCGATGCGGCCTCGCACACGCGCGAGCTCCGCGCGCAGGAGCTCTCCGGCGCAGGGCCGGTTGTCTTCAGGCTCTAAGCGCAGGCCGCGCAGGGCGCTGTCCCACTCATGGAGGATCACCTCGGCGTAGCCATAGTCCCCGGCCTGGGCCCGGGTGCGGGCGGCGCGCATGAGCGGACGTAAGGCGCGGTCGGGGTCGCCACCTTGGGCGAGGTGACGGCCGAGGCGCTCGGCGAGCAGGGGATCTTTGGGGTTCTCGTCACCGCCCGCGGCGCGCAGGAGCATCTCGGCGCAGGCGCGATGGTGGCCCTCAAGCCGCCCTGCGGCCTCAGCGCGCTGCTCCAAGGCCGCGCGCACCATGCCGTGGGCGAAGGACCAGCCGATCTCCGGCCCCGCCTCGCCGCTCTTGGCGAGTCCGCGCAACAACAGCGCCTCGACGCTCTCGGCGACGCTCTCGTAGCCCGCGAAGCCGCAGGCCGCGCGCCACTCTTGGGTGTCGACGTCTTGGCCCAAGGCCGCGGCGAGCTCCAGCGGCGGGCCCCACTCGGGATGGGCGGAGAGCGCCTGCTCGACGCGGCCCGACCACAGAAGCGAGAGCTGCTCGGGCAAGCGCAGATCGACCCCTTCAGCGAGGCGATAGCCCACAGGCGACGGCACCAGCACGCCGCGCTGCACCCAGTCCCCGACGAGCTGCACGGCGAACTGCGGGTTTCCGGCGCTGCGCTGCTCTACCCGGGCGGAGAGCTCGCTCTCTAAGCCGAGCAGACGGCGCACGAGCTCCGCCTGGTGGGGCCGCGAGAGCGGGCTCACGTCGAGGCGGCGAGAGCGGGCGCTGCGGTGCAGGCGGCTGACCATGAGGCTCTGAACGGGCAGCTCCGTGAGCGCCTCGGAGCTGGTCGTGATCACGATGAGCACGGGCGAGGCGTTGTCTTGCTGCACGTCGAGGAGGTGCTGGGCGAAGGCGAGGCTGTCGAGGCTCCAGTGGGCGTCATCGAGCCAGAGGATGACCGGCCGCTCGACGGCGAGGCGCTGTAAGGTCTGCCGCGCGACGATGTGGCGCTCCAGGGGGCTCGCGAAGCGGACCGTCTCCCCCTCAGCGCTGCCGATCACGTCTTCAGCCGGGGCGAGGAGCTCCGCGAGGGCCGCCCACTCCGCGGGCTCGTGCACGCCGAGCTCGGAGAGCACCTGAACGACACGCTCTCGCACACGCTCGGGGCGGCGGTCGGCGCAGCGTAAGGTCCTGGCGAGGGCCGGGGCGACGCCGTCCGAGGGCCCGGTCTCGGGGCTGTGCGTGGCGCGCACGATGGAGGCGATGCCGAGCTCATGGGCCCGCTCGCAGAGCCACTCGGCGATGCGGCTCTTGCCGACGCCTGTGGCCCCGACGAGCTCGATCAGGCGGGCGCGCCCCTCGGTCTTCACCGCGCGAAGATCTGCCCAGGTCTGCTCACGCTCGATCTCACGGTCCACAAACGGGACCGCGCGCAGAGAGAACAGGCCCAGCCCAAAAAAAGCCGGCGTCGCCGCGCCCCAGGGGAGATCCGGCACCGGCGGCGGCTCACGGCGGCAGGGCTCGGCGCGCACATAGGCGCTTCGTTGGGACTCGACGCTGTCCATCGGCGGGAGGTCGTTGGGATCGATGGCCAAGGAGGGCAGGTCGTGCAGGTCAGAGTCAAACTTCGGCGACGACTCGCCGCCGGAGGAGCTGTCGTGGCTCTTCCAAGCGCTGAACGCGAAGGTGTGCTCCACCCACGAGAAGGCGCCGGACTTTCCGGGGTTTGTGGGCTCCTCAACGGTTGGATCGCCGAGCTGGAGCAGGGCGTAGGCGGCGTCCGCGGAGCGGCGGAAGCGGTCGGCGGGCTCGGGCATGAGCATCCGCGCGAGCCAAGAGTCGAGGCCCGCGGGGACGGGGGTGCCGGGCAGCACGTCCTCCGCCGCGGGCGCGGGGTGCCCCCAGACGAGCGCCAAGGCGAGGCGCCCCAAGGAGTAGAGGTCGGTCCAGGGGCCGTAGTCGGCGCGCAGGTTTCTCACCTGCTCCGGCGCCATATAAAACGGCGTTCCTCCTGACATAAACGGCGTGGCCCCGCCTTGGTTTCCGCCGACCTGGGCGAGGCCGAAGTCGGCTAGGCGTAAGCCGCCGCTCTCGCTCGTGACCCCGGTGAGCAGCACGTTCCCCGGCTTGATGTCGTGGTGGATGACGCCGCGGGCGTGGGCGTGGGCCAAGGCGTCCAAGAGCGCGAGCAGCACCTCACGAATGCGCAGCCAGGGCATCCGGCCACACCACGGGGCCAAGGTGCCGCCCTCGACGAGCTCCATGACGAGGTAGGGGCTCCCGGCGGTGAAGCGGGCCTCGGACGCCAGCGCGGCGGCCTCGCTCACCTCGCCGTAGTCGAACACGGGCACGACGTAGGGGTGTGAGAGCCCGGCGACGGCGCGGACCTCGTTGCGGAACGCTGAGAGGAAGCTCGCGCGGTTGCCGCGCTCGGGGTGCAGCACCTTAATCGCGACCGGCACGCCTTGTTCAGCGTGCAGACCGCGCCACACCTCCCCCATGCCCCCGCGTCCAAGCGGCTCGATGAGGTGAAAGGGTCCGAAACGGAGGGAGCCGATGACCGGGATCCTCAGACACGACCCTCTGCGCGCTTGATGGCCTGCTCGTGGTAGGGACGGCTCAGGGCGCGCCAGTTCGCGCTGACCTGGAGACGACGCAACATCGAGTAGATACCACCGAGGGAGCGGTGCAGGTAGATCATGTCACGGGGGGTTCGGATCTCAGGGTATCGCAAGAAGCGTGGTCCGATGTTGCGCGTGCGCTCCTGAAGATCGTCCTCGGGCCCGCCCGCCATGAACTTTCCAGCCCGAAACGGCATAGCCATGATCTCCACCAGCTCCCACATCAGCTCTGCGGCGCCGGGATCTTCGCTGCACAAGCCGCCGAGCTTGCGCAAGAGCTGGAGCGTCGTGTGTTTGTCCCCGGCGATGCCGTGCTCAGCGACGCGGGCGTAGTCGGCGACGAAGTACTCGTCGAAGCGTTTGACGCAGCCAAAGTCCAAAATTCCTAGGCTGCCGTCGGGCTCACAGAGGAAGTTCCCGGCGTGGGGGTCGGCGTGGAGCGCGCGCAGCTCATAGACCATGACGAAGAAGCTGCGGGCGAGGTTGAGCCCCGCCTGCTGGCGCGCGCGCTCGTCGGCGTCTTTGAGAAACTCCTCCAGAGGTTTGCCCGGGAGCCGATCCATCGTGAGCACCCGCCCGGTGCAGAGGCTGGGGTGGGTCGCCGGGACGCGGATGCCGGGCACGTCGCGGAAGGCGTTGGCGAAGAAGTTGAGGTTCGCGGCCTCGTTGTAGTAGTCGAGCTCCTCCTCAAGGCGCTGGCGGATCTCGTCGAAGATCATGTCGACCTCGGAACGATCCCGCTGGAGGATCTTTCCGGTCACAAACAGGCCTTTGAGCGCGGCCAGGTCCGAGGCGACGGAGTGCTCGATGTGGCGGTGCAGCACCTTCACGACGACGGGGCGACCGTCGGGCAGCCAGGCGGCGTGGGCCTGGGCCAAGGACGCCGTGCCCAGGGGCTCAGGATCGACGCGGGAGAAGAGCTTCTCTAGGGGGGCCTCAAGCTCACGCTCAATGTCCTCACGGATCGTCTGAAACGGCACGGCCTCGGCGCGGTCGTTGAGCTTTGAGAGCGCGCGGCCCACCTCCTCGGGCAGATCGAGGCCTTCAGCGATCTGGGCGAGGCCTTGGCCCACCTTCATCGCCGCGCCCTTGAGCTGGCCCATGGTCTCG
>JAKLKE010000285.1 GCA_023150775.1 Myxococcota bacterium
GGCCGATGGTGATTCAGCTCTACGGGCTGCATGTGGTGGACCAGCTCGGCGTGAGCGGGCGCAGCCGGGTGATCGCCCCCGACGTTCAAGAGGCCAAGGCGAAGGTGGAGCGGGCGTGGAAGGCCATCCGGGATGAGGGCTTAGAGGATGAGCTTGTGCCCGTGGACCTCGACACGGCCTTGATGGAGCTGGGGCGGCTGGGGCAAGTGGTTACTGCAAGCCGTTGAGCAGACCGCCGGAGACGAGGAAGATGCTGCCGGTGTCTCGGACGCCATCGGTGTATGTCCCCGGGGCGCCGATGAGCAGCTCGCCCCAGCCGTCGCCGTCGAGGTCGGGGGCATCCGCGAGGCTCCAGCCGAAAGACATGCCAGTTTCAACGCCGTTCAGGGTGGCTCCGACGCTGCCGATGGTGTGAACGCCGGGCTCGGGGTCGACGACGAAGGTGACCGCGCCCCCATACAGTTGGTAGAACTGCGCTACTCCAGAGCCGATCGCGATTGCGTCGGAACCATCTGCACTCTGAACGAACGCTACATCTCTCCCCGCCCAGAACGCGCCGTACTCCTCAACCTCATGCCCCACAAACATCGCCTCCGCCGCATCATTCATGAGCGACTGTCCGCCCAGGTGCCCACCGCCCTGCACTAGATACGCCGCGCCAGCTTCACCATACGCGGTGTACGCGCCAATCAGCAGGTCATCGAGGCCATCGCCATTGGCGTCTCCGCCTCCAGCGAGGCCGCAGCCACCGTTCGCGCCAGCCGTCTCGCTGACGAAGATGGCGTCGGCGTCGGCGAGGCTCAGATCGCCCTCCAGCGGGCCACGGAGGAGGTAGGCGGCGCCGCCGGAGTAGGCATAAAACGCCCCTACCAGTACGTCGCCTAGACCATCCCCGTCTGTGTCGCCCGCGTCTGCTACACATCGGCCCGCCCAGTCGGACTTGGCCTCGCCCGTGAGCTTGGCCGTGGCGACTGTGTTCACGTCGTAGTGACCTGCGGGCGGGTTCTCGACGACGTAGACCGCGCCCGCTGACTTCCCCGCTTGATCATCGCCGTCATCGCCGAGGATTAGCTCGACCAAGCCGTCTCCGTCGAGGTCGGAGCTGACCGCGCCTGAGATGCCTAGCGTGCTGAACTCATGGAGCGGCGAGTGCAGAGCGGTCGTCATCGCCCCAAATCCTTCGCTTCTCCAGCGTGCGCCGTCGAGAATCCAAACGGACGCATCCTCTTCGGAGCCGCCCACCACCACGTCCGAGGCCCCATCATCATTTAGGTCCATCACCAGCACCAAACGCCCAAGCAACTGCTCACCTGCGGAAGATCCACCTTCTAATCGATGAACCTCTTTGTCATCTAACGCGATCTCACCCTCCACAGGCCCCGAGATGAGGTAAAGCGCGCCAATCATCGTCCCATCGGACGTCTCCAACGAGGGATCCCCGATGAGCAGGTCTAACTTGCCATCCCCCGTAAGCTCGGCCATCAAATAGGTCGAAGAATACGAGTTAAATCCTATGCTCTGATCTTCCAGATGACCGCTCACCCTCGCCGCCCAGATGCTCTCATCGAAGGTGAGGCAGCCACCTTCGTCGCGCCAGATGGTGGGGTCGTTGTCGTCACAGTCACCCTCGTACAGCGCAATGTAGGGTGCAATAGGGGTGCAAGTACACTCGTCATCGTCGTACTGGCCGTAGCCGTCACCGTCGTTGTCGAGATAGTAGTCGGTGCAGCCATCGGGTCCCGGCAAGGTGCTCTTAGGGGGATACGCGTTGATGACACCATCACAGTTGTCATCCCAATCGGTGAGGCAGCTCTCTCTCAGACCTGGGTTGATCTCACCGTTCTGGTCGTCACAGTCTCCGGCCTCCTCCGCGAACCCCTCCACCGCTGGGATACAGCCCTCCACGGCGCCTTCCTCCACCCCCCAGCCATCGCCGTCTGCGTCGGGGTACACTGTGCCCGTCTTGCCATCGCAGGGGGAGGTGTCGTCAAGTGGCGCGCTGTCGACCCCGGGAGAGTCCGTGGGCTTCTCGGTGCGGTCGCTGCACGCGACGAGCAAGACCAAGAGCGAGATGAGCGGCGAGGTGCGCGGCGGCGAAGGCCGGGGATCGTGTGGGGTCATGGTTTGGCAGCCTCGAAGGCTTCGACGTTGGTCCAGCGGAGCCGCTGGTTCGCGAGAATTAGCAGCGGTGAGTCCTCTTTGTAGGTTTTCACGACGGCCGGCACGGTGAACAGGGCGTCGGGGTCGAAGGTGGCCACGCTAGTCGGAAGGGTAGTCGCGCTACCCCCGGAGCTTGTGGGTTGACCGTTGACTCTAGTGCTCACCAAGGAGGCCTGCACAACCGAGAACGCGCTATACACCTCCACCGTCGCGCCGTTGGCCGCCCCTGTAGGATCATAAAAAACGAGATAGGCGTAGCGATGGAGGCCGAATGGGGTGGAACTCACCATGAACTCAAGCACCACGAGGCCGTCGGCCTTCGTCATGCCTGCTAGGTCACTCAACGAAGAGATCGCTGGCAGCAACATCTGACCGGCGAAGACTTCACTGAGCACCTCCGAAAGTCGTGCGAAGGAGAACCAAGACGGCCGAGGTTGTGCCTGAACGGCCGGTGCTTGTGATGGCGTACCATCGACTCGAAGCCCCATATACTCAAACGCATCTTCAATCCCGGACATCCAGGAGTGCCATCCTGCGGCGGTTGCGCCCGAAGCGAGCACGCCGCCAAGGCGTCGCCAGACTTCATTGGATTGAAATAGACTGTGCTCCAGTCGCTCAGAGTTTTTTAGCTTGGTCGAAAATCGATTACGCTTCACCAATGGCGAGAAATCGGCCTTTACTGCCACGCCTGTCTCCATTACGGTGATGCGGCAATCCTTAGAGATGTAGCTGTCAAGCAACGACTGAATCTCTTTCACCTCCTGAATTAGATAGCCGATGTGAGTCGCCTCTCCTGTCTTACGATGATACCAATGATAGTCAAGTCCGCCAGCTATATCGTACGGGGATAGACCACGAGCGCGAGCCTGAAAACGGATCTGCCCACAAAAGTCCTCGAGAAATCTGAATTTATCATCCCAGGAAAAGCCCTTTTCTGAGAGATAACTCGATAGGCCTGGTAACAGGATAGGAATCTCGCTGGACAACCCAAGACGGAACGCCTCTGCACATTCAGTATAGGCCAGCGCCCACCAGTACGCCTGCATGGCGCTGTCTTCATAACTGTATTCTTCATTGTTATCGTAGAATCTTTCGTAAATGCGGCAGCGCGTGTCGATCTCATTGAAGATTTCGATGCCTTCGACGACATCACTTAGACTGACGGCATCATCTAATATACTCTGATTCTTTGCCTCGTCGAGGGCGGCTATGAGAAGTGTGACACAGTGCTGTGCGATCAGCTTGAAGTAGTGGCGCTTGTAGCCGCTTCGAACATCCAGTGAGTTTAGGATCCAGTTATCAATTGTGTCCCGGGTGCCTGCCGTGAAATAGTCAAACGGATATCCGCTCGCCTCTTGACCAATGTGTGCAGTCGACCAGCGAAGCTTGGGAACCGCATCCATCTCGCGCATTGGGTCTGGTACAAAGTCTGAGTCGAGCGCCGCACCGCCGCCGCCGAGGGTGAGGAAGGTAAAGATCACCTTTGTGCGTGTCCGGTGGGCTTCGGTGAAGAGTTGAGCGATACGATCCTTGTTCTCATCGCTGAGTATGCTTGGTTCAAGACCCGACTCCAACGGAACCTCTGCATCTCTTCCAGCCAACATCCCCCACAACAAGTCAGCGAGTCCGAATTGGCGAATCACCTTCACCCCGAGGGCCGCGCAGTCGTTGAACTGTGATTCGTTGTCTCCGTACTTCGTGATGGGCGAGGTGGCACCCGGGACGTAGTAGAAGGTTTTCATCGCATTCAGCCCAATCTTCTTTGCGGTGCGCCACAAGATCTCATCTGACCGCGCCAAGTCGCCCGGTAGGGGCACCGGGATGAAGATCACCTCCCCATCCGGCGCCCAAGGATCCTCGACAGGATCATAACGTGCATAGAAGCGGGTTCGATACTCCTTATACCGCTCGTAATCCTCGATGACCTGGCGCCCCTCGACGCTGCAACACGGCATCACGGGGCTGGCGGCCTTCTGCTCGTGCGCACGCTCGTCGGCGCGGCGCCCCCGCGAGGTCACGAACTTCATTCGGTCACGTTCATACGCCGACATGGCCGAGCTGTCTGCGTCTTGCTGCGTGAGGGAAGAATCAGACTCGGCGGACTCCCCGCCAAGCCAAGGATCTTGTGTATTCGACATGGCGGTGCCTGCGCGCGGGTCTTTTGGGGCTGGTGGCTGCGCCCGCGACCACCAGCGACTACATTCTAGGCCGCTCGGCCCTCACTCCTCCATGATCGCCGTGATGTGTACCTCCAGATCGAACTCTTGCGGGTCGTCTTGGCCGACTGAGTCGTCGATCTCCAGCACACACTCCACCCGGGCCATAAACGGCCCCACGATGGTGAACGGCGCTGGGCGAAGGGTAGTGATCCCCGTGCCGGTGCCGATTTGAACGCCCCATTGTTGCGGGCGCGCGTCGCCCGGCTTGGAGCTCTCGTAGAACCGGAGGGTCGCCCGCGCGTACGCGGTGCTCTGACGACTTCCGATCACATGAACTCGAAGGCTCTTGGCTTGCCCGAGCACATCGGCGATGCCAAGCTCGTGCTGGTAAGTTGTCGTCCCCCCGGTCGCGGAGATGTAGGTCTTTTGGCCAAAGGCCGTAACGATACGCTTCATGGTCACTCCTAGGTTTGGACACGCCTTCGCTCAAGGCTCCACCGTACACGGAGGATCTCTGCATTGCAACCAGCTCCTGCGGCGAAGCTCGCCCGTCCACGAGCGGCCTAGCCTGTAGATCCCCGAGGGCGGCCAGTGTGTGAGCGGCGCGGCAGGTCGATCGAGACGAAGGGGCGCGGAGGAACGGGCGCCCCCGTGGGTCGGTGGACGACGCTGTTTGGGGCCAACCAAGGACGGCCCCGCCGCAAAGGAGCGGCGCGTGGTGGATGGCGCCGCGCTGCGACACCCCACGACGGAGGATCGTCGCGCGCTAAGGCGCCGCCGCCTCGAAGACCACGGGCGCGGCAAAGTAGTGGATGCGGTGCTCAAGTGGCTCATTGTCGTCTACATACCCGAGCACAATGTCGGGCAAGACCACGCTGTCGGCCAACATTCCATCTCGCACGACGAGCTTGACGCCGTAAGTGCCCTTCACGTCCCCGGTGAAGGAGGCCAAGGCGCTCGTGCTGTCCTGAATGTCGGCGTCGGTGAGCGCCGATCCCGCTGGGCGCGCGGTGAAGGTCCAGCGGTAGCGCAAGCTGTCCCCATCGGGGTCGCTGCTCGCGCTGCCGTCGAGCTTGACCAGCCCGCCGAGGCCCATGCTACGACGGGCGATGGCGTCCGCCTCGGGGGCGCGGTTCTTGCCGAAGGGCTTGGCGCTGAGGCCCAGGCCGCCAAAGCCCGGGGCGCTCGATCGCTGCGCCGACTCAGCGGTCTGGGCCTCGCCGGGGTGGCGGGTGCGGGAGTCCCACGGTTCATCGTCGTTGAGCATCCCCACGACGAGGCCGGGCAGCGTCGTGGAGTCTGAGAGCATCCCGTCACGCACGATAAGGCGAACGCTGTAAGTCCCAGCGACGTCCGCCTGAAAAGAGGCGAGGGCGCTGGACGCGTCCTGAATGTCGGCGTCGGTGAGCGCTGAGCCCGCCGGGCGGCTCGTGAAGGTCCAGCGATAACGCAGGCTGTCACCATCGGGATCGCTGCTTGCACTGCCGTCGAGCTTGATCGTCCCGCCGCCTAACGACCGAATCGCCACCGCGTCGGCCGTGGGCGCGCGGTTCTTGCCGAAGGGCTTGACGCCAAGGCCCAGGCCACCAAAGCTGGCGAGGCGTTGACGGCTGGCCGCCTCGCCGACGAGCACGAAGGTCTCGGCCTCATCGCAGCGGTCCCACCGGTCGCAGACCGTGAGGCTCAGGGTATACGCGCCCTCAACGGTGGGCTGAAGGTAAGCCGCCTGAGCGTCGGCCTCGATGATCGCTGCGTCGGCGGGGCCATCGACCAGCGCCCAAGCGTAGCGGAGGCCCTCCCCTTGAGAGGAGGAGCCGTCGAGGAGGTACACGTCTCCAGCGGCGCCGACGACGAGCGCGCCAGCGTCCGCGACAGGAGCGGGCGACGGGGCGCAGCCGGTGAGGAGGGCCACGAGAGAGATTGCGCGGAGCATGGAGTCCCTTTTCAGGATTCGTCCTTCTTGGGGACCGCGTTGAAGAAGTTGGGGGTGCCGATGCCCAGGCCGCTAAGGCGCCGCCGCCTCGAAGACCAGGGGCGCACCCGGGGGGCGGCTGAGGATGTCGAGGGGGTCGCTGTCGTCTACGGCGCTCAGCACAATGTCCGGCAAGACCACACTGTCGGCCAACATCCCGTCACGAACGACGAGCTTGACGCCATAGGTGCCCTTCACGTCACCAGTGAACGAGGCCAAGGCGCTCGTGCTGTCCTGAATGTCAGCGTCGGTGAGCGCCGATCCCGCTGGGCGAGCGGTGAAGGTCCAGCGGTAACGAAGGCTGTCGCCATCGGGGTCGCTGCTCGCGCTGCCATCCAGCTTTACCGTCCCACTAAGTCCCATGCTGCGCTTTGCGGACGCATCCGCCTGAGGAGCGCGGTTCTTGCCGAAGGGCTTAGAGCCAAGACCACCGCCGCCGAAGCTGGCGAGGCGCTGACGGCTGGCAGCCTCACCGACGAGCGCCATGGTCTCGGCCTCGTCACAGCGGTCCCAGCGGTCGCAGACGGTGAGGCCCAGGGTGTAGATGCCTTCATCGGTGGGCTGAAGGTAGGCCGTCTGAGCGTCAGCCTCGATGAGCAGTGCGTTCGAAGGGCCATCGACCAGCGCCCAAGCGTAGCGGAGGACCTCCCCTTGAGAGGAGGAGCCGTCGAGGAGGTACACGTCTCCAGCGGCGCCGCTGACGAACGCACCAGCGTCCGCGAGAGGAGCGGGCGAAGAGGCGCAGCCGGTGAGGAGGGCCACGAGAGAGATTGCGCGGAACATGGAGTCCCTTTTCAGGATTCGTCCTTCTTGGGGACCGCGTTGAAGAAGTTGGGGGTGCCGATGCCCAGGCCGCTAAGGCGCCGCCGCCTCGAAGACCAGGGGCGCACCCGGGGGGCGGCTGAGGATGTCGAGGGGGTCGCTGTCGTCTACGGCGCTCAGCACAATGTCCGGCAAGACCACACTGTCGGCCAACATCCCGTCACGAACGACGAGCTTGACGCCATAGGTGCCCTTCACGTCACCAGTGAACGAGGCCAAGGCGCTCGTGCTGTCCTGAATGTCAGCGTCGGTGAGCGCCGATCCCGCTGGGCGAGCGGTGAAGGTCCAGCGGTAACGAAGGCTGTCGCCATCGGGGTCGCTGCTCGCGCTGCCATCCAGCTTTACCGTCCCACTAAGTCCCATGCTGCGCTTTGCGGACGCATCCGCCTGAGGAGCGCGGTTCTTGCCGAAGGGCTTAGAGCCAAGACCACCGCCGCCGAAGCTGGCGAGGCGCTGACGGCTGGCAGCCTCACCGACGAGCGCCATGGTCTCGGCCTCGTCACAGCGGTCCCAGCGGTCGCAGACGGTGAGGCCCAGGGTGTAGATGCCTTCATCGGTGGGCTGAAGGTAGGCCGTCTGAGCGTCAGCCTCGATGAGCAGTGCGTTCGAAGGGCCATCGACCAGCGCCCAAGCGTAGCGGAGGCCCTCCCCTTGAGAGGAGGAGCCGTCGAGGAGGTACACGTCTCC
>JAKLKE010000286.1 GCA_023150775.1 Myxococcota bacterium
GACGCCGCCTATGCTGATCCTGCCGCTGCTCACGCTCTCCTTCGGCGCCGCCGAGGCCGCGCCGCCCCGGGACGCCGAGGCCCGCGTCGAGTACAACGAGGGCTTCGCCGCGGGCCAGGCCGCCGCGCGGGCTGAAGACCCGAAGCCCTTGGCCGCGAGGTCCTTTGGGTTCGGGCTTGGGCTCATGGTGGCGTCGGTGGGCTGCGCCGGGGTGGTCGGCGCGCCGATGTTCGTCGGGGCTTGCCTGGGCCCGAGCGTGCTCGCCAACACCCGGCCGCCGGTTGAGCCGCCGATGGGCCCCTGGGCCGATGGCTCACCGCCCTATGCCTTGGGGTATACCGACGGTTATGACAAGTCGCGTCGGGCGCGGCGACAGCTCGTCGGCACGAGCGCCGCGATGTTGGGCGCCGGGGTGGGCACCGCCGTCGCCGTGGGCGGGCTCGTCATCGTCGGCCTCGCCACCGACAACCTCTTCATCCCGCTCTGAGCCGTGAGCCCCCTCGGCCTCGCCCTGCTCGGCGCCACCTTGGCGTCGGAGCCTCCGCCCCTGGCCCCCGACAGCTACGGCCAGGGCCTCCTCGACGGCGAGGCCGACGCCCGATCGCTCGACTGGGTGCGCCCCGCCGCCGGGGGCTGCGCGGGCAGCGTCGCCGGGGGCGCGGTGATGTTGGCGTTCGGGGTCTGCGGGGTGCCCTTGGGGGTGGCCGTCACCGTGACCCCGGTGATCCGCTACGCCCAGACGCCCCCGGCGCCTCCGCTCAGCGCCGACTGGAGCACCCGCCCGGCGGATTACCGCAACGGCTATGTGCAAGGATACCAAGACGCGGCGGGCTCTCGCGCGGCGCTGGCGGCGCTGGGCGGCGGCCTGGTCGGGGCGACGGTGATGACCGGGGTGTTCTTGGGCGTGTTGGCCGCCGGGGGCACGGTCTTCGGATTTTACGCGCCCGCACGGGCGGAGTGACGCTGCCCTCACGCGGCGGGCGTGTAGATTGCTGTGATCCGCGCTGCGGGTTCGCCCCGGGCGGGTTATCCGCGCTCCATGCTGTGGATCCTGGTGCTCTGGTCCTGCAGCGGGGCCCCGCCCGCGCCCGCTGACCCCTCCGACGAGCCTCCGGTGCTCCCGGCGGCGGCGTCCGTGTACTCCGAGGGCCTGTGGACCCAGCGCGCGCTCACCGTGCGGGCCGGCCTCGACGAGGCGATGCGCCGCTGGCGCGCCGGAGACAAAGAGGGCGCCAAGGCCGAGGTGGACGCCGTGCGCCGCGGCTCCTTCGCCCCCGAACTAGAGCCCCTCATCCGCCGCGACGTCGACCCCCGCCTCGCCACGGAGCTTGAGTACCGCTTCGGCCTCGTCCGCGAGGCCATGGGCCGCCCCAGCGAGGTCGCACTGCAAGAGACCCTCGACAAGCTCACCGCCCGCCTCGACGAGGGCGCGGCCAAGCTCGACGAGAAGCAGGCGGTGATGCGCTGAGGATGGGCGGCAGGGGCTGAGGGAGCGCGCCTAGGTGCTGTCGCGCCTCCAGGCTGCGCCAGGGAGCCGCGCGACGAGCTCATCCAGGACGAGCTGCATCGCCGTGTCAAAGTCCCATGTCAGCCCCGGCCGCAGCAGGCCGTCCATGTCTCCACGAAAGTCAGCGCGCCCGGCCTTCTCGTGTAAGTTCGCCTCAAAGACCGCGCGGGTCACGGAGTGGCCACCCTCCGTCATGTACCGCTCAAAACAGCGGATAAGCGCAGCCGTGTTCACCCCACCACGACTGAGCGCGAACCAAAGATCGAACAAATCTCGGCCCTTCTTACGCTGGTAGAGCGCGCGGAGCTTCGTGCCGAGCAGCTCGTCAAGGGCGTAGGTGGTCACGGCGGCCTCGCCGCGAGACCACTGGCTATGAACCCTGAAGGGGATCTGAACCAACCCGAGCTCCGTGAGGTGCTCTCGCGAGTTGATCTCGATCTTGAGACGCATCCTCACGGGCGGGGAGTCCTCGGAGTCTATGCGGTAAAGCAGGGTGACGCAGCCCTCTTTCAGCTTCCGTTGCGGCGTACCGAGCCAGGGATCGAGTACGTTGCGCACCAGGTCGAGCGTGTCGCCGATGGGCTCCTGCCGAATCTGAACCAGATCGATGTCTTCCGAGTAGCGCGCGGCGGGCAGGAGGTGGAGCTTGTACAGCGCCGTGCCGCCTCGGAAGGCGAGACGCTGCGCGATCTCGGGGACCGAGTACATCTCGACCAGCGCGCGGCTGATGATTAAGTCCTGCTCAATCATCGAGTTGGCGCTCCAAGGCGCCTCTCGGCGCCACTCCACGATGGCCTGCTCTGGGATCATGCGTCGGGCTCCACATCCGTGTTGATTGCGACGCGCCAGCGTGCGTCACGGGGCGCGCCGTCTATCGTCTGCCAGGTGGCCAGCGGCACCGTGAACACCTTTCGGCGCGCCAAGACCGCGTCGAGCGGCGCTGCGAGCGCCTGTTGGTCAACCCGCACGAGGAGGTAGCCCAATCGCTGCACCCAAGCGACGGGGGCGCGCTGGGCCTCCGCGACCAAGGCGTCCTCATCGATGGACTCGGCGAGCTCGCCAAGCACCGTGGCGACGTTGTTGAGGTATCCACAATGCTCGGGATACCCGACCAGCTCAAGCGCTGTGGCTGCTGGTGACGCGACGCGCAGCGAACCGGTCGGCACATTCCGTGAGAGGATGGGGGTGCTTGCCATGTCATGTCGGCCGATAAACTCGACCCGAACACCACCGCAAGAGAGCTTAGGCCTCGACCGCGTCAGCATCACCTGAAAGACCATCGGCGCGTGGTGCGCTGCCCCGTAGTATGCGGCAGCGCTTAGCAACGTCACATAATACGGCTCTTCAAGATGCGCCATAAGCTGTGGGATGAACTGATCCGCAGGAAGGCAGCCCAGCCGGCGGTAGCTAGGCGGGACAATGACATGAAAGCCGCGCCAGGGGTCCACGATGCTCCCCTTGCCCATCAGGCGGCGGAGCTGCGCTCGCACCGCCGGGGCCGACCGGCCAAGCGCGTGTATGGCCTCCTGCGTCGTGAACGTAAGTCGTCCGTTGGCCTGTAGCTCCTCGATGTAGTCTGCCGCCGAGCACATTCCAGAGCGTCCTTGAGGGTGATCGAGTCCGCTGAACGACCGTTCGAGGGGCCAGAGGCTGACCCCGATCAAAAAGTCGATAGTCGGCCAAAGTAACGTATGGCGTAACTTTCGCCAACCAAAGACTATAGGCTTCTTGCCGCCCCGCTCCGGGGCGGCGAGCCCTCCGCCGCCGCCCCATCCCCCCTCACAGCGCCCCGATCGTCCCCGGATCCGGCTCACACACTGCGGCGGCCTCGGTCGCGGCGCTCGCCGCGCTCACGCCGTTCAGGGTGCCGAGGTCCAGGCGCACGCGGCCGTCGCCGCCGTCGCCGCTGTACTTCGCCCAGGAGGAGCCGCTGAGCTGGCCGAGGCCGCCCAAGGCGCCTACGGTGTCGGGGCTCACGACGGCGGTGGTGGACACGATGTAGAGCGAGCCGCCCGCGCCCGCGCCGCCGGCCTCGGCCTCGGACGCGCTCGATCCGCTCGCCGCCGTGCCGCACCAGTTGGAGAACTCCGCGCAGCCGACCTCGCCGTCTTCGCCCGCCGCCGTGAGCAAACCAGCGCTCAGCACGGTGAGGTTTCGCGCGTGGAGCAGGAGCGCCCCGCCGCCCGCGCCGCCCGCGCCGCCGATGCCCCGCTCGGACGACTGATCGAGGGCCCCGGCGCCGCCGCCCGAGCCCAAGGTCAAGGCCAGGAGCGCCACGTCACCGTAAGCGCTGCCGCCCACGCCGCCATAGCCCAGGGTGGGGTTTGACTGTTCACCGGCCTGGCCCGCCGTCGCGTGACCGCCGCCGCCGCCGTTGCCCTCACAGTTGGAGCACGATGAGGCCGCGAGCCCGCCGCCGCCGCCAGCGCTGCCGTTGCCCAGATACGTCTTGCTGCCCGTGCCCGTTGTGCCCTCGCCAGACTGCCCCGTCGAGGCGTAGGTGCTGTTCTGCGCGCCGCCCGCGTACCCCAGGCCCTCGGCGCTGAGCGTGCCCGAGATACGCGCCGTTGAGGCCACGAGCAGGGCCACCACGCCGCCACAGTCCCCATCAAACGGATCAGCGCTGATCGTCGCGCCCGCGCCCAGGTTGAGATCGAGGAGCTGGGGCACCCGGAACAGCGCCACGGACTGGCCGCTGAGGTCTGTGTTGGATGTATTGCCGTATGTGCGGCTGGGGGCGGTGACAAAAGAGACGGTCGTGCCGCTCACAGACGCCACGTCGAGGAGCTCCCAGGCGCCGACGTTGGTGGTCTTGCCGCTTGAGCCCTGCAGGTTCACGAGCAGGGCCTTGTCCCCCACGGCGAAGTCGCTGGCGTCGGCGACGGTCACGGAGCCGCTCACGGCGCTGACGACCGTACACGCTCCGCCGAGGTCTTCCCAGGCCGTGTCGCTCGTGACGCTCGCGGCGCCGTCGCCGCCGGATCCGTAGAGCAGACCCTCATCGTCAAACCCGTCACAGTCGTTGTCCAGGCCGTCCCCGGCGTCCGATCCGTCCCCGCCGTCTTCAGCGCCGCCCGGGTAGACCGTCGCGTCGGCGTCGTCACAGTCCGACCCGGCGACGGCCAAGGCGCTTGGGGTCTCGTCGCCATAGTCGTCGTCATCCACATCGGTCATACAGGCCGCGCCGTCGTCCTCCGGGGCCGCGCCGGGGAAGGTGGCGGCGTCGGAGTCGTCACAGTCGTTGTCGTCATCAACGAAGCCCGAGGGCGCCTCGCAGGCGGTCGTGCTGGCGGCGGCGTCGCCGAACAGGTCGCCGTCGTCATCGGCGAACCAGATCGCGGCGTCGAGGGCGTCGGGCTCGTCCACCACGCTGTCACAGTCGTTGTCTAGGCCGTCGCACAGCTCGGCGTCGTCAGGGGAGACCTCCGCGCTGTCATCGTCGCAGTCCTCGGCGTTCACCACGAAGCCGGTGGGCAGCTCGCAGGCCTCTACGGGCGCGTCGAGGTCGCCGAAGCCGTCGCCGTCGAGGTCGGCGTAATAGGTGATCGTCACGTCCTCGTCGATCTCGCCGTCGCAGTCATCGTCTCGCTCATCACAGATCTCGGTGATGCCAGGGTTCACCAGGGCGTCGGAGTCGTCGCAGTCTTCGCTGTTCACCGCGTAACCATCGGGCAAGGCGCAGGCCTCAACGGGGAAGTCGAGGTCACCGTATTCATCGGCGTCGGTGTCGGCCCAGAAGGTCGTCGTCACGTCCTCATCGACCAATCCGTCACAGTCGTCGTCGCTCTCGTCACAGATCTCGACGGCGTCGGGGTTCTCTCCGACGTCGGCGTCGTCGCAGTCTTGGCAGGCGGGCCAACCGTCGTTGTCGGCGTCGGCGAAGCCCGTAGACCCATCACAGTTGTAGTCCGTGGGATCGGCGCAGTCGGTCTCTTCAGCGTTGGGGTGGATCGCCGGGTTCGTGTCGTCGCAGTCGTCTCCGGTGGCCGAGGCGCCGGTGGGCTGCTCACAGGCGTCTGTGGGCTGGCTGAGATCGCCGTAGCCATCGGCGTCGGCGTCGGCGTAGAAGGTGGTCAGCACACCCTCGTCGGTCTCACCGTCACAGTTGTTGTCGAGGCCGTCACATTGTTCGGCGACGCTGGGGGAGACGTCGGGGTTGTTGTCGTCGCAGTCTTCGCTGGCGGGCACGCCGTCGCCGTCGTTGTCGGGATCTGCGCCGGAGTCGGCGGGGGGGATGCCGCTGTCGGTCGTGCTGGATCCATCGTCTTTGCAGGCGACGAGGGCGAGGGCGAAGAGCAGGGTGAGGCGCATAGGGGCTCCGTCTTTGGAGAGGGGGAGCCCCAGGATAGCAGCCAACGCCGGGGTTCGGGGCGGAGATTCCCCGCGCGGCTCAGGACTGGGCGCGTTTGCGACCGGCCCAGGCCGCCCCGGCGGCGAGCAAGGTGAGCGCGAGGCCCGTGGCGGGCTCGGGGGTGGCGCCGCCGACGCCGGAGAACCCGCCGCCGCCGTAGCTTGAGACCCCATGGGGGGTGGGCGTCGGGACGTTCATCGTGGGCCCGCCGCGTTGGGCGAGCTGGGCCTCATGGGCCACGGCCACAAACGAGGTCCACTGGGTGATGAGGTGGTGCTCCAGGCCCAATGAGGTGATCTCTTGCTCCAGGGCCACGCGGCGCGCGGCGTCGGCGAAGGGGGAGAGGTAGTCGATCATGCGGTCTTGAATGAGGCTCCGGGCCCACAAGGTCGGCAGAGCCGCGCCGCCGTCGCTGCGCTCGGGCAGGACGAGGTCTACACGAAGCTCAACGATCTCATCCCCTTGGCGCCCCCGGAGGATCACGGGATAACGGCCGCCGCGGGTGTAACGGGCGAGCACACGCACGGGCTGGCCCAAGAACAGATCGGGCAATCGCGCCGGGCTCACCTGCTCCACCGGAGCGTCACCCCACACGATCTGTAGGTCGGTGAGCGCGGGGGCGGCGATGCGCTGGGCCAAGGCGCGGGCGGCGTCTTTGGCTTGGTCATCACTCAGCACAATACGGGCGACGCCGCGCCCGGCCCGGGCGAGCTCCTCCAAGAGCCAGCGGTTCACCGAGCTGCCGACCCCGAGGGAGAACAGCCGCGCGTCCCCCCGAAGCCGCTCCACCAAGGGGATGATGTCGCCCTCGTTGCCGATGTAGCCGTCGGTCAAGAACACGACGATACGCATCACGCCGGGCTCGGCCTCTTGGCCCAAGGCGGCCTCGATGCCGAGGCGCATGTCGGTGCCGCCGCCGGTGTCGAGACGCTGGAGGTGTCGTTGGGCGAGCTTGAGGTTCTCCGGCGTGGCCCGCAGAGGCTCTTGGGCCAGGGCCCCGACGCTGCTTGAGAAGTTGAGCAGACGGAAGCTGTCGTCTTTGCCCAAGGTCTTGAGCGCCTCCTCCATGAACAGACGGCTGGTCTCCATGGGCGCGCCGCCCATCGAGCAGGAGGTATCCAGCACAAACACCAGCTCCCGGGGGATCTGCCGCTCGGCGGGGATCGACGTGGGCGGGCTCAGCAAGAGGCTCACCACCCCCTCGCCGCCGTCGCCGTGGGTGGTCACCGCCGCCGCGAGCTGCTCACCGCCCAGACGGTAGCTCAGCACGAAGTCTTTGTTGTCCAGGGTGCGGTCGCTCGCGAGGTTGACCGTGCGGTGTTGGGCGCCGTCTTCAGTGATCACGACGGGGTGAGAGGGGCTCTGGAGATTTGAGACCGGGGCGCCGCCGTCGAGGAGCACCCGCAGACGCACACGGTCGGCGTCGATGGTCTCGGGCAGGGCCACCTCCGAGGAGGCCGCGACGGTCCACTGGCTCAAGGCCGGGGCCGCGCCGGGGAGGCTGCCCGCGTCGCCGGGCTGGTAGCGGGGCCCGACGACCATCGGGAAGTGCCAGGTGTACTCGCCGTCGAGCATCGGCACGGGCTGGGCGTAGCGGATCTCCACCTGCACGGTCTCGCCGCCGGGCAGGTTGGCGATGTCTTGGGTGAAGACGTTCGGTTTGTGCTGGGTGAGCAGCGCCGCTTGTTTGCCTTCAGCCTTGGCCTGATTAAACTCGGCCTGGGCGACGTGTCTCTCGCGGATCTGGCCCTCGACGACCAGATCGCCGACCTTGTACAACATGCTGTAGACCGCGGCGTCTTCAGGCATCGGGAACAGGTACAGCGGTGACCGTCGAGATTGATACGCTCAGCCCACGGCATAACCGCATCCTCTCGCCCAAGACTGGCATAGTTT
>JAKLKE010000287.1 GCA_023150775.1 Myxococcota bacterium
GTGGAAGTCGGGCGTGGGCCGGGCCAAGGCGATGTTCGCCTCGTAGAAGGCGCCGATGGTGCCGATGTCCTCCCAGTAGCCGTGGAAGGTGTGGGCCACGACGTTCGCGTGGTCCAAGAGCGAGGGCAAGATGTCGCGGCCAAAATCGACCATGTTGGGATCGGCGAGGCTCTCCTCCAGGCAGCGGCGGGAGAAGACGTACACGCCCATCGACGCCAAGAAGCGCTTGTCGCCGAGGCCCGCCGAGGCCGGCAGCTCCAAGGCGCTCAGGTCCTCGTCATCCCGGGGCTTCTCCCGGAAGCCCGTCACCCGGCCCCGCTCGTCTACCCGCATCACCCCGAAGCCGTCGCAGTCTTCGCGGCGCACGGGCAGGCAAGAGACCGTGGCGTCGGCCCCGGCGCGGCGGTGGGTGTCGAGGAGCTCGCGGTAGTCCATGCGGTAGAGGTGATCGCCGCTCAAGATCAGCACCTCGTCCACCCGGTCGTCGCGCATCATGTGGTGGAGCTGCTTGCGGAAGGCGTCCGCGGTGCCCTGAAACCAGTCGTCCCGGGCCTCAGTCTGCTCGGCGGTGAGGATCTCCACGTTCATCTTGCTGAACATGTCGAAGCGGTAGGTGTTCATCACGTGGGTGTTCAGGGAGTTGGACCTGAACTGCGTGAGCACGAAGATCTTCGACATGCGGCTGTTAATGGCGTTTGACAGCGGGATGTCGATGAGCCGGTACTTGCCCGCGAGGGGCACGGCGGGTTTGGAGCGGGACGAGGTGAGCGGGGCGAGGCGGGTGCCGCGGCCACCGCCGAGGATCACCGTGATGCAGGACGACATGGAGGCTCCTTCACACAAGGAGGCTAAGGTAGGGGAATGCTGCGACGCCGACAACTCCCTCTCTCACAAGCCCTGATTCTGCTCGGGATCTTGGCGATCGGCGGCCTCGGCGCGGGCTGCCCCGGAGAGTGCGTCGGCGCAGGATGTGACGACGCTTTTGAGGCCAGCGCGGCCGTGGTTCACCTCGGCGGCGGCGGCTTGGTGCGGGTGCGTGGCCTCGATCCTCGGGACGGCGCGTTCACCTTGCGCGGCGGCGCGAACGAGGGCGCCGAGTGGGCGCTGGGCCTCACCAGGGCGGCCTTGTGGGTGGGCGCCCCCCAGGCCTCCACCGTCGTGAGCTACGCCTTGGGCCCTGAGGACCCAACGGGCCGCCGCAGGTTGGATCTCTCTACCCAAGACTCCTTGCCTGACGATGTCGGCGCGCTCTTTGGCGAGGCGAGCACGGATCGGTTCGGCGCCGCCTTCGCCCGGGTGCCCGACCCCGACGGCGTCGCCGACCTGCTCGTGGGCGCGCCGGGCCTGCTCGGCGGCAGCGTCAACCCCGACGCCGGGGGCGTGTACCTGTTTGAGGACCTCGGCGACGGCCTCAGCGGCAGCACGAGCGCGTCTACGGCCCGGCTGCGGGTGCTCTCCGAGGCCGCCGGGGACCGCCTGGGCTCCGTCGTCGCCGCCTGCGGAGATCTCGACGGCGACGGCGAGGCGGAGCTCGTCGCCTCGGCGCCTTGGGACTCCTCCGTCGCCGCGCTGGGGGGCCGCGTAGACCTCGCGCTCTCGACCACCCTCGCCGCCTTGGGCGATGAGCTGCTCCTCGCCGGGCAGCTAGAGCGCAGCTTCACCTTGGCCGATGACGGCGCGCGCCTGGGCCACGCGCTGTGGTGCGCCGGGGATCTCGGCGTCGGCGGCGCGGGGGTGGCCGACCTCGTGCTCACCGCGCCATTCGCCGACGTGGAGGGCCGCGAAGGCGCCGGGGCGGTGTACCTGCTTCACGGCGAGACCTTGCCCAGCCTGCCCGACGGCGCGGCGTCGATGGAGGTGAGCGCCGTCGCTGACCGGGTGATCGCCGGGGAGGCCGCCGGGGACTACCTCGGCTGGGCCCTGGCCGTGGGCGACGTGAACGGCGACGGCCAAGACGAGCTGGCGATCGGCGCCCCGGGCGCGGGCGGCCCGCAGAACAGCGCCCGGGGGCAGGCGCTCCTCATCTCCGGCGCGGCCCTCGCCGCGGGGGAAGACACCTTCGCCACGCTCACCGGCGAGACCGGCGGAGACCAGGCCGGGGCGGCCCTGGCCATCGGGGATCTCGACGGCGACGGCTATGCCGAGCTGCTCATCGGCGCGCCGAGGGCCAACCCCACGGACTCCGCCGCGTCCTTCGCCGCGGGCATCCTCTACGTCTTCGCCGGGGCGGCCGACTTCCCCCTCGACGGCGTGCGCTCGGTGACACGCTCTGAAGGCCGCATCACCGCCGAGCAGCAGTTCTTGAGCGCCGGGCAGGCCCTCGCGCTCGGCCCCCTCAACGCTGGGCTCGTGAACGACGACGGCGAGGCCGCGACGGTGGGCCTCGCCTTGACGGTGAACCTCTCCAGCGACTGAGCGGGCTCAGCGCGGGCTCAGCGCTGGCAGAGCGCCTCGATCTCCACGATCTCTTTGGGGATCGAGGCGGTGAGCACCTCGGGATCACCCGTCGTGACCAGCACGTCGTCCTCGATGCGCACGCCGATCCCCCGGTACTGGGGCGGGCAGTCCGTGTCGTCGGGCGGGATGTAGATCCCGGGCTCGATGGTGATCACCGCGCCGGGGCGCAGGGGTGAGGAGGCCTGGCCCTCGACGTAGGCGCCGACGTCGTGAACGTCCAAGCCGAGCCAGTGGCCGATGCCGTGCATGTAGTAGCGCTTGTAGCCCCGGCTCTGAATCAGCTCGTCGACGTCGCCGGTGAGCAGGCCGAGGCGCACCATTCCTTCGGTGAGCCCCCGAATCGCCGCGTCGCTCACCTGCTTAAACGCGCTCGTGGGCCGCACGAGGTCGATGCAGGCGAGCTGCACGCTGAGCACGAGCTCGTAGATCTCCCGCTGGGCGGGGCTGAAGGTGCCCGAGGCCGGGAAGGTGCGGGTGACGTCGGCCGTGTAGCCCTGGCGCTCACAGCCCGCGTCGACCAAGACCAGGTCGCCGTCTTGGATCTGCCGGTCGTTCTTGACGTGGTGCAGGATGCAGGCGTTGGGGCCGCTGCCGACGATGGAGGCGTAGCCTGGGCCGTCGCCGCCCCGGGCGCGGAAGTTGTACTCGATGAGCGCCTCAAGCTCGTACTCTTTGGCGCCGGGCTTGCCCGCGCGCATCGCCGCGACGTGGGCCTCATGGGTGATGGCCGCGGCCTCCCGCATCAAGCTGAGCTCCTCGGGCGACTTGATGAGGCGGAGCTGGCCGAGCAGGCGATCGGGGCTCACGAAGGCGTCGGGCAAGACCCGCTGGCGCTCACGGGCGGGCTTACGCGCGGCGGCGAGCGCCGCCATCAGCACCGCGTCGTCCTGCGGGTGAACGCCCAGGCGAACGTGCAGGGTGTGGAACCCCACGAGCAGCTCAGGCAGGCGCTTGGAGAGCTCGGCGATGGGGTGGGCCTCTTCAGCGCCATACAGCGTCGTCGCGCCCTCGGGGCCGGGGCGAATGCCCGTCCAGACCTCCATCAACACGTCTTTGGGCTGCACAAACATCACGAAGTTGGGGGCCTCACCGCCGCGCAGCACCACGACGACCTCGGGGTCCGTCCAGCCGGTGAGGTAGAGCAGGTGGCTGTCTTGGCGATACCGGTGCTCGGAGTCGCCGTTGCGCCCTTTGGGGGCGGCGCCGAACAGGAGGATCGCCTCGCCCTCGGGCAAGGCGGCCAAGGCGCGCTGACGGTGCTGGGCGTAGAGCTCGCGGGCCAAGAAGGGTGCGGACATAGGGCTCTCCTCGTTTGGTCTCCCTTAACATCGGCTCCTTGGGACCGAGCCGCCGGTCATTCTCTTGACCTTCGCCCCCACCCGCCCGAAGTTATGTGACCATCTCGTGACAGGCACCCATCCTACCGACCCGGAGAAGAAGTGGAATTCCGGCTGACCCAAGAGAGCGGTCGCACGTACTTCATCCGCACCGTCGAGGTGCGTGAGCACGATCCCCGGCTGATCAAGACGATCAGCGAGATCGACCTCATGACGTTCTCCCAGCCGACCTGGAGCCACGTCACCCTCGACCTCACCCTACGCCACGGTCGCACCACGCTGCTCTACGCCGATGACCTCGCCATCGGCTCCTGCCACTGCGTGCGCTCCTGGGACAACCCCGACGAGGCCGTGCTCTTCGCCATGGCCATCCGCCCCGGCTGGCGGGGTCGTGGCCTCGGCAGCCGCTTTCTGCAGGGTGTGCTCGACGGCCTCGCCCGAGACGGCCTGCGCTCGGTGATCCTCCAGGTCGACGCCAACAACAAAGCCGCCGTGCGGATCTACCAGTCCCGCTTCGGCTTTGAGATCCTCGCCGATGAGGTCGACGCCCGCGGAGAGCGCCGCATCCACATGCGCCGGGTGCTGCGGGCCACGGCGGCGAACGACACCTTGGGTGAGCTGAGCGCGGGCTGATCCGCCGCGTGGTGAGGCATCCGGTCGCGCCCCGCACTTTTCCTTGCGGTCTGGCCCAGGCAGAGCGTAGCCTGAGGCCGTATGGGCACCCTCCGCAGCGTCATTCGAGGCACTCTGGGCCGCTGTCCCGCCTGTGGAACAGCGCCGCTCTTCTGCGGCGTCACCGCGCTCCACGAGACCTGCCCCCGCTGCCATGTGCGCCACGAACGTTTTGACGGCTCGTGGACGCTCGTGACCTGGCTGGCGATCTCGTTTGGGGTCACCATCGGCATGGTGGCGCCGGCGGTGTTGTGGGTGAACGGCCTGATCCGTGAGGACGAGGGCCTCATCGCTGTCACCCTGCTCTCGACCTTGTGCACCGCGCTCATCTACCGGCCGCTCAAGGGCGCCACCTTCGGGGCCCTGCACGCCATGGGCATGGTCTACCCCGACGTGGAGCGCGCGGGGAACGTCATCTATTTGGAGCGCGCCCGGCAGCTACGCCGCGACCGAGCGCGCCAGCGGGCCCAAGGCGCCTGAGCCCGCGGTTGGCCTCACCGCTCAGAACTTCCCGGCGGTGATGTTCCAGGTGATGCTGCTCTCGTCGATGCGACCGATGAGCTCACCCTTCCACTCCTTCTTCGTGGCGTCGTAGGTGTAGCGTTTGATCTCACGCTGCTCGTCGGCGGCGACGTAGAGCTCGAGCTTGCCGTCGCCGTCGAGGTCGGCGGGGTAACAGGCGTGCTCAAAGCCCGAGGAGGCCTGCTCAAAGCGCTTGGACTCCCAAGGAGCGGCGGGGTCGGCGGCGGGGGTGAAGTGGTAGAGGCCGGTCTTGTAGGCGCAGGCCACGAGCTCTTTTTTGCCGTCGCCGTCGAAGTCGCCGGGGACCAAGAAGCGGGTCTGGCGGTCGTCGATGGTGGCGAAGACCTTGTGGTCAAAGCCGGAGCCGTCGGCCTTCAGCGTGTACTGGCGGATCTCCACGGGCTTGGTGATCTGTTTGTCTTTGTTGGTCTCGGCCTCAAGCACCGAGAAGAGCTCAGACTTGCCGTCGCCGTCCAGGTCGGCGGCGAGGATCTCTTTGGCGTGGGTGGCGCCCATGGGATCGACGACGCTGCGCTCGTACTGCGTGCCGTTCCAGCGGTACATCACCATCATGCCCGGCTGGCTCTCGTTGGCCTTGTTGCGGTCGGTCGGGGTGGCGAAGAACTCCAGCTTGCCGTCGCCGTCCACGTCGCCGATCTCGATCTCGTGCACGAAGGTGTCGGGCTTGGCGTCCATCTCGATGACCTCGGCCTGGCCGTCGGGGGTCTCCGAGGGGTTCACCACGGCGACGACGCCGCCGTCGTGGGTGGCGATGACGAGCTCATCTTTGCCGTCGCCGTCGACATCGGCGATCTCCAGGTCACGCAGGCGGTCAAACTTGCCGCCCCAAGACTTCTCCCACAGGAGCTTGGCCGACCACTTGCCGTCCTTAAACGTCCAGTGCTTGAGCTTGGCGTCTTCAGCGCCGATGGTGAGGATGCCGTCTTGGTACGCGATGGCCTTGTGGAAGACGTTGGACTCGCCGTCCTCCAGACGAACGCGGGTCCAGAGGCCATCGGCGCCTTGGCGCAGGATGTCGAGGCGGGCGGGGCCGGGCTTGGGGCTGCCCTTCTCGTCTTTCATGAACCAGGCCTGGGCGAAGAGCAGGGCCGGGCGGGCCTCACCCTCAAGGGCCTCCTGCACCGGGACATACGCCGTGGGGGCCGGGACGGCGGCGGCGGCGCCTTCGCCGTCGCCCCCCGCGACGGGCTCGCCCGGGGCGGCGTCTTTGACGTCATTGCCGCCAGCGCAGGCGACGAGGAGAGAGAGCGCGAGCACGGAGGAGGCGAACGAGCGGTGATTCATGGGATTACTCCTGAGACGAGGCGGGGTTATTCGTGTCGGGGCCGGGCCGCAAGCCCCCGACGCTGCGGGCGACGCCGCCCTGGACACGATGGGGCGACGGGCCGGGCTCAAAGCCGCGCATCACGCCGTCTGAAGGCCCGACGAGGAAGGTCTCGTTGGGCACCTCGCTGCCGTAGCCGAGCTGAACGTGGGCGCCGAGCCGGGCGCGGTGGCCGATGGCGCAGCCCAGAAACCAGGCGCCAGACGACACCCGCTCCCCCCGATGGGCCACCCGCACGGGCTTGTCGAAGGCGAGATCGTAGGTGGTCACGCCCCAGGCCACGAAGCTCTCCCGGCCAAAGACGCAGGCCTGGTGGCCGTCGCCGGAGGAGATGAACGCGCCGGGGAAGGCCACGCAGAGGTTCACCATGCCCCGGCGGCTCACCCGGGCGCCGTCGCCCAAGACCGAGGCGTTGACGATGGCGTGCTCCTCGATCTTGACGCCGTCGCCGATGACCGCCCCGCGCACGACGGCGTAGGGCCCGATCTCGACGTTGTCGCCCAAAACGCAGGCCTCGACCACCGCCGTGGGGTGAATCACGACCTTCTTGCCCCGCACGGTGAGGGCCTGGGCGAGCACGAAGGGGTTGAGCGAGCGCGCCCGCAGCAAGAGGCCGAGCACCCGCCAGACCTTCACCAAGGGGTTGAGCCGCTGAAACTTACGCTTCTCCCGCTCAAAGGTGCAGGCGATGGCCAGCCAGTTCACCCGCAACAGATGCACCCAGTGGTCGATCTGGTGCACGTTGGCGTCGGAGGTGACGACCTGCTTGGGCGCGGCGTGGGCCATGGCCCAGTGCTCGATCTTGTGGGGCTGGGGCTCAAAGCCGAGGTCGATGGGCACGCCGGGCACACCGTCGAAGCTCGGCGGGGCCCCGGCGGGCAAGAGCGCGACCTCGTACAGCCCGGGCTCGGGGAGGTCTTGCAGCGCCGCGGTCAGCTCAGCCCACACGGGGTCGGTCACCCGCAGCCGCGCCGGGGCCTGGGCCTGCTCAAGGAGGCGGCGAATGGCGGGGGCGGTCACCCAGGTGCGGTCGGAGACGAGCACATACGGCGCGTCGGGCGGGGGCTCGGCGACGACGCTGAGGCCGGCCTCGGCGAGCTCCCGCGCGAGGAGCTCTCGCAGAGGGCGGTTGAGCACGGGGCAGGCCCCGGCCAGCTCACCAAAAGGGGCGATCGGCGCCGAGCGGGCGACGATCACGGCGTGGCGTGGGGCGGACGGTGCGGGCACAGCGCCTCAGAGCGTGGAGGGGATTGGGGGGAGTTGCGCCAGCTCTCGTCGAATGTCCCGGGCCAGGGAGGTGGCGCCCAGGGCCTCGGCGTCGGAGAGCGCGGCCAGAAGCAGCGCTTCGGCCTTCTTGTGCGCGCCGCGCTCCCGGTGCAGGCGCCCGGCGAGCCAGCGCCCGGTGAGCGC
>JAKLKE010000288.1:0-269 GCA_023150775.1 Myxococcota bacterium
ACGCAGGGCGTAGATGCGGGTCTTTCCGCCAGGCAGCTTGTTCGCCAGGCGCTTGAGCCGCGCCACGGGCGTCTCCTCTTTGGCGCCCAAGTCCGCCGTTAAGCTCTTGAAGGTGACGTCCCCGAGGGCATCCTTAAACACCTTCACCAAGGAGGGGTGCGGCTGCGCGCTGAGCACACGGCGGATCTCGGCGTGGGCCGTCGCGCCCAGCGCCGTCACGCCCTCTTTCACCCAGCGCGCCATGGCGCTGTCCAGGGTCTCGGCGCTGG
>JAKLKE010000288.1:279-7741 GCA_023150775.1 Myxococcota bacterium
TCGCCCGATCGTTGGGGATCGCCTTGAGCGCCCGGAGCAGCAGGCCGTTCACATAGTGGCCGTAGTAGTAGTCGCCGAGGCCCTTCGCCTCCCAGCCGTCAAACTTGATGAAACGATCGACGGCCTCATCCTCGATCCACTCCCCCCGCGCGCCGATCCCCGCGAGCACATGCAGGATCGCCCGGGTGAGGCCCTCGCGGAGATCCTGCACCGCTGGGGCGCCGTCGTAGGTCTCGATGAGCCAGGGGAGCTTTGTGGCGGGCAGGCGGCCCAGACCGTAGGCGGTCAGCTCCATCCCCGGGAAGTTCTTCTCGGTGAAGCTGCCGATCGCCGTCCGGGCGTCCTCCCACAGCGCGGCGTCGTCGAACTCGCCGAGGAAGGGCAAGGCGTGGTCTTTGTAGTATGGGTTGGCCAAGACCCCGCGCAGAAGCGCCACGGCGCGTTTTTCGCCGAGGTGGTGAAGGGCCTCGACCACCTGATCCAGGCCTTGGAGGTTCTTGTCGCTGCCCCCGGTGATGCCCTCGTAGCCCTGCAAGGTGGTGCCCGCCTCGACCCCTTTGGGCACGGCCCCCCCCAGGGCTTTGCAGCGCAGGATCGCCGCGTACCGCACCGGATCGGCGACGTAGGGGCGATCGGCCTGGAGCGCCTTGGTGATCTGAAACAGCTCGATCGGGTCGTCGGCGCGAAGGGTGAGCAGGAGGTGGTAGAGCTGGCCCTTCGTGGCGTCGATGGCCTTGAGCAAGGCGCCGAGCTCTTTGAGCGACGCGATGGTCAGGCCATGGGCGGCGCTGGTGATGTTCAGGCGGTACTCGGCCTGTTTTGCGGCGGCGAGGCTGGCCTTCGACCAGGTGTCCATGTCGCAGAACTGCTCGATGTAGGCGGCGAAGGCCGGGCCGGGCCACTGGTAGCCGGGCTCGATCTTGCCGTCGAGCACGCCCCGCGCGCCCTCGACGGGGCGCCAGGGGCGATCGTTGAGGCCGTAGCGCAGCACATGCCGCGTCGCGAGCTCGGCGACGGTGGTGGGCGGCAGCTCCTCCTTGGTGATCGCCCCGAAGCGGCGCAGCACCAAGGCCACGCCGTCCCGAACGGGGCTCGGCAGCGACCGCCAGTCGGCGAAGGCCTCGGGCTCCCAGGCGTAGGCGTGGGCGACGAGGCGGTCGAGAGACTCCGGCCAGAAGCTCACGAAGCGGTAGGCCTCGACCTTGTTGTGGTCGTAAGACTGAATCTTGCTGAGCAGCGCGAGCACCTCCGCCGGAGAGGCCGCCGCGGAGCTGTCGGCGAGCTCGGTCCACAGCTCGGGCTCGACGGCGAGGTCGATGTGGCCCGTCTGGTGCAGGTGCCAGAT
Organism: Myxococcota bacterium; assembly: GCA_023150775.1. Lineage (GTDB taxonomy): Bacteria > Myxococcota_A > UBA796 > UBA796 > CAJQPC01 > JADKFE01. The sequence goes on from JAKLKE010000288.1 coordinate 1,625, forward strand.
CATCACCACGCCGGCGCTGTACTCGATGAGATCGGCCCGGGCGGCGTCGAGCTTCTTGTAGCTGCTCTTCGCCTTCTTCACTTTGCCGCCGATGCTCTTGAGCTTCTTCTCGGCCTTTTTGTCGTTGAGATCGTCTCGGCCCGCGACAAACACGGTCTCGGTGACGGCGCCGTCGGCGGCGATTGTGCGGCAGAGGCCGTGCTTGGCGTTCTGGCGTAAGGTCAGCGCTTCGCTGAGCCGCCCCGTCTCGTCAAAGCTGCGCCAGAGGCCGAACTTGTAGCCGCGGCGGTACGCGCCCTCACTCTTGGGCTGGCCGTTTGTGTGCCACTCCCGATGCTCGCCGTGCAGGAGCCCGTCGAGGTAACCCGCCTCCTCTTTGAGCGCGCCGCCAGGGTGAAACCAGCGCCAGCGCCCCGCACGTTTGCCGTGCTCATGTTGGCCTTCAGTCGTGAGCTGGCCGTCTTCACTCCACCAGCGGCCCGGGCCGTGGTCCTCGTCGCCGACAAACTCGCTCTCTTGGATGAGCGCGCCGTTCTTCGCGTAAAAACGCCACACGCCGTAGCCTTTGCCGCCGCGCTGCTCTCCCTCCTTCTCAAGCTGGTCGGTGCCAGGGTAATAGCTGCGCCAAGCGCCGTCGTCGGGGGTCTGATCCAGAGCCATTGAGTCTCCCAAGGAGCGAGCACGGTTGAGCCCGACAGCGCGAGACCGGCGGGCCGAAGAGACGATTGTGCGTGAGGCGCGGCGGACTGAATCAGCCGCCAGAGGCCGCCGGGGTGAACGCGCCGCCGTCTGCGGCGACACCCGACTCAGAGACCTTGAGCGTCACCGTGGCGCCCGAGGCCACGTCGAGCTGCCCTTTGGCGTGAAGGGTCGTGAAGCCGCCGTCCCAGATCTCGATGTTGACCTTGCCCGGCTTGAGCTGCACGTCTTTGCGGGCGTCTTGAAACAGGCGCAGCTCAGCGAGCATCGCGGCGTCGCTCTTGATGTTGTAAAAGCCGCCGTCCTCCGCAACAAAACGTACGGTGCCCGGCCCCGCGACAGGGACGTCTTGGGTGACCGGGCGGTCTTCGACACGCACGACGTCTGTGGGGCGGCTCGCCGGGTCTTCGTTGGGGTCGTAATAATAATCGACGTAATCGAGCTCTTTGAGGCCCTCGACAAACACGGTCTCGGTGAGCGTGAGCTTGCCCGTCTTCACCACCATCCGGGCCTCGTGGCCATCGGGCACGTCGATGATCACCAGTGAGTTGCCCGCCTGGACCTTGTTGCGCCCAGCGTCACAGAGGATGGCGTACTGGGTGGACTTGGGCGTGTAGGGGTGGCCGTTCACGCTCACCAGCACAGGCACGTCAGAGGTGACGACGATGCGGGAGGTGGCCTCGGCGGTAGAGACCAAGGCCAAGAGGATTGGGGCGATCATGAGGCCTCCGCGGCGGCGGCGACGGCGAGGGGCCTCTGCTCCTCTCCCAACGCCTGAATGAACACCGCGCGCACATCTTCAAGTCGCGCGTCGAGATCTTCAGCCGTCCAGCCCGTCGTGTCGATGGGCGGCAGCACGTTCACGTCTACGGTGACGGGGGTGAACGCGAAGGTGTGTTTTTGCCAGTTCTTGTGCGCGTTGTGCACGACCACGGGCACGATCGGCAGGCGCGTGGCCAAGGCGACGTGGCCGAGGCCCTTCTTAAACGGCAAGAGGCGCCCGTCGCGGCTGCGGGTGCCTTCAGGCCACATCCACACGCCGAGGTTGTACTTGGCGACGGCTTCAGTGACCCCTTTGAGCCCCGCGATGGCGTTCTCACGGTTGGCGCGATCGATGAGCAGGTGGCCGGTCAACAAGTACAGCCAGCCGAAGAACGGCACCCGACCGACCTCTTTTTTGGCGATGCCGCAGCCGCCGACGGGGCACAGCCACATACCCAAGAAGATGTCGAGCATCGAGGCGTGATTCGAGACGTAGATCGCCGGGAAGCTGCCGTCGAGGCGGTCGCGGTCGTGAATGACCACCCGGGCGCGGGCGAGCCAGGCGATCACCGAGCCCACAATCTTTCCGTAGTAGTTGCCTATACGGACACGCGCCCCGCGCCACGGCAAGAACAGCACCGTGAGCGGGATGAGGATGAGCGCGAAGAGCGACATCCAGGTGAAGCCGAGGGTGAGGCGTATGGCAGAGTCGAGGCGTCGCACCCGGCGAGCTTAACCCACACGCGCGCGGTTTGTTGACCGCAGCCGCTCGTAGAGTCCCTCCAACCTGACGGCGGAGGCCTCCCAGGTGAAACGTTCCCGGACGTCCGCCGCCGCAGCGCGCCCCAGGGCCTCTCGCCGCGGCCGATCGCGGCAGAGCCCGAGGATCACCTCCGCAAACTCTTCGTGCGGCGCGATCACCACCCCGGCGATGTCCCGGGCCGAGCCCGGCGCGCAGACCGTCGGCAGGCCGAGCCCCAAGGTGTTGAGCAGCTTGATCGGGAAGCCGGGGCAGGCCCCCCGGGGTGAGGCCGCGAGCTGCGCGCAGGCGAGCAGGTCACGCACGTCCGCCCAGGCGCTCGCCTGGATGAAGCGGCGGCGCGCGGCGGGGATCGGCGCGGCCAGCGCTTCTAGATCCGGCATCGGCGAGGCGGAGATCATCAACAGCCCCGGCGCGTCGGGGAGGCCGCGGGCGTGGAGCTCCGCGACGGCGCGGACGAGCACGGGCAGGTCTTGGTAGACGTCCGGGTTGCCCGCGTAGGCCACCCAGGTCCCCTCGCCGAGGCCCCACCGCGCCCGCATTCGTTCGGGGTTCGCGCCGTCGAGGTCCGCGGCGTCAACCCCCGGCGGGATCAGCGCCACCTCGGGGCAGCCCCCGGCGCGCATCGCCGCCTCGGCCTCCTCGCTGAGCACCACGGCGGCCTGCACCAAACGAGGGAGCGCCCGATCCACCACCCCGCCCAAGACCGCCCCGGCCCGGCGCGCGGCGGCGCCATGAAGGTAGAGGGGCAGCTCCGCGCCGAGCAGGGTGTGGGCGCTGTACACCAGGGGCGCGCCGAGGGCGGCGGCGGCGGGCCAGGCCAAGATCGGCGCCTCGACGTTGTGGGCGTGCACGATGTCCCAGGCCCCCGCGCGCCGCCGTCGCCACAGCCGCGCGCCCAAGGCGAGATCGAGCAAAGGTTTCACCCGATCGGGCCCGGCGCGCAGGTTGTTGTAGCCCGGCCACGGCGGCGCGCGGAGCATGTGCAGCGCCGGATCCACCTCGCCGACCCCGTGGGCGTAGCAGGCCAAGGTGACCTCGTGGCCGCGCCGGGCGAGGGCCCGCGCCATGCCCGAGACGTAGACCTGGGATCCTTGGGGGCTCGGGAAGGGGAAGGCGGCGACCTGGAGCACACGCACGACGGGCCACTCCTGCGGCGGTTTGGCTGTATCCCGTCGCCGCGCGCCCGCCCTTGACCGGGGGTCGCGAAGGGCGGCGCTCTGCCCGCGCCCCTCGGGCCGATCTGGAATAGAATCGTCGTCCCACCGCCGCGCAGGACCAAGATGCCTAGCCCCCAAGACGAGCTGCTCCGTCGCTTCTGGGACTCGCTCAGCCCGCTGCCCGAGGGCGCCTTTCGGGTGAAGGATCGCCGCGCGAACACGCTGCATCCCGGCGGACGCTGCGCCTTGAGCCTCTTCTCTCCCGCTGAAGACGGCGATCGGGATCACCCTCGCCTGCGCGTCGATCTGCCCCCGGCCGTAGACCCGGCCCCGCCCGCGCGCCTCGCCGAGCTCCCCGATCCCCTGCCCTCGGGCCTCGACGGCTTCTTGTCCGCCGCCCGCGCCGCCCGAGACAAGGCCAAGGCGCTCTTGAGCCCGGACGCCATCCCCACCCAGCACGCCCACGAGCTCAGCCGCCGCTACGCCTTCAACAGCGTGCGCGCCCAGCGCATCACGCGCCTGTTCGACGAGCTGACCGCGGCCTTAGACGCCGCCGCCCAAGCGGGGCGCTTGCGCCCTGAAGAGCTCGCCCCGGCGCGCTACGGCCTCCGATCCTTGGCCGCCGAGACCTGGGCCGGTGACCTCAGCTTCGACGGCGCCGACTCCGGCACCTACCACTCCTATGGCGAAGACAAACCCTTCGTGCACAGCTTAGAGCTCACGCTCAAGGGCCTGCCCGCAGAGGACAGCCCGGCCTTTGGCCTGCTCAGCGCCGAGCAGCAGCACGCCGTGCGTCGCCAGCGCGCCCAGGCCCAGGCCCACCTCGACCACCTCATGCGCCACAAGTACGCCTTCGCGGGGGTGAGAGAGCTCGACATCGAGCGCAGCGTCGGCGGCCTGCTCATCGACCGCGACACCCGCCACATCGTCTCCGAGGAGCGCGCCAGCGCCGCCACCCTCGTGCCCCGCTACGAGCTTCTGCGCATCGACCCCAACGCCGAGCACCCCAACGCCGGGGCCTGGGTGTACCGCGACGCCGGCCTCTACTGCTTAGAGAGCGGCGAGGTCATCGATCTCGACGAGGCCCTCCTGCGCGCCATCCCCGTGCCCGCGGCGAGGCTCACCTTCCTGCGCGCCCCCCGCGACCCGCGCCTGCGCGCCGACGTCCGTTTTGACTGGGACAACGACGGCCTCGTGCGCGCCGGAGAGGTCTCTTGGGTGTCTTGGGCGGGCCACTGCGACATCAAGGCCGTCGTGGAGTCCCTCGGCCTCACCTTGACCGGCGCCGACGCCCCCTCCCTCACCGAGTACCGCGCCGAGACCGACGCCGAGCACCACTTCACCCGGGAGCTGCTCCTGGAGGATCTCTGCTCGTCGATGGAGCTCGGCAGCGCCTACGCCAAGACCGACGGCAGCGGCGAGGTGTCGATGGGGCGCCGGATGTTCGGCGGCGCGCGCAACGACAGCCGCCCCGATCGCCTCCAGCTCACCGGCCTCGCCCAAGGCAAACATTTTCGCTGGCCGCTCTCGGGCCGCCAAGAGAGCTTCGTGGTCACCGGGGTCTCCTTCGGCGGCGAAGATCTCGACCTGGACACGGTCTTTCTGCGGGAGCTGCCCGACCTCGCCGCCGTAGACTTCGCCCCGAACCCCCGCTTTCTGCGCACCGTCGAGGGCGACTACAACGTCATCGACGTCGCCGGGGCCACGCTCCGCGCCAAGCTCTCCGTCGAGCGGTTCTCCCCTCGGGACGGCCACCTGGAGCGGGTGAACCAAGAGACGGAGATCCGCCTCGGCCCCGATGGCGCTGGCGGGCGCTTCTTCTTGGGCACCCACCTGCACAGCGCCGCCAACCGCGAGCTCTATGAGGTCTGGCTCGATCGGGGCAAAAACGCCGTCATCGCCGAGCTGACCCGGGCCGAGCGTGACCCGGCGACGGGTCAGTGGACGAGCCGCGCCGTGCCTGGACGCGCCACGGTGATCGCCCTACACCCCGGCCTCGGCTGCACGCTCTCGCGCGAGATGAAGATTGATGACCCCGCCATGTTTCAGGCCCTCCTCAACGAGGCCGTGCGCGCCGGGCGCTCGATCTGCGCCGACACCGACATGATGGCCGAGGTCTGGAACGGCGTCGTGACGCGCATCACCAGCGCGCGCATCGCCGTGAACGAGGCCCGCCGGGTGGAGCGCTGGCGCGTGGACGTCGTCGCGCGGTTTGGCCGGGCGAGCCTGGAGTACCTCGTGCGCCTCGACGCCGAGGGCCACAGCGAGGCCTGGTGCCCCATCCCCGGCATTCGCGCCGTGGACTTCTTGTGGTCGGACTGGCCCGATGTCGGCGCCAAGGCCCGCCTGGGCAACGACTGGGTGGTGAACCGCACCATGCGTGACCGCGGGCTCATCACCGTGCTCAGCTCCCCCGCGGGCCGCGGCGGGGTCTACGTTCAAGACGACCACATCAAGCACGTCTATGAGCGACTCTGGACGGCTCTGTCGGGCTGCCGCTACACGATCCTCCTCGACAACAAACGGTACGCCTTGCCCGACGAGGGCAGCTACCGCGCGGCGATCGTCCGTCTGCGCGCCGCCCGGGCGGCGCTGCTCGGGGCCTCGGAGGCATGAGGGCCGCGCCAACGGCCCGCCACCGCCAACTCGCAGATCCCAACGGGATCCCCACCCATCGTCCCGCCGCGTGGCCCCATCCTGGCAGTCGCAAAAAAATAACTATTGTAATCTTAGAAC
>JAKLKE010000289.1 GCA_023150775.1 Myxococcota bacterium
CAAAGACGCAGCCCTCTTCGCCCCGATGGGCGGCGGCGCCTCTGCGAGACCTTCAGCCTCGCCACGCCCCACCACCGGGGCCTCTTCCCCGCACAACGCCTCCCTTCCACCTTTGCGCCTTTGCGCCTTTGCGCGCCAATCACTCCGCCGCGCCTCACCACCAACGCCCCACCCCCAGATCAGCGCCCCCGCATCCCCAACCCCCAACTTTTTTCGCCTCCCCCTCTTGCATCCGCTCGCCGCATAAGCCATGCTCCAGATGTGCGGCTCTCCGCACCCGGCGCCCTCAAGCCCCGGTCGTTCTCAACAACCTGAAGCACGAGGGCGCCCTGGTGGTTCCAAGCACCAGAGCGCCCGCAGGATCCACGATGCACAAACATCGAGACCCCACACCCGGAGTATGTGCCGGGCCTCCCTCTCATAACCGCCCCGCGCCCCTCGCCGAGCCTCCGCCAGAGCCCCCACGCCCCGGGCTCCCCGCGTAACCCGCTCCTCACGGCCACTTAGCTCAGCCAGCGCCGTCCTCTGACGACGCGGGCCACAGCCGCGCCCACGATCCTCCCCCCTCCCTCGGCCTCGCCCCGGGGTTGGGGGGGTCCATGGCCTCCGGCCTCTGCACCGCGCCCAAGGTCGCCGCCGACCCATGGCGCAGCTCTGCCCAGCGCACACAACTTCTCACCTCCCTGGCGGGAGAAAGGACCACCTATGTCTCCAGATCAAGACCCGACGCTCACCCTCTTCACCCTGCACGGCTTGGCGGTGTCCCTACGCGACCGCGCCGACACCCACACCGAGCGCGCCGAGGCCCTGCTGCTTGGCGTCGAGCGCGCCTTCGCCCAGCAGATGCGGGGCGAGGCGGTCGACTTCGGAGAGCTGCGGGCCCTCGCTGAAGCCGCCTTCGCCGAGTCCGACACCAGCCGCCGCCTCGCGGAGAAGGTGCTGCGGGGCGTTCGTGGCATGGTCAAAGAGGCCGGGCTGCTCGTCACCTTGCCCAAGCTCGTGAACGCCGAGCGAGCGCTCAAGGCCCTGCCCACGCTCTCCGACGCCGCGGCGACTGTGCGTCGTGCCATCCCCCGGGCGCGTCTCACCACCTTGGCGCGGGACCTCACCGAGGCACTGGGCCAGCTCGCCCTCGCCGCGAGCCAGCGCCCCGTGAACGAGGACGACCTCCTGCCGCTGCGCTCGGCGTTCGCGCGGCTCGATGGTCTGCCCCAGGCCCTCAGCGGCGCCCGGGAACGGCTCGGCGTGGCCCTCGCCGAGATTGAGGGGCGCTGAGACGACACGGCGCCGGGGCTCGGCTGGGCTCCGGCGCTTCGCCGTGGCGGAGGCGCCCAAGGCGCGCGGCGGCTGGCCTGACCGGGACGGTACAGCCCGCCGCCGCGCAGCGCCGCGCGTAGGCCTCGGCGGGCTCGCAGGCCACGCCGCGGAGCGCGAGCGATGGGCCGATTGACGCCTATCCAGCTCGACGTGCGTTCCCTGCCCCTGCCCAACGCCCTGGGCAGGGGAAAAACTTGGTGGTCCCAGGCGGGGGACGCGAGCGCGCAGACGGCGCCCCGGCGACCTCAACCCGGCTCCCGCGCCCAGCGCACCCACACCTCCCCCTGCGCGGAGCGCCGGTTGACCTCGTCCACAAGACGCTGCACAGTCCAGTCGCGGGCGACCTCGATCACCACGTCCGACGCCTCGGGCTGGGTGTAGGGGCCTTCAGACCTCAGGCTCAGCACGCTGCAGGCCGCGAGGTCGGGGGGGAACCACCGCTCCAAACCCCGCGTCGAGGCGCGGGGGGAGCCCGCGCACACCAGCAGATCGACGTAGTTCAGGTCAAGAACCTCTGTGTTGGGCTTGTCTGTGTTGGGGCGTTTGCGGTCGCTGGGCTGAAGCGCCGCCAGGAGCGTGTCTTGGGGCAGGGCGAGGGTGGCGGGGGGCGGGCCAAACTCCACGGTCTCCAGCTCCAACCGCGAGCAGCGCCAGCCCGTCCCATCGCGGGCGCACACATCGCTGCCGAAGTGTACGGCGCGGGACGGCGCGCCGAGGGGCCGCTGGGGCAGCGGGTACGGCAGATCGAGGGCGACCCGCTGGGCGCTCCAGGGCGTGTAGGTGAGGAGGCGGCCAAAAACCCAGGCGCCAAAGGGCAGGACGGTGAGCGCGACGGCGACGGTCTGCCACAGCCCGAAGTGCCACAGTCCCCGCCGCCCGCCGCGCCACGCCGCGGCCCCTGCCACCACGAAGGCCACCGCCGTCGCGCCCAAGGCCCACTCCAGGCGGCGGATGAGGGGGAGCACAGCCTCGGCGCCGCGGATCACGGTCGGCTCGGTCAACAGCGCGCCGAGGGTGTCAAACAGCACGAGCTGGCCCAGCGCCACGCCGGACAACGCCACGGAGACGATCAGGCCGTGTCGAAGGGTCGCCCGCGCGGGGCTCGTCGTCAAAACCACCCCGACAGCCGCGCAGAGCGCCGTCCACGCGCTGGTGAGGAGGGCGAGAAGACAGAACCTCGCGGTCTCGTCCAACGTGGACTTCGCGAGCTGAAGCCCGCCGTTGATGTAGTGGCTGTCCATCTTGTACACGTTCACAAAACTCATGAACGAGGTCCAGGCGAAGAACACCCAAGACATCACCAACATCACCACCCCTGGCCAGCACAGACCGGTGGTGCGGCTGGCCTCGTCTCGTCGTGCCCGCCGCACAAGCAGCGGCGCGGCGATCAGACTGAGCACAAAGAGCAGCTTGTTCGCCAGGATGAGGAGCGCCCAGTCATACAGAGGGACCAGGACGGCGCCGACGAGGTTGAGGATCCAGACTTCGACGTTCATATGGCCTCTACGCGGCGCAGGCCGCGACAGAGCGTGTTGTCTGGGCTCTGTTCGGCGACCGGGCTCATTCCGCCTCCTCCGCCCAACGAACGCTCATCCAGAAGTGCCCTTCCCGCCGCAGACGCACGACCTCATCCACAAGCTCCTGCACAGTCCAGTCACGGGAGGCATCGATCACGACACGGTCCTTCTTAAACTCGTCCTCGGGCGCCGCGCGGCGCAACAGCCAGTCGCTGCAGTCGGCGATCCCGGGCTGAAACCACCGCTCTAAGCCCCGGGTGGAGGCGCGGGGGCTGCCCGCGCACAGGACCAGGTTGGGGCCGTCGTCGCGGCCGGTCCACAGCTCGTCCAAGGGGGTGTCCTGGGGCAGCGCGACGAGGGTGTGCGCCGCCGTGACCAAACGCTCCGTAGACCTGACGCCCTCTTTGCTCAGGCAGCGCCAACGCTCGCCGTCTTGGGCGCAGACCTCCTGGAGCGCGTCCTCAAGATTAAACGGCACATCGGGCGCTCGCTGCGGCACCACATACGGTAGATCTAAGACGCCACGCCAGACGTTCCACCGCAGCCCGCTCCACAGCGCGTGGCCAACGGAGCCACTCCACACGAGGATGACCGCCGCCGCCGCGATGATCTGCCACAGATCCCGTCGTGCCCCTCGAAGTGGCGTCGTCCAGGCGGCGATCATCGCGCCAAGAAACACGACGAGGAGCGCGCCCAAGAACGCCTCCAGACGCCGCACCAGGGGGATCACGGACGCGGCCCCTTCGGGCACGCTGAAGTCCCGGATGAGCAGTACGAGCGCGTCAAGCGCGGCGAAACGCCCGTGGAGGCACACCGGCATTCCGTCCTCTCGGATCACCTCCACGAGCGCCGCGAGCGACACAAACACCCCGGCTTGGCAAACGAGCACAAACGACAGCAGCGTGGAGACCTTCAGGCCGTGGACCAGCCTCGCCCTGCGCTCGGGGCTCCCCTTGAGGCGGGCGCTCTGCACCGCGCCCATCGCCGCGCAGAGCGCCATCCACACGGTCACGGAGAGCGCCGCGACGCTCATCATCGCTCGGCCGCCCAGAACATGCACCGTGGTTGCGTGCCAACTGGACAGGTCCGAGATCTGCGCGCCGATTAAAGACTCAATCTCCTCGGCGCCCTCAACAATGAAGGACAGCCAACACAAAAAGATCAGCTCCACCCCCGGCGAGCGCCAGCGCGCGGGGGACACGGCCTCTCCGCGCAGCACCCGCCGCACGAGCAGCGGCGCCGAGACCAGCCCCACCACCATCAGCAGCAGCGCGGGCCAGGAGCTCACGCCGACGTGCTGAATGTGCTCAATGAGGGAAGGCAAGCGCGCGCTCCGTTGCAGGGGATGCGCTCAGGAGACCACAAGCCCGGCGGGCTGTGCCGGGGTCTCTTGTCAGAGTTTTGTGTGGAGGGCCGGGCCAACCCGGCGAATGAACGCTTGACGGGCGCTTGACGCGCGCGGTAGAGTCGAGCCTCGGAGCGCCAAGATGGAGCCCAGAGGCCAAGATCGCCGACCCTTCACCCGCCGTGTGTGGATGAGCGTGGTGGTGAGCCTCACGCTCCTGCTCGGGATTGAGCTCGGCTTACGCCTCCTGATCGGCCCGCCAAAGCCGATCCTCGGCCTCATCCCCGTCTCCCAGGTGACCCTCGTGGAGCAGGGGGACGAGGTCGTGCTCTCCCACGTCATCGACACGCGCCAAGACGTGCGGGTGCCCCGCGCGCCGGGGGATCGACCGCGGGTGGTGTTTCTCGGCGGCTCCTCCGTGCGCCACACCTACAGCATCTCCGACGATCACAACTTCCCCAGCCACGTCCAGGCCCTCGCCCCCGAGCTTGAGATCCTCAACCTCGCCTCCCCCGGCCAGACCACGCCGACCTTGGCCGCGCTGGTCGCGCGCTTAGACGCCCTCCACCCAGACCTGATCGTGCTGCATACCGGGCACAACGACTACGCCGACGTGGTGTTCGCCGGGGTGCCGCGCTGGGACAACCCGCTGCTCAACGCGGCGATCGGCCTCGGCGCGCGCTCGGCGCTGTTCAGCGTGCTCGCCGAGCGCCTCGCCTTGGAGCACGTTGGTGTTGACAGACACCACGGCACACGCGGCGCCGTCGTGCGGGTGGTGCGAGACGATCTCTCGGCGCGCACTCTGCCTCGCCGCACAGAGAGGCTCATCGCCGACGTGCGGCGCCTCGTCGCGCAGAGCCCCGCGCCGGTCATGCTCACGACCTTGTGGCGCAGCTTTGAGCACCCGCCCTCGGCCACCAACACAGACGAAGACCCCGCACAGTGCCAGGCGACGTTAGACGAGCAGCTCAACCCGCGCGGCCGCTCACCCGAGGCGGAGTCGTTGATCGTCGCGGCCTGCGGTGTGGAGTCCTCGGCCGCGCTGTGGGTTCAGGCCCGCGCCCTCGCCGCCCAAGGCCAGCGCGCCGAGGCCACACGCCGCTGGGGCCTCGCCTTGTCCCGCTCCCCGCTGCCCCTCGCCGCGCCGCTGGCCGCCGACGACGCCCTGCGCGCCCTGGCCGCCGAGGACGGCCTCTGCCTCGCCGACCTCAACGCCGCCCTGGGCCCCCTGCCCCAAGACGGACACTTCACCGACGCCGTACACCTCAACCCGCGCGGCGCCCGGGCCGTCGCCGAGGCGATCACCCCGGCGCTGCGGGCCTGCCTCGCCCAGCGCCCAGGCGCGGGATCGTGAACGAGGTGAGGCGCGCTCGTTAGATCGGCGGGAGCCTAAGGGCACTCGACGAGGCACGGCGCCCACTCGAGCTTGTCTTCGCCGTCAATCTGATCACCGCACCGCGTGATGAGCTCCCCGTAGACGGCGCTGCACATCGAGACGGTGTAGTCACTACCGTATCGGGTGATCCACCCCGCGAGCGTCCAGATGTGCATGCCGTAGGCGCCTTCGCGAGAGAGATCGCAGTCTTGCTCGGGGTCGTGGGAGCAAGGGACATGCCCCCCATAAATCCGATGCGCGGCCTCATGCACGATGGCCCCCGCGGCCGACGCTGGAGGGTCGAAGCCCGAAAGTTCGGGTCCCCACTGGAGCATGAGCGGCGTGAACGTGCCTCGGTGCTCCTGTTCATAGTAGGCCGCCGCGCCCTTCGGCTGGCCCGGGATGGCGTCTGCGTAGTCCGACACAAACAACGAGGCCCGAATCATCGCGAACATGAGCTCGGCGCGTGGGGCGTCGGGCGCCACCTGCGCGCGGCTCAGCTCCTCATACACAAACTGGGGCAGGTCGGGATCGTTCCACACGTCTTGGGCGCTGTCCTGCTCATCCGCGAGGAGGTCGAGCAGGCCCACCAACACAAGCGCCCCCGTGGGCGAGTCTTGGAGAGTCTGCGGCGTGAACCCGAAGCTCTCCCAGTCCATCCCGATCGTCGCCCCCAGCGCCTCGGCGCACCCAGCGCCGATCAACCGCGCCGCCTCGTCCGCCCAGCGCCCCGGATGCCAGCGCTCAACCTCCGCCCAGCAGGCCTCCCGGGCGTTGGTGTAGTCCGAGACCGGCGGCTGACACCCCGCGGCGATCAAGGCCGCGGCGATCGTGAGGCGGCGCATGGGCGGGCGCGGCGGCGCCGCGCCGCGACGTTCACCCGCCCCATCGGTCGTGAGGGGCCGCCCCTGCGCAGGCGCCACGCGCGCGTGCGGGTCGTCTGGAGCGATTCCCAAGGCATCAACGGGAGCTAGGGGTCTGGCCACATGCACCTCTACAGCCCCCATCGAACCACAGCCGAGGTCATGCGGTCAACCCCGGACGCCATCTTTGACAGCCTGCGCGGGGTCTGGGTCGGCGACGCCGTCGTGCGCGAGGGTGAGCACGGCGGTGGCGGGCTCCGCGCGGAGCGAGGTGGGGCTTGAGCAGCTCGCCACGGGTCGCGACCAATGCGGGAGGGCAGCAGCGCGGCCGGGCGAACGGCGGGGAAGCGCCGACCGTTGGACGGAGGCTGAGGCGCGCGATAGCCTTGGTGGCCAAACTTCAGCGCTCGGATGCTTCCTATGTCTCGCCGCCTTCAAGTCTTCGTCAGCAGCACTTTCCTGGATCTCAGGGAGGAGCGTCAGGCGGCCGTGCTGGCGATCTCGGAGGCGCAGCACATCCCGGATGGGATGGAGTTGTTCGCGGCGGGGAACGACACGCAGCTCGAGCGCATCGAGCGGCGGATCGACGAGTCGGATGTGTACCTGCTCATTCTGGGGCATCGGTACGGCTCCATCGAGCCCAAGAGCGGCAAGAGCTACACCCGCTATGAGCACGACTACGCGGTGGAAAAGGGTAAGCCGGTGCTCGCCATGGTGATGTCGGATGACTGGCTCGATAACAAAGTGAAGAGTGGTGAATCGAAGATTGTAAGGGAACACAAAGATCCCACGGCGCTCATCAAGTTTCGCGAGCTCGTCATGGGGGCAAAATACGTTGCAACGGTCCATGATCATAAGGAGCTCAGTAAAGCGGTCATTCTGGCCTTGCGTGAAGTCGAGCGCCAGAGCGACTTGGTGGGATGGGTTCGTGGGGACGCTGATGACAAGCGGCAGGAGCTGGAGAAGGAGATCGCGAGGCTCAAGGAGACATTAGCATCGATGGAACGACAACAAACGGACACCGCAGCAGCGCAGCGGCGGACCCGAACGCCAACAGACCACCCTCAAACGGCCTCTACCAAATCTGATGAGGAATGGGAGAAGTTGCGACTTGAATTGAATGAAACCCGTGTAACTATTACACAGCCGGACTACGACCCGTTCTTTGGCGACCATGTAGAGCACATTTCTACAGACATCTTACAGCGGTGACCGTCGAGATTGATACGCTCAGCCCACGGCATAACCGCATCCTCTCGCCCAAGACTGGCATAGTT
>JAKLKE010000028.1:0-9596 GCA_023150775.1 Myxococcota bacterium
AAGGCGCACCCAGACGTGTTCAACACGCTCTTGCAGGTGTTGGACGATGGGCGTCTCACCGACGGCAAAGGCCGCACGGTGGACTTCAAGAACGTCGTGCTCATCATGACCTCAAACATCGGCTCGCGGTATCTGTTTGAGCACCAGGGCGAGCGTGAGAAGGCCGTGAGCGCGGTGATGGACGCCTTGCGCAAGGAGTTCCGCCCGGAGTTCCTCAACCGCATCGACGACATCATCGTGTTTGATGCGCTGAACCGCGGCGACATGGATCACATCCTCAAGATCCAGCTCAAGCGGGTCGAGAAGCTGCTCGCCCCTCGGGAGCTGCACATCACGATCACGCCCCAGGCGGCCACCGCTCTGGCCGACGCGGGCTTTGATCCGGCGTATGGCGCCCGGCCGCTCAAACGCGCCATCCAGAACTACCTGCTCAACCCCATGTCCAAGGCCATCGTCGCCGGGGGCTACGGGCCAGGCGACACGATCAAGGTGGATCTGGAGGGCGACGACATCACCTTTGAGCGTGTTCCCGCCCCTGAGGAGGACGACGCGCCCAAGGCGAGCAACGCCCCGCGCCTCGCCTGAGCCTCGGCCAACCTAGACAGACGCCCTGGGGAGCCCGCTCCTCGGGGCGTCTTTGTCTGAGGCGCCTTTGTCTGGGGCGCCCGGCTCGGTGTACCATGCCCGCGTGCCCTCTCTCCGCCAGCTCGTCGCCGTCGTGTTGCCCCTCCTCGGGGCCTGCCACCACCTGCCGCCTTACCCCACGCCCCGGGTGACCTACGGCGCGGCGCCGATCGAGCTGCCGCTGGTGCAGCTCCCTGAAGACCGCAGCCGCCTGTATGTGCTCATTCAGACCGGCAGCATGGGCGAGCAGCTCTGGTTCTTCGACACCGGCTACTCCCACACCACCTGCGACGCGGCCGCCCTGGCAGCGGAGGGTGTGCCCACCCGCAAGACCCTCGCCACCACCCGGGGCGAGCTGGGCACCGTGCGACTGCAGGCCGCCACCCTGCCCGACCTTGAGCTCGGCGGCCACACCGTACACAAGACCCGCTGCGCTGTGCGTGACCTCCCCGGCACCTCGTCGATCCCCGCGGGCCCCGGCTACACCGTCACCGGGGTTCTGGGCACAAACGTCCTACGCCAGTTCATCGTCGAGGTCGATCCCGCCGCCGGGGTGCTGCGCCTGCACGAGCCGGGCAGCCTCCCCCTCACCGAGCCCACTCGTCTGCGCCGCGAGGGCCTCTTCGGGCCCCGGCTGATGGCCCCGGCGACCTTAGACGGCCGAGAGACCTGGCTCATCCTCGACTACGGCGCCGCGGGCACCTACCTCGACGCCGAGCGCCTCGGCCTGCCGCTCACCCGCGAGCAGCCCGGCGTGTGGCGCGGCACCGGCAGCAGCAACACGAGCACCCGCACCCTACAGATTCACCACGTCGACGAGGTGTTGTTCGGCCCCGTGCAGACGAGCCCCATCGACGTGATCCACCGCGATCGAGGCCCCTTCGCCCCGGGGCTCTTGGGCATGGACGTGCTCGGCGAGCTGCACCTGTTCATCGACTACCCAAACAGAGCGGCGAGCGCGACGGCGGTGGAAGCGAGGGGGCTGCCGGTGGTCGGGGAGTGAGGGCGGGGAGTGAGGTTTGTCGGGGTAAATGGCGTGGGGACGGGGGTTTGTGATTCTTGGACGAGGTTTAGTTGGGAGCGTAGAAAAACACGTTCTTGAGCGTTGACAGGGGCCTTTTTGGTAGAGTAAGGTCGCTGACCTGCACTCGTGAGGTTCCCGTTGGCGTCTCCCTCCCAGCTCCGCGCCTTAGAGGAGCTCCTCGGCTCCTGCTTCAGCCCCGCCCAGCTTCACATGTTCCTCTTCGGGCTCTTCGGCCAGAGGTTCGTGGGCAGCTTGCCGCCACACCAGTACACAACGGCCGCCCAGTACTTCTTTGAGGTGGTGCAGCGCCTGGAGATGAACGGCTATCTGCTGGCGAACGAGATGGGCAAGCGGCTGTTTCAGGAGTTGGCGAACGAACGCCCGGGTCGCGCCGCGGAGATCTCCGCCTTGGCCACCGCCATCAACGCCGGGCTCACCAGCGGCACAGCGCCCGAGGCTCAACAAGCATCGGCGCCCATCGCCCCCCCGACGCTGACGGCCACAAAAGACAGCTCCCCGCTTCAGCTCACCTTACGGATCATCTCCGGCCACGTCGAGGCGACCTGGCTCAGCGAAGGCAAGCCCCAACGTGGCGAAGACGTCCTCCCGACGGAGCTGCCCGAGGTAGACGCCGCCCAGGCGCGGGTGTGGTCGTTGACCAAGGCGGGCACCGCTGAAGAGCTCGCCAAGGCCGTCGACGCGCTGGGACACACGCTGACCCAAGCGCTCATTCGGCCCAACATTCAGGAGCAGCTCGGAAAGGCCCGTGACGCCGCCACCCGCCTCAACCGCCCGTTTGAGCTTCGTTTAGACTTCGCGAACTCCGAGAAACACGCCCACTACTCGTGGGAGCTTCTGCGAGAGCCGAGCGCGCCGCATCGGGTGCTGAGCACGCTCCCGGGGGTGTTCATCACCCGG
This sequence comes from Myxococcota bacterium, assembly GCA_023150775.1. GTDB lineage: Bacteria > Myxococcota_A > UBA796 > UBA796 > CAJQPC01 > JADKFE01. The sequence continues at coordinate 2,567 of JAKLKE010000028.1, forward strand.
CCGTTCACCTTCGCGGCCTTGCCCACCCCGCCCGACCCTGGCGAGAAGAAGCTATTGCTCGTGCTCGGCGAAGAGCGGGGCCGTCGTGAGCTGGACGCCGTGAAGGCGCTCTGGGAGGCCAAAGGCCACCAGGTCACCGTGCTGGAGTTTACCGCCGAGGAGCAGCTTCAGCTCACCTTCTTCTCCGCGGTGTGGGACGTCGTACACTTCATCACCCACGGCGACCGCGAGAAGGTGTTTCTGGGCGTTCCGACTGGACAAGGCCCCGGCGAGACCCTCGATGCCGAGCAGCTCGGCAACCTCATGCAAGGAAACGTGCGCACGGCCTGCCTGCTCAGCGTGTGCAACAGCGGCCTGCGCACCTTGCCCGAGGGTGAGGTCCCCGGCGCGCTCCTCTGGCGGGGGGTCGCCCAGCAAATCATCGGTGCGGGCGCCCCGAACGTGCTCGGCTGGTCCAACCTCGCCTACATCGACGACTGCCGCCGCGCGACCCCCATCTGGCACCAGGCCTACCTCAACGGGGAGGACCCTCGCGCGGCCACCCAGAAGGCGCGGCGGGTGCTCGTCGGCGTCAAAGAGCGCTCCTACGGCTGGCTCGTGCACTTCACGGCCTGAGCCCCGTCGCCACCCCCGGCTCACCGGTCGTCGTCATCCCCCTCCAAGCTGATCCCCCCGCTGGACACGCTCAGGCGGATCACGTCTTCGCTCTCCGGGTCGTCTTGTACACCATCGACGCTGACGCCGCCGCTGTCGGCGCTCAGCTCTAAGCGGTAGGCGCCTGCGGGCACCTCGACCTGGGCGCCGCCGGAGCTCACCGAGCCGTCGATGAGCGTGGGGCGGGCGTCGAAGTCGAGGCTGAGGCCGCCGGAGCTGACGTCGGCGAGCACGCTGGACGAGGTGAGGCCGTCGGCGACGACGCCGCCGGAGGAGACGAAGAGGGCCAACTCGCCGGTGACCTCGGAGAGCACGGCGCCGCCGGAGCTGACATCAACGGTGATGTCGCCGCGGTGGCCATCGACGACCACGCCGCCGGAGCCGATCTCTAAGGTGAGCGCGCCCTCGCCGTCCTCCAGCACCGCGCCGCCAGAGCCGATGTTGAGGTTGAGGTCGCCGATGAAGCCCTCGGCGATGAAGCCGCCAGAGCCCACCACGCCGTCGATGCGGAGGCCCGCGGGGAGCTGCAGCTCGTGCTCAGCGCGGCAGATGACCTGACCCGCCGTGCAGGACGAGGTGAGGGTCAACACGCCGTCCACCACCTCCAAAGACATCTCCGGCGGCACCGCCGACCACTCGGCGCGGCGGTACACGGTCAGGGTGTCGTCGGGGGAGGCCGAGACGGTCACGCCGCCGGAGTCAACGTCCAGAGAGACCGCCGTGATGGCCTCGTCCAGCGCGCGGGTGTCCTCGGCGGAGTGGACCTGAATGACGCAGCCCGGCAGGGCCACGGCGAAGAGGGCGATCAGGGGGATGTTGGTTTTCATGAGGAGGTCTCCGAAGGGGCCAATCGCCCCGCTCATCTCAAGAGACACCACGAGGCCTGAGAGTCGCTACCCGCCGCGCCTAAAGGGCCGCGCGAAACTCGCCGACGATCGCGCCGTCATCACCGATGAACTGAACATAGACCTCACCGGTGCCTGGGTCCAGCTCGATGAGCGCCCAGCACCAGGCCGCGATGAGCAGGGGGTAACGTTCGTGGGGCTCAAAGAACGCGACGAGCTCGTTGATGCGGCTGCCTGAAGGCCCGGCCATGATCTCCAGGCGGTCGGCGCCGGGCACCCCGGCGTCGCTGGGCACCTGCACGCCGGCGTAGTGCATGTCCCCGGTGATGAACAGCACCCCCTCAACGCCCGTGACCCCGTCGAGCAAGGCCAGGCGCTGCTCCTCGTAGCCCTGCCAACGATCTTTGGCCTCCAAGGTGCCAAACAGCGGGCTGTGGTCGGTGATGTGGACGCTCGTGAGGATGAGCTTAAACCGCGCGTCGCTCGCCTTGACGGCGTCGATCGCCCAGGCGAGCTGGGCGTCGGACATGATCTTGGGGGCGTCGGGCTCACGCTCGCTGCGGCAGTCGAGCACGAACACCTCCAGATCGGGGCCAAACCGCAGCGCCCGCCACAGGCCGCCGCTCGGGCCCTCGCGCTGGGGCAGGCTCTCGCGGTAGACCTGAAGGGCGCTCTGGTACTGATCTTCGGTGACGTTCACGTCGAAGTACCAGTTGTTGTTGACCTCGTGGTCGTCCCAGATCGCCACCACGGCGCTGCCCGCGGCCACGCCCTGCACCGTGGGCCGGGCCATGGTGCGGTCGTAGTGGGCGCGGTAGTCGTCGGGGGTCTTGCTGCCGTCGGCGTAGACGAAGTCGCCCAAGAAGAAGAAGAGGTCTAAGGCCTCTTGTTTGACGAAGCCGAGGTTCAGCAGATCCGGGCTTGAGCCGCCCATACAGCTCGTCGCGCCCAAGCGCAGCTTGCGGGAGGCCGCGGTGAGCCCGGGGGCGGTGCGAAAGCGGGTGACCTCGGCCCGGCGGGCGCCATCAGCGCTCAGGAGCACGACGGAGTAGGCCGTGTCCGCGGTGAGCCCCGCCAGCTCCAGGCGGAGGAAGCCGTCGGCGTCGGGCGTGAGGCCGTCTTGGCGCTGGGCCTCGACCCAGCCGCTGTCGCCCTCAGCGACCATCAACACGAGGCTGACACCCGCCTCGGCGGTGCGGCTGGTGAGCACGGCGCTCGTCTCGGTCGGGTCGCCCACCCAGACGCCGCGGGGGAAGGCCGTGAGGTCTACGACCCCATCCGCGACCCAAGGAGCGGGCTCCGGCGCGCGGTCGGGGGCGGCCTCGGGGGGGGCGGCGGTGTCGCTGTCAGACGGCGCCTTGTCCGTGGCGCAGGCCGGCAGCAGCGCGGCCGCGGTGAGTCCAGACAAGAACACGCGGCGCTGAACACGCATGGGGTACCTCGGGGGGGCCGTGGGACACCAAGCATATTCACCGCCGCGCGTCTTCGCCGCTCAATCTGCGCGGGCGCTGACTCGACCCAGCGAAGGGATCAAGTCCCTTCGAGGTAGTTGTCGGCGTAGGCGACCTGCTCCGGCGTCAGGCTGTCGATGGCGAGGCCCATCGTGGCGAGCTTGATGCGGGCGAGGTCTTGGTCTTGCTCGGGCGGGATGTCGTACACCTTGCCCTCAAGGCCCTTGCCGTTCTCGGCCATGAACACCATGCCCAAGAACTGGTTGGCGAAGCTCATGTCCATCACCTCCGAGGGGTGGCCCTCGGCGGCGGCGAGGTTCACCAGGCGGCCCTGGCCGATGACGTAGATGCGGCGGCCGTCGTGCTGGAGGTACTCCTCGCAGTTGTCGCGGATCGTGCGCTTGGACTTGGACTTGGCCTCCAAGTGACCGAGGTTGATCTCGCAGTCGTAGTGGCCGGTGTTGCAGAGGATCGCGCCGTCTTTCATCTTGTCGAAGTGGTCGCCGGCGATGATGTCCTTCATGCCCGTGGCGGTGATGAAGATGTCGCCCCAGCCCGCGGCCTCGTCCATCTTCATGACGCGGATGCCCTCCAGGGTGGCCTTGAGCGCCTGGGTGGGCTTGACCTCGGTGATCGCGACGTGGGCGCCGAGGCCCTGGGCGCGCATGGCGACGCCGCGGCCGCAGTGGCCGTAGCCCGCGACGACGAAGTTTTTGGCGGCGATGAGCACCGAGGTGGCGCGCAGGATGCCGTCGAGGGAGGACTGGCCGGTGCCGTAGACGTTGTCGAAGTCCCACTTCGTCTCGGCGTCGTTGATGGCCAAGACGGGGTACTTGAGCGCGCCGGCCTTCGCCATCGAGCGCAGGCGGTGAACGCCGGTCGTCGTCTCTTCAGTGCCGCCGACGACGTACTGAATGAGATCTTGGTGCTTGGTGTGCAGGCGGGTGATGAGGTCCGCGCCGTCGTCCAAGGTGAGGGTGGGCTTGAAGTCCAGCGTGCGGTCGATGCACCAGTAGAACTCCTCGACGCTCAGGCCGTGCCAGGCGTAGATCGAGCAGCCCTCGGCGGCCAGGGCCGCGGCGATCTCGTCCGAGGTGGAGAGCGGGTTGCAGCCCGACCAGCTCACCTCGGCGCCCGCCGCGATCAGCGTGCGGATGAGCACCGCCGTCTCTTTGGTGACGTGCAGGCAGCCCGCGACGCGGTGACCCGCCAGGGGCTTGGTCTGGCGGTACTTCTCGCGAAGGGCCATCAGGACGGGCATACGGGCCTCGGCCCACTCAATCTTGAGCTTGCCGGCTTCAGCGAGAGAGAGGTCTGCGACCTTGAAGTTGTCGGACATCGCCGCGCTCCAGTTCTTTGGGGGGTGTAGCTACAGAGAGGTGGGGCAATATGACGGGGGGCCTGCCGCCTGTCAATCAACGCGCGGACGGCGAGAGGCGCACCCGGCGATGTAGGTTAAGATACCGTTCAAGTTGACGGCCCTGTCGGGCCCTGGAGGCACCATGGAACCCCGCAGCACCCGCGCCGCCGCCGAAGTGGCGCGCATGAACACCTTCTTCCCCCTCATGCCGCTGTTGGGCACCCGCTGGGCGAAGCAGCGCCCGTTTCAGGGGATGCGGGTGGCGATCAACGCCCACCTCACCACGCTCACCGCGGCCTTGATGCGGGAGCTGACCTTGGGCGGCGGCGAGTGGGTCGTGAGCGCGGCGAACGCGGCGACGACGGATCTTGACGTGGTCGCCCTGCTCCGCGAAGAGGGCGTTGAGGTCCACACCGGCGGCGACATGGTGAACCCCCACCTCGCGGCCTTAGAGAGCCGCCCGCACCTCATCGCCGACGTGGGCTTTGAGCTCCTCGACACCCTCGTGCGCCGCCGCCCCGATCTCGCCGAGGGCCTGATCGGCGCCGTGGAGATCACCCGCACCGGCATCAACCGCCTGCGCGACGTAGACGTGCCCTTCGGCGTGGTGAACATCAACGACGGCAAGCTCAAGGGCCACGTCGAGAACCGCCACGGCGTCGGCGCGGGGCTGTGGCCCTCGGTCACCCAGGTCACGGGCCTGCAGGTGAGCGGGCGCCGGGTGCTGGTGATCGGCTATGGCCCCGTGGGCCAAGGCATCGCCGCCTACGCGAAGGCCCTGGGCGCGGTCGTCGCCGTCATCGAGCGTGACCCGGTGCAGAGCCTCATCGCGCACTACGACGGCTACTCGACGGCGCCTATCGAGGAGGCCCTGAGCCGCGCGGAGATCATCGTCACCGCCACGGGTGTGCCCAACGCCCTCACCCTGGATCAGCTCCGCTTCGCCAAGAACGGCGCGGTCTTGGTGAACGCCGGCCACGGCGGCGACGAGATCGCCGTGAAGGCCCTGCGGGAGCACGCCGAGAGCGCCGATGAGCTCGGCCCGCGCTGCGTGCGCCTCAAGCTGCCCAAGGGCCCCTGGCTCACGGTCCTCGGCGGCGGTCACCCGCTCAACATCGTGATGAACGCGGGCTCCCCGGAGCCGGTGCTGCTGCACTTCGCCGTGCTCGGCCTCACGATGGAGTGGATCGTGCGCCAAGGCCGCCTCAGCCCCGGCGAGATGACGGTCCCCGGCCCCATCGAGGCCGAGGCCGCGCGGCTGGCGCTCCAGGCGCTCAAGGGCTGAGCCGTGGAGGACGACGACGCCTGGTCGCCTCTGGATGAGCCCGTCGAGGCGCTGCGTGAGGAGCGCTTCGGCGAGGCGCTGTTCATCCTCGACGTCGTGCTGATGGGCGACTCCTTGCCCGAGCCCGCCCGCGCCCGGGCCTTGGGGATGCGCGCCCAGGCCCTCCTCGGCTTGGGCCAGCTCGACCGGGCCAAAGAGACCCTCGTGCTGGCGCTGCGCGCGGCGCGGGCCCTGGGAGACGCCGAGGGGGTCACCCAGCTCCGTGGGCTCAACCAGGCGATCTACGCGGCCTTGGCCCACAAGAGTGAACAGACCCGCCTCGCCGCGGAGGAGGCCGCGCTCTTGGAGGCGAGCTTAGAGAGCCTGCTCGCCGCCGCCCAGAGCCCCCAAGAGCGGGTGATGGCGCTGATCCGCAAGGCGAACCAGGCCGCTGAGCACAACCGCCCCGATGTTCCCCTCGCCCGCCGCGCGCTGGAGGAGGCCGACGCCTTGCCCCACGGGATCCGCGAGCAGGTCCTCGCCCGGCTCTGCCTCGCCCGAACCAGCCCCCAAGAGGCCGCCCGCTGGCTCTCCGACGCCCGAGACCGCGCGGACGAGGCGGACGAGCCCAACCTCATCGGCGCCGTGGCCAGCGCCGCCCGGGCGATGGGCGTGCGCTTCGCCGAGCGGGTGTTCTGAGCCCGCCTGGGTTAGCAGTCGGCGTGCGACGCCACGACCGCTTGTTCATCGCCGCCGCGCTCCTCGGCGCCTCGCACCTGGGCTACACGGCCTGGGTGAACCGGATCGCCCCGACCGGCGCCGTCGAGGTGCTCTCCGACGAGGCGATGATCGCTGAAGACCTCGCCGCCCTGCGCCTTCGGCTGCGTGAGCTGCCTGTGAAGCCGCCAGCGCCCGGCCCCGACGTGGTGCTCATCGTCGTGAACGGCGCCATGGCCGAGCTCTGGGACGAGTCCACCCCGGCGGTGAGCGCCTGGGCTGAAGGCGCCGCGCACTACACGAACGCCCGCGCCGCCGCCGTAGAGCCCGCTCCGGCCTTGATGACGCTGCTCACCGGGCTCTTGCCCAGCGAGCATGGGCTCTACCGCGAGGCCGCCGGGCTCACCCGAGCCTCCCCCGCCTCGGTGGAGACCTTGGCCCAGCGCCTCGGCGACGCCGGCTACCACACGATCCAGCTCACCGCGAGCCGTGGTGAGCGCCCCGCCGGGCAAGACCGAGGCTTTGACCTACGTTTTGGCGCCGGGCTCAACGAGGCGAACGACCGCCTGCCCTACCAGTCCGCCGAACGAATGGTCCCCCTGGTGGAGTCCACCCTGGCCTGGCCCCGTCAGGCGCCGATGTTTTTGCAGGTGAGCCTGGATGACCCGCTCCTGCCTTGGGCGCCGCGCGGCCCCTACGTCGCCGACGCCGACCTGCTCTTGCCCCAGGTGATGCCCCT
>JAKLKE010000028.1:9606-25871 GCA_023150775.1 Myxococcota bacterium
CCGCCGGCGCCGGGGGTTTGAGGCCCTGCGGTTGGGCCTGCTCAACGGGGAGGAGCTCGCCGAGCCCGAGCACCGCCTCGCCTGGCGCGCCGCCGTCTCCGCCGAGCTTCGTTACCTCGACGAGACCCTCGGCGCCTTGCTCCAACGCCTGCCGAGCCTCGGCGTCGACGCTGATGACTACGTGATCATCGTCGGCGCCATGGGGCAGGCCTTGGGCGAAGACGGCGCGCTCGGCGACGGCCGCTCCTTGGGCGAAGGCTCCCTGCGGGTGCCGCTCTTGGTGTCGGGCCCCGGCGTGACCCCCGGCGCGGTGAGCTCCCCCTTCTCGACCCGCGCTTTGGCGGCTTGGCTCCTGAGCGCCCTCGGCCTGCCGCCCCTGCCGCCAAGCCGCGTCGCCGCCGCCGAGTCCGCCACCCCCGCCGCGCTCTTCGCCGAGCGCCTCGGCCGCCTCCCTGAAGACGTCACCGGCCGGGTGAGCGGCCCCTCACCCCACCAGCGCGCGGTCACCCAAGGCAGCCGCAAGCTCATCGTGGATGAGACCGGCCGCCCCGTCCTCTGCGTGTTTGAGGCCCAAGGCGAACGTTGCCACGACGGCGACGATCCCGCCCTGCGCGCCCTCCTCGACGCCGTGAGCGCCCCATGACGCCCCTCTTGTTCACCCTCTCGCTCACCCTTGGCCTCGGCTGCGACAAGGGCCCCCGACGGGAGGTGCCCCTGCCCGTTCGCCTAGAGACCCGGGCGCTGCAGCGCGACATCTTCACCTTAGACCGTGGCCTCAAGCCGATGCTCGCCGCGCCCGCCGCCGGGCTCAGCCGTGGGCCCGACGTCGTGGTCATCGTGCTCGATACCTTCCGCGCCGACCGCCTCGCGGCCTATGGCGGCGATGCAAGCCTGGCCCCGAACCTCAACAAGTTCGCCGAGACGGCCACGGTGTACACGTCGATGCGCGCCACGGGGAGCTGGACCTTGCCCTCCCACGGCAGCCTGTTCACCGGGGAGTTCCCGATGGAGCACGGCGGCCACGGCAGCCCGGCGGACGCGGCCACAAAGGCCTACGCGCTCTCCGAGGGCGTGCCGACCCTCGCCGAGCGGCTCACCGAGGCCGGGTGGGGCAGCGTCGGCATCGCCGCCAACCGGGCCTTCTTGGACTCGATCTGGGGCTTGGCCCGTGGTTTTGAGCTGTGGATGTGCGAGGGCCTGAGCGCGGGGCATGAGCTCGGCTACGCCCAAGGCGACCGCATCACCGGCCTCGCCCAGGCCACCTTGGCCCGGTGGAACAAGCCCGAGGCCCAAGCGGCGCGGCCCCTGTTCTTGTTCCTCAACTACATGGACACCCACACGCCCTGGGTGCCCCGCGAGGGCTACACCGCCCACCCCGAGCGCATCGACGCCCAGTTTTTGCCCGGCGCGAAGCTGTGGCCCAAGGCGAAGAAGGGCCGCTGGAACCGCTCCCGCATCGCCATCCAGTCCAACAAACGCGACGCCACAAAGGCCGAGCGTGAGACCTGGGAGGAGGCCTACAACGCCGAGGTGCGTTTTGTTGACGCCCAGGTCGGCGCCTTGTTGGACTCTCTGCCGAGCTTGGGCGTGGGCCCTGAAGACTACGTCGTGATCCTCTCGGATCACGGCGAGTTTTTGGGGGAGCACCGGCTCTTGGAGCACTCCAAAGACCTCTACGACCAGGTCCTGCGGGTGCCGCTGATGGTGCGAGGCCCCGGCTTCACCCCCGGGCCGAACCCCGCGCCGATCCAGACCCACGACGTGCCCGAGCTGATCTTGGCGGCCTTGGGCCTGCCGCCGCTCTCCGACGAGCCCCCGACGACGGACCTCCAGGTGAGCGAGCTCTATTACGCCCGCCACCGCGATCTCGGCGTGCCCGCCCTCAAGGAGCGCTTCGACCGCGTGCGCCGGTCCTTCGTTCTGAGCGGCGAGAAGCTCATCTTGACCGAGGGGGGCCCGAGCGAACGCTACGACCTCCGCGCCGACCCCCAAGAGCTGCGCCCCCTCGCCGAGCCCAACCCCCGCTTAGAGGACCGGGCGCGGGCCTGGAGCGAAGGCCACGTCCCGAACCAGGGCGCGGCCCCCACCCTCGACGCCGCCCAAGAGGAGCGGCTCAAGGCCCTGGGCTACATGAACTAAAGCTCAATGAACGCGTTCAATGAACACGTTCACACCTCTCAGCCGAGCACGCTGCGCAGCATCCACGCCGTCTTCTCATGCACTTGAAGCCGCTGGGTGAGCAGGTCGGCGCTGACCTGATCCCGGGCGTCCTCGGTGAGGGGCAAGGTCTCCCGGGCGGTGCGGGCCGTGGTCTCGTGGCCGTCGAGCAGCTCACGCACCATGTCGCTGGCCGTGGGCACGCCTTGGGCGTCCTTCACGCGGCCCAGGCGAGCGTATTCGGCGTAGGTGCCCGGCGCGAAGGCGCCCAGGGCGCGGATCCGCTCCGCGATGAGATCCGCGGCGAGGTAGAGCTCAGTGTACTGGCCCATAAACATGACGTGCAGGCTGTTGAACTGGGGCCCGGTCACGTTCCAGTGGAAGTTGTGGGTCTTGAGCGCGAGGGTGTAGGTGTCGGCGAGCAGGCGAGAGAGGCCCTCGACGATCTGCAGGCGGCTGGGCTCGTCGATTCCGATCTTCACGGTCTGGTCAGGCACAGGAGGCTCCGAGGTGGTGGGGAGATTGTTGGGTCACTCCCCCTTTAGCAAAGCGCGTGCCAAGCTGTCAGCCCCCGCTCGCGCCTGCCCAACGCGGCTCCCCCCAACGAGCACCGCCCCGCCGGTGCGCAGAAACACCGATGGGGCGGTGGCACCGATGGGGCGGTGGTCAGTTGGCCCTTTCCAAGGGTGAAAGCGGAGAGATCGAGGGCAAGCTGCCGATCCAATCGGGATTCGGCTACACTCCAAATTGTCAGCGGATGTGCTAGGCGCGTGCCTCTTCACGTCGTGCTCGACGTCGTCATCATGAGAACCATGCTGGCGGCGGCGGGGCGGGGTGAGGAGGGCGCCAACCGGCACCTCCGCTGGCCATCGGATGTGGTGTGCGGCTGGCTAAACGTGAGTCATCCGCACATCGCCTTCGGTGTTCGTCCCGCCGTCTCCTGTTGAGCGGCGGATCCCGAACACTTGGAGGTGCGGCATGAGCCGCTCTGATGTGGTCCCTGCTCTCGACGTCTACTCGTTCGACAGGCCCATGGGCTCAAGCACCTCCAGCCGGAGGTCTTGTGCGTATTCCCCCAGAGATGAGAAGATGGCTGAAGAGAATGCTCCTCAGACGTGATGGTCCAATCTGCCGACTCTGTTGGCAGATTTTCCCCAAGAAACAGCTCACCATCGACCACATCATACCCAGGTGTGAAGGTGGTTCGAACAAGCTGACAAACCTGCAGTTAGCATGTGCCCCATGCAACCACGGTCGCCATCACCCGCCGAAGAAGCGGTGACCACGGGCCTCGGAGGTTTACCCCCTCCGAGGCCTCTTTTTTGCTTCACCGCCGAATCATCGACACGAAGAACTGGCCGCGCAGCCGCGCCGGGCTGAACAGGATCAGCACCCGCTGGGCCCCGTGGCTGAAGTGGAAGACGAACTCGAAGGACTCCATGCCCAGGCGCGAGCGGCCCGAGGCGAAGTCTTGGTAGCGGCCCTCAAACTCTTTCACGCGGCTGCACGGCGCGATGTCGGTGAAGAAGTTGCGGCCGATGACCTGCTCTTTGGGCACGCCCGCGAGGCGGGACTCGGTGTCGTTGTACTCGATCACCCGGCCGCGGTGGTCGAGGGTGACCACACCGAAGGCCAGGCCGTCGAGCTCTTCAGGGCTCATGCGGCCCAGGCGGCCCACGTCCACAGAGGGCGGGGTGACCACGGCGGCGGGCGGCGGCGCGGGCACCGGCGAGAGCATCCCGCCGGGCAGGCCGGCGCCTAAGCGAGTGACGAGGCCCGAGCCCGTGGGGTAGATGAGCGCCGGGCGCAGGGGCTCCTGGGGTGGCTCGACGAGGCGCACGGCGGGGCGCTGGGCGCTCGTCAGCAGGGCCGCGAGCTCGATGTCGGGCTCTAAGGCCTCGCCGCGCTCCACGGCGCTGAGCAGCTCCCGCAGGCTGCGGATGCGGCGGTTGATCCTGGACCGCTCCTCGACGGCCTCGTCCATCATCTCCCGCAGGCGTTGGTTCAGGTCGTCAGTCATAGACGGGTGGGTGATCATCGTGCGGCTCCAGCGGCGGCGGAGGTGTGAAGAGCGGTGGTGTTGAGGCGCCAGCGCACGGCGGCGTCGAGGCTGTCCAAGGCCCCAGGCGCGAGGCGGGTGGCGCTGAGCGCGACGATGAGCGGCGCGTCGAGGCGGTCTTCGCTGAGCCTCAGGCCCAAGCAGCGGCCGTCATCGGCGCAGGCGAGCAGCTCCACGCGGTCCAGGGCCTGATCGTCGCGGAGCGCCCGGGCCAAGATCGGCGCCAAGGCGGCGCGTAGGCCCCGGGGTGGGCTCACGGGCTGCACGGTGCTGAGCAGCGGGCGCTCTTGGGCGTCGAGCACCCACGCCGCCGAGGCGCCTTGGCCCCGGGCCCAGTCGAGCAAAGCCGGATCCCCGTCGATGGGCTCGCCCCAGACCGGGCCCTCGCTGAGCCGCAGGCGCTCGGGGCTCAGGCCAGGCTGGCCGCAGACCTTCGCCCCGGCGAGGCGCATCGCCAGCTCCGGCATGGCCTCGGGGCCCTCCAGGCACAGGCGCAAGGCGCCCACGGGCAAGGCGAGGCGGTGGATGGCCCGGGTCGGCGTGGTGACCGTGAGCGAGGCCATGGGCGCCCCGAAGAGCTCCCCAATCGGCGCCTCAAGGGTGTTGAGGGCCGCCGAGCAGGCGGCGAGGCTCTGGGCGCGGTCGGGCTCTCCGGCCTGGAGCAGCGGCAGGCCCCGGGGGTCGGCGACGCAGACGGCGAGGGCCTGGCCGTCGAGCACCAGCCCACGGATCGCCGCCCGAGACGCCGGGCGCGCCGTCGCCGCGACGGGGCTCCACACCTGATCCATCGGGGGCACCCCCAAGGCCGCCAAGGTCGCCGAAGCCACCCGCAGGTGCCGCCGGGCGAGCTCAAGCTGCTCGGCCTGCTCCCGGGACGCGCGCTCGCTGAGCTGCTGCTGGGTCTCCAGGGCCCGGGCGCGTTTGTCGTGGGCGGCGGTGGCGTTCTGTAGGGCGCCCTCTAGCTGGGACCGGGCGGCGGCCTCCCGGTCGGCGCGGCTAGAGATGTCGCGGTTGCGGTCGACGAGGCCCGAGAGCGCGGCCTGAAGGTCGTCTCCCCGGCGCAGCTCCTCCCGAAGCTGGGCTTGAACCTGATCCATCTCGGCGAGGTGGTCGGCGTGGCGGGTCTGCAGGCCATGCAGGCGCTCGGCGAGGCTCCGGGCGTACACCGCGCAGGTCACGAGGCCCACGGTGAGCAGGCCAGCGGCGCTGAGGCTGAGGGTGAGGGTGTCCATGGTTCGTCCCCCCTTTCAGGCCGCGAGGCGGTTGAGCTGGTCGGCGGCGGCGCGCAGGTCGTCCAAGAGCAGGCCCAAGGCCGCCCCAGGCCGCACGACGAGGGCCAAGGCCCGCCCGCCGCCGAGGTCATGGGCGACGACGAGCCCACGGCTGCCCTCGGTGATCAGCAGGTTGAGCGCCCCCCGGCCCAGCTCTTGCCCAGCGCGGTCGGCGAGGGTGAACAGCGGCGTGAGCATCGGGCCCACGATGGCCTCCACTTCGGCGGGTCCGACATAGCCCTCCAGCTCGCCGCTGGGCCCGACCAGGGCGACTACCTCAACCTCGGGGCTAAGTTTGTGGAGCTGAGTGCACACTTCTTGGTTCGTCATGGAGCCTTCCGGGTGGTTCGTTCTTGTTCATACAATGTATACACTTTGGAGAGACGCGCTGCATTACACAAGAATTTCACGCGGACTAATGCAGGTTTACGCATGTACACAGTTTGTATCTTTTCAACAACTTTGAGGTCTACACCCCGACCTGGGGCCGAGCGCTCGCCGCGAACCCGCCAAGAAGACAAATTCTGAAGGCAAAACAGGGCGCCTCGGGGCACCCACCGTTCAGAACGGTCGGATTGTCGCGAGCGCGCAACAACGCTGTCCTGAGACCTGTCAGGATCTCCAGGCCTAGGGTCGGCCGAGCGCCCTCCACCGTCGTCGGGAGGGCGCTCAAGGCCAGGTCGAGGGGAGCCGCGGGGGGCTCAGCCCTCGTCGTCAACCTCCCAGTCGTCGTCGTCCATGGCCTCGGCGGCGGCGGCGTAGATGCTCTCGGCGAGGCGCTGGGCGGTGACGGCGAGGTTCTCGTAGCTCGCCTGGAGCTCTTCAGGCCCCGAGCCGTCGAGGCTCTCGTCCGCCGCGCGTAAGGCGTCGACGATGGCCGCGCGGTCTTCAGGAGAGAGCGAGGCGCCGTACTCGTTCAGCGAGCGGCGCGTCGTGTAGATCAGGCCCTCAAGCTGGTTTTTGGCCTCGGCGGTGAGCTTACGCTCGGAGTCTTCAGCCCGGTACTGCGCGGCGTCCTGCAGCATCTGCTTCACGTCGTCATCGGACAGGCCGGAGCTGGAGACCACCCGCATCGACTGGGCTTTGCCCGTGCCCAGATCCTTCGCCTGGATCTTGAGGATGCCGTTGGCGTCGATCTCGAAGGTGACCTCGATCTCGGGCATCCCGCGCGGCGCGGGCGGGATGCCGTGCATCTCTAAGCGGCCCAAAGACTTGTTGTCTTCAGCCATCTCCCGCTCACCCTGGACGACGTGCACACGCACCATGTCTTGGTTGTCCAGCGCCGTGGTGAAGACCTTGGACTTGCGGCAGGGGATCGTCGAGTTGCGCTCGATGATCGGCTCCACCAGGCCTCCGGCGACCTCCAAGCTCAGGGTGAGCGGCGTCACGTCGAGGAGCAGGACGTCTTTCACCTCACCGGTGAGCACCGAGCCCTGAATCGCCGCGCCGACGGCGACGACCTCATCGGGGTTGATGCCGTCCTCGGGGGGCTTGCCGAAGATCTCCTGGACCTTCTGTTTCACCCGGGGCATCCGCGTCATGCCGCCGACGAGCAGCACCGTCTGGATGTCTTTGGCGGTGACCCCGGCGTCGGCCATCGCGGCGCGACAGGGCACCTCTAAGCGGTCGATGAGGTCGCCGACGAGCTTCTCCAGGTCGGCCCGGGTCATGTGGTAGGTGAGGTGAATCGGCCCGGCTTTGCCCGTGGCGATGAACGCCAGGGTGATCTCCGTAGACGGCGACGAGGACAGCTCGTGTTTGGCCTTCTCGGACGCCTCTTTGATGCGCTGCATCGCCACGACGTCGTCGCTCAGATCGATGCCGTGTTTGGCCTTGAAGTCGTCGATGAGGGCCTCGACGATGCGGTTGTCGAAGTCTTCTCCGCCCAAGAAGGTGTCGCCGTTTGTGGCGCGCACCTCAAACACCGAGTCTTCGAGCTGCAGGATCGAGACGTCGAAGGTGCCGCCGCCGAGGTCAAACACGGCGATGAGGCCGTTGGCGTGGCTCGCTTTGCCATAGGCCAAGGCCGCCGCCGTGGGCTCGTTGATGATGCGCTCGCAGGTGAGCCCGGCGATGCGCGCGGCGTCTTTGGTGGCCTGGCGCTGGGAGTCGTTGAAGTAGGCCGGGACGGTGATCACCGCCCGATCAACCTTCTCGCCCAAGTACGCCTCAGCGCTGGCCTTCATCTTCTCCAAGACGATGGCGCTCACCTGGGGCGGGCTCAGGCGCTGGTCGTCGAGGCCCACCCAGGCGTCGCCGCGCTCAGACGCCACGATGCGGTAGGGCACAAGCGCCGAGGTGTGGGCGATGGACTCGTCGTCAAAGCGGCGGCCGATGAGGCGCTTCACGGCGAAGAAGGTGCGCTCGGCGTTGGTGACGGCCTGGCGGCGGGCGGTCTGGCCGACGAGGCGCTCCCCCTCGGAGTTGAACGCCACCACGGACGGGGTGGTGCGGCTGCCCTCCTCGTTGGGGATGACGAGGGGCTCACCGTCTTCAAGGATCGCCACGCATGAGTTTGTGGTGCCGAGGTCTATGCCGATAATCTTGGACATCTTCTGACCGCCTCCAACGGCCGATCCCGACCGCGTCGCGCGAGCATAACTCGCCGAGAAACTGAGGATGACGTGCCTTTGACCGGGAGTTCCCTACTCGTCGCTGGGCGTGGGGCTCTGCGCTGTGGACGACCCCGCCGGGGCCGAGCGCGCGACGGTCACCCGAGCGGCGCGCATGAGGCGACCGTTCAGGGTGTAGCCCACCTGGTGCGTCTCGCTGATCTGCCCGGACTCCAGCCCTTCGCTCTCATTGTAGGAGATCGCCTCGTGGAAGGAGGGATCGAAGCGCTCGCCGCGCTCGCCGACCACCCGGGCGAGGCCGATGCGCTCTAAGACGTGCTGGAGCTGAGAGATGATGATGCGCACGCCCTCGGCGAGCTGTTGGGGCTCTTGTTCCCGGTGGGAGAAGGCGAGCTCTAAGTGGTCGAGCACGGGCAGAAGCTCCCGGATGAACGCCTCATTTCCGAAACGTTTCATGTCGGTGAGCTCGCGGCCGTGGCGGCCTTTGGCGCGCTCGCGGTCGTCCTCAAGGCGCTGGGCCAAGGTGCGCAGCTCGGCGAGCACCCGGGCCTGGTTCACCGCGCCGAGGTTGAGCGCGTCGTGCTCTTGGCGCAGCCGCTCGTAGAGCTCCTTGAGGCGCTCATGGCGAACATGGAGCTTGTTCCCCCGCTCTCGCACGTCTTTGAGCTTGGCGCGGGTGTGGGTCAGCTCCTCTTCAAGCTCGGCGACGCGGGCCTGGGCCTCTTTGAGCGCGCGGCCTTGGGACTCGGCGGGGGCGCGCTCTTCGCCGACGATCCACTCAGGATCGGGGGCGCTGACGGCCTGTTCGGCGTCGCCGTCGTCGGGGGGGATCGTGTCGTTGAAGGCGCGCAGGTCGATGTCGAGCTCGACCGGAGACGGCGGCGGAGGCGCGGGCAGCGCGGCGGTTGGCTTCGCCGCGGTGAGGTGCTGCTCGACCGAGGCCAACGCGGCGGCGATCAGCTCATCGGCGCCCTCGATGGAGGGGGCGAAGAGGCTCTCGTCAACAGCGGCCGGGTCTGCTCGCACGGGGTCCCTTTCCTGGGGCATGGATGACGCCTCGTCAATGAGGATGACCGCAGGATTCTCCCCCAAGCGCCGCCCAAGGTCAACCCCAGGGCGACGCGCGGCGCCTTGGGGCGCCTGCCGATGGAGGCGATCAGGCCGAGGCGCCAAAACGCGCGGCGCAAGCGTCGATCCGCGCCAAGCTCTCGTCTTTGCCGAGCAGCGCGAGCACCCCGAACAGCGGCGGCGACACCGGCCCGCCGCTCACGGCGATGCGTAGGGGCTGGGCGATCTCGCCGAGCTTGCCCTCGCAGCGGGCCTCCGCGAGGGAATGAACGAGCGCCTCCAAGGCCGCCTCGCTCCAGTCGGCCTGGGCGGCGAGGGCGTCTCGGGCGGCGGCGAGGTTGGGCAGGCCCCGACCGTTGAGGAGCTGCTTCTTGAGGGGCTTCTCGGGGCCCCACTCCGTCGGGCGCTCGAAGAAGAAGCGCGCGGAGAGGTCGAGCTCACGAAGCGTCGTCGCCCGCTCTTTGTAGAGCGTGATGAGCCTCTGCAGGGTGTCGTCGGAGGCCGTGGCCAGGGGGGTGTCGTTGATGGCGGCGTACTCGCGCAGGCCACGCAAGAGGCGCTCGTCGGAGGCCTGGCGGATGTACAGGCCGTTCATCTGCTGGAGCTTTGTGCGGTCAAACCGCGCGGCGGTCTTGCCCACCCGCTCCAGGGAGAACACCGCGCCCAGCTCATCGAGGGTGTAGAGCTCCCGATCCCCCTCCCCTTCGCCGTCGCGCCAGCCAAGGAGCGCCAAGAAGTTCACCAGCGCCTCGGGGAGATACCCGGCGGCGCGGAAGTCTACGACGTCGATCTCCGGCAGCTCCAGCTTGAGCGCCGCGCCGATGGCCAAGGCGATCTGCACGTCGTCGGTCTTCTTGGCCAAGAAGTCGGCGAGCAGGGCCTCGTCGAGCCCCGTGAGCGCCGCCAAGCGCGCGGCGCTGTGGCCATCGGCGAGGCACTTCGCCCGGGCGGTCTTCGCCTTGTCCCGTTTGGACATCTTGCCGCCCTCCATCGAGAAGATGAGCGGCATGTGCCCGTGCTCGGGCGGGGTCCAGCCCAGCGCCTGGTAGATGGCGAGGTGTTTGGTTGTGTTGAGCAGGTGCTCTTGGGCGCGGAGCACGTGGGTGACGTTCATGTCGTGGTCGTCCACCACCACGGCGAAGTGGTAGGTGGGGAAGCCGTCGCCCTTGAGGATGACGAAGTCCTCCAGGTCTTCAGCGGCCACCGAGACCTCACCCAAGATGAGGTCCACAAACCGCTGGCCGGTGCCCGCCACCTTGAGCCGCACCACGGGCAGGCGGCCCTCAGCGCGGTACTCGGCGAGCTGCTCTGCGGTGTAGACCCGGCGGCGGTACTTGAGCGCGCCCTGGGCGCTGCCCTCGGCGGCCTTGCGTAAGGCGTCGAGCTCCTCGTTCGACTCCCAGGCCTCATAGGCCTGCCCAGCGTCGATGAGCGCCTGGGCCACCTCTTTGTAGCGGTGAAGGCGCTCGGACTGGCGGTAGGGGCCAAACGCGCCGCCGTGCTCGGGGCTCTCGTCGGCGTGGATGCCCAGCCAGCGCAGATCCTCAAAGATCAGGCGCTCGGAGGCGAGGCTTGAGCGGAGCTGGTCCGTGTCTTCGATGCGCAGGATCATCGTCCCGCCGGTGCGCCGGGCGAAGAGCAGGTTGAACAGCGCGGTGCGGGCGCCGCCGACGTGCAGGCGGCCCGTAGGCGAAGGGGCGAAACGACAGCGAACCGGATCGGGGACCATATGCGGCGGCTCCTTGAGGGCGCACCCCCTAACCTGAGCGCGCCGCACGCGCGCCGCGCGCCCGAGGATCCCAGCGTCGTCCGCCGCTCATTTTTTTCAGTGATCCCTCGCTCCAGGGCCTTGATTCAGAGTCCGCAGCGGGGCAAGAGCAACGGCGCGACGATTCTGGTAGAGTCCACTTCCCACATTGTCAGGAGAGAGCCCTTTGGCCACCGCAACGAGGACCGTCGTCTTCACGGACCTCGTCAACTACACCGAGAAGACGGGAAACATCGACCGTGAAGGGCTGCGTCGCCTCCTCGACGAGCACCGGCGGCTGGTGGAGCCCATCCTCCTGAAGCGCGGCGGGCGCGTCGTCAAAGAGCTTGGCGACGCGTTCATGGCCCTCTTTGACTCCGCGACCGACGCCGCCCAGGCCGGTCGGGACATCATCGAGAAGGTCGCTTCAGCGAACACCTTCCAGATTCGGGTGAGCGCGGCCACGGGTGACGTCGAAGAGATCGCCAACGACGCCTTCGGCGACGCGGTGAACCTCGCCTCTCGCATCAACAGCGCCACGGGCCCCGGCGAGTGCTGGTTCTCCGAGTCCACACGCATCTGCATGAACCAGTCGGAGATCCCCTGGGAGCCCGTGCGTGAGGTCACCCTCAAGGGCATCCACGGCCCGGTGATGTGTTACCGCGTCGTCGGCAAACACAAGGCCTGGCTGCCAAACCAGGTGCGCGACGCCTTCAAGTCCTCAAACCTCCTCCGGGTGCGGCGCAACGAGCCCCTCGGCGCCATGCCCGCCGACCCGGTGATCCTGTTTGAGAACTTCGCCCCCGGCAGCGTCGAGCTCAAGCGCGCCGTGGACTCCATCCCCGTGCTCGACCCCTCGCGGCTGTGGCTCAGCGCCTACCACATCGGCCCCGCAGACCGCCTGGAGTGGACCTCCAACGGCCACGGCCTCGTCATTGGCCACCCGGCCTCCGTCGATCGCGCCTTTGATGAGGTGCGCGCCGAGACGAGCCACAAGATCGACCGCGACACGATCATCATCGACAAGTCCGACACCGAGGTTGACCTCGTGCTCTCGGGCTTGGCCCTGCCCGCCGTGCCCATGGCGGACGTGGTCGCGGGCTACACCTACGACCTGCTCTCGGATCGCCGCTGGGTGAACCGCAGCGATCAGGCCGTCTTGCGGGTCGAGGTGAGCCAGCCCGGCGTGAAGGTGCTCGCCATCGCCGCCGGGGTGTCCGTAGACGGCCGCCCCCTCGCCCCGGGCCAGTCCTTGCCCTTGGCCAACGGCGCGAGCCTCAGCGGCCCCGGCGGCAGCCACCGCTTCGTGCTCCTCCAAGACGCGCCCTACATCGGCCTGTTCATCAACGACTCCCCCATCCCCATGGGCGTCGCCGTGGGCCAGGTCACCGAGATCGGCCGCGAACCCCAGATCCCCGGCTTCTTGTTGCCCGACCGCCGGGGCCAAGAGAACATCCGCTGGTGCCCCGGCCCTCGCGCCGCCCGCGCCCGGGAAGGCGGCTTCACCCTCGATCGTGCCTTGGCCGGTCGGCGGCAGTCCGCCGTCGAGGTCGAGCGCGGCGGGCACTACCGCCTGCGGTCCTTACACCCCCGCTGCCCCACCTTCATCTTCTCCGATCATCGCCCCTTGGAGCGTGTCGACACCGAGGCCACCCTGCACCTCGGCGATCTTGTCATCGCCGGGACGACGCTGGTCGGCCTGCGCGGCCCCCAAGGCGAAGATTAGGCGGCGAAGATTCGTGATCGTGGCGGACTCGCCCGATCCGTTGTCCTCTTTCCGGTATCCTTGCCACGACGATTGACGGCGAGGCGGTGTTGAGCACGGCGACGCGCACGGTGATGTTCTCCGACCTCGTGGGCTACACCGCGCGGTCGATCAACTCCAGGCGTGAGGAGCAGCGCCAGCTCGTCGTCGCCCACGAGCGCCTCGTCGAGCCCCAGGTGCTCGCCCACGGCGGCCGGGTCGTCAACCGCATGGGCGACGGCCTGCTCTTGTGTTTTGACTCGGCCACCGAGGCCGCCTTGGCGGGCCAGGCCATCTTGGAGCAGGCCGCCTTAGAGGATGAGCTAGAGCTTCGCCTCGCCGCGGCCACAGGCGACGTGGAGGAGATCGGCGACGACGTGCTCGGCGACATCGTGAACCTCGCCGCCCGGGTGAACGCTGAGGGCAAGCCCGGCGAGCTGTGGATCACCGACGTCACCCGCCAGTGCCTCAACCAGCGCGAGATCGCCTGGGAGCCCCTGGACGCCCTCGCCCTCAAGGGCATCCCCGGCATGGTCTCCGTGTGCCGGGTGGTGCCGCGCCACCGCTGCCACCTGCCCCCGGTCATCACCTCGGCCCAGCGCTCGGCGCACCTCCTGCGCCTGCGCCTCAACGTGCCGGTGAGCGTGATCCCCGCCGATCCCATCGTGCTCTTGGAGGGCTTCGCCCCGGGCAGCCCCGAGCTTCAGCGCGCCGTGGACGCCGTGCCGGTGATGGATCCGGCCCGGGTGTGGCTCAGCGCCTACCAGCTCAGCCCCGCCACACGCCTGGAGTGGTTGGGGCGCGGGCACAACCTGCTCATCAGCACCCCCGAGGCCCTGGACCGCGCGCTGGGCGGCATCGTGCCCCAGCCGCCGACCGACCCCGCCCAGCCCTCGACCCAGTCCTTTGAGACCGAAGACGCCCTGACCTTGGCCGGCCTCGCCCTGCCCGCGGTGCCCTTCTCCAACATCGTCGCCGCCTACAGCTTCGACCTCTTGAGCGACGCGCGCTGGGTGAGCCGCGACAACGGCGCCGTCGTGCGGGTTGAGGTGCGCGCCGAGGGCGTCTCCGTGCTCGCCTTGGGCGCCGGGGTGAGCGTGAACGGCCAGGCCCTACGCGCCGGGGAGCGCCGGGCGCTGAGCCAAGGCGCCATGCTGCGCACCGCCACGAGCGACCACCGCTTCACCTCGATGTCTTCAGGCCCCTACCGCGGCCTGCTGGTGAACCTCTCCCCCGCCGACCTGCTCGTGAGCCTCAAGCAGCCCGTGGAGCTGGGCCGAGATCCCCAAGGCCACGGCTTCTCGGTGCACGACCGCCGCGGCGAAGAGAACCTCACCTGGTGCCCCGGCCCCCGCGCCGCCCGCGCCCGGGAGGAGGGCTTCAACCTCGACCGCTCCCTCATCAGCCGCCGCCACGCCCGGCTCACCCCCGACCGTGAGGGCCAGCTTCACCTCACGAGCCTCTCCGAGCGCAGCCCCACCTACCTGCACTCCGACCGCCGCGGCATCGAGCGTGTGGTCGGCGAGGCCACGGCCCATGACGACGACCTCATCGTCCTGGGCACCCACGTCATCGGCGTGCGCCGGAGCGCGGGGGCTTAGGGGTTCCCGGCGCACGCTCAAGCAGATAGAGGGCCGAGCGCGGGCCCCCTGATGAGCGCGTAGCAGAGGATTCACGATGAAGAGACCGATCCGTCCGCCGTCGCCGCAGAGCCGGCCCAGCCAGGCCCCGTCAGGCGCCGTCGTCGTCAACGGTTACTCCGCGCGCTGGCTGAACCAAGACTTCTGCTGGGTGTACCCCGCCGAGCTGGTCAACCGCCCGCAGAACCTCAAGCCCGGCCAGGCCGTGAAGCTCTGCGACGAACAAGGCAAAGCCCTGGGCGCGGGCCTGTGGGACGAGGGCTGGATCTCCGTCCGCCGCTACCGCGCCGACGACGGCCCCATCGACGCCGCGCTCATCCACGGCCGCCTCGACGTCGCGCACGCCCTGCGGCAGCAGATCGTCGAGCCCAACACCAACGCCTACCGCCTGGTGAACGCCGAGAACGACGAGCTCCCCGGCCTGCGGGTCGACATCTGGGGCCACTACGCGACGATCACCCTCGACGCCCCCGGCGTGGCCCCGCTCATCGAGCACGTCTGCGCCTGGCTTGAGGAGCACCTGAGCCCCCGGGGCGTGTACCTGCACTGGCGCCCCGACCCCCGAGAGAAGGCCCGCTTTGAGCCGCCGATCCCCGCCGGGCTCATCCGGGGCCACGCGCCTCCGGGCGACGTGCGCGTGACCGAGCGGGGCCTCACCTGCCTCGTGCGCCCCTCCTTGGGCAAAGACGTGGGCCTCTACACCGACATGCGCGCCAACCGCGCCATGCTGGAGCCCTACTGGGGCGGCCGCCGGGTGCTCAACCTCTTCGCCCACACCGGCTTCTTCTCCGTGGCCGCCGCCGCCAACGGCGCCGCTGAGGTCGTCTCCATCGACCTCTCCGAGTCCGCCCTAGAGCGCGCGGAGGCCAACTTCGTCGCCAACGAGCTCGACCCTTCGGCCCATCTCTTCTTCGCTGAAGACGTGCGCGCGGCCTTGGACCGCCTGCGCCGGGCCGGTGAACGCTTCGACCTCGTGATCTTGGACCCTCCGGCCTTCTCCCACGGCCCCGAGGGCGTGATGAGCGCGGGCAAAGACTACCCCCGCCTCGTCGCGGCCTGCCTGCGGGTGATGGAGCCCGGCGGCTGGCTCGTCGCCGCGCTCAACCAGGGCGAGGTGAGCCCCCGCGACTTCCACAACGCCGTGCGTGACGGCGCCCGCCGCGCTGAGCGCCCCCTGCAGCACCTCTACGACGGCGGGCAGGCGCCGGATCACCCCGCCGCCGCCCACTTCCCCGAGGGTCGCTACCTCAAGTTTGGGGTCTGGCGCTGTATGGACGCCTAAGCGCGGCGCCCGGCCCCGAGGCCGAACTCTCAAGTTTGGGGTCTGGCGCTGTATGGACGCCTAGACCCCGGCTTGAGCGCTCAGCCTGCCCTCACTCCTGAATCTGGGTGTTCGCGAGGTCGGCGCGGATCTTGTTGATCGCGCTGCCGGCCTTGAACCACTCAAACTGCTCGGGGGAGTAGCTGTTTTTGGTGGCGATGCGCTCCACGCTGCCGTCTTTGTGGGTGACCACCAAGGTCGGCGAGCCGCCCTCGGGGATACGCGCCACACCCTCGATGGAGAGCACGTCGTCGCCCTTCACCCGGTCGTAGTCGGCGGGGTTGGCGAAGGTCAGCGCGAGGATGCCCTGCTTCTTGAGGTTCGTCTCGTGGATGCGGGCGAAGCTGCGCACGATGAGCGCGCGGCCGCCCATGTGCCGGGGCTCCATGGCGGCGTGCTCGCGGCTTGAGCCCTCGCCGTAGTTCTCATCGCCGATGATCACCCAGCCTTGGCCGGCGGCCTTGTACTGCTTGGCGAGGTCGGGGTGAGAGGCGCGCTCGCCGGTGAGGTGGTTCACGCCGACGCCGTTCTCGCCGGTCTCGTCGTTGAGCGCGCCCAACATGAGGTTGCCGGAGATGTTCGTGAGGTGACCGCGGTACTTGAGCCAGGGGCCCGCCGCCGAGATGTGGTCCGTGGTGCACTTGCCCCGGGCCTTCACCAAGATCCGCAGGTTGTAGACGTCCTC
>JAKLKE010000028.1:25881-30109 GCA_023150775.1 Myxococcota bacterium
AGGCGCTCCAGGCGGTCGGAGCCTTGGGCGATGGCGACCTCGACGCCGAGGCGGTCCTTGATCGGCAAGGGCGCGATGAAGCCGTCGAAGCCCTCCTTGAAGCCCGTGGGGGGCAGCTCCGCGCTCTCGGGCGGGGTCAGCATGAACGGCTGGCCGTCGGCGCCGATGAGGCTGTCGGTGATGGGGTTGAAGCCCAGATCACCGGCCAACGCAACCGCCGTGACGAGCTCGGGGGAGCCGATGAACGACAAGGTCTCGGGGTTGGCGTCGTTGCGGCCGCGGAAGTTGCGGTTGAAGGAGTTGAAGATGGTGTTCACCTCGCCCTTCTTGACGTCGTCCCGGCGCCACTGGCCGATGCAGGGACCGCAGGCGTTGGAGAGCACGGTGCCGCCGATGGCGTCCAGGTCGCCGGCCTGGCCGTCGCGGATGGTGTCTGAGCCGGGGCTCACCATGAACGGCACCTTGGAGCGCACGCCGTGGGCACGGGCCTGCCGCGCGACGTGGGCCGAGCGGCCGATGTCTTCGTAGGACGAGTTCGTGCACGAGCCGATGAGCGCCGCGCTGAGCTTGGTCGACCAGCCCTTCTCTTTGGCCTCGGCGGCCATCTGGGAGATGGGCCGGGCGAGGTCGGGGGTGTGGGGGCCGACGACGTGGGGCTCAAGGGTGGAGAGGTCGATCTCGATGACGCGGTCGTAGTAGGCGCTGGGGTTGGCCTCGACCTCGGGATCGGCGCGCAGCTCGCTGGCGTGGGCCTCGGCGAGCTTGGCGATCTCTTCGCGGCCCGTGGCGCGCAGGTAGGTCGCCATGCGGTCGTCGAAGGGGAACAACGAGGTGGTCGCCCCGTGCTCGGCGCCCATGTTGCAGATCGTCGCTTTGCCCGTGGCGCTGATGCTCTCGCAGCCGGGGCCGAAGTACTCGACGATGGAGTTGGTGCCGCCCTTGACCGTGAGGATCTCACAGACCTTGAGGATGACGTCTTTGGGGCTCGACCAGCCGTTGAGCTTGCCGGTGAGCTTCACGCCGATGAAGCCGGGGTTCAAGACCTCCCAGGCCATACCCACCATGGCGTCCACGGCGTCGGCGCCGCCGACACCCACGGCGATCATGCCCAGGCCGCCCGCGTTGGGGGTGTGGGAGTCGGT
Source organism: Myxococcota bacterium (assembly GCA_023150775.1). GTDB lineage: Bacteria > Myxococcota_A > UBA796 > UBA796 > CAJQPC01 > JADKFE01. The sequence continues at coordinate 27,024 of JAKLKE010000028.1, forward strand.
GCCGATCATCATGCCGCCGGGGAAGGCGTAGTTCTCCAGCACGACCTGGTGGATGATGCCCGAGCCGGGCTTCCAGAAGCCCACGCCGTAACGCTCGGACACGCTGCGCAAGAAGGAGAACACCTCGGCGTTCTCGACGTTGGAGGTGTTGAGGTCGGCCTCAGCGCCGACATAGGCGCGGATGAGGTGGTCACAGTGCACCGTCGAGGGCAAGGCCACCTCGTCGCGGCCGGCCGTCATAAACTGCAAGAGCTCTTGCGGCGATCAAACTCGGCACCCTCAGGATCCGCGAGGTGGGAGAAGAGGATCTTCTCGCCGAGGGTGAGCGGCCGGCCCAGGCGGCGACGCCCGATGGCGTGGCGGGCGGCTTGGGCCTCATACAGCTTCCGGATGGCGGCGACTTGGATCATGGTGTGGCTCCGATGCAGGCAGGTGGTGTTGAGGGCCTCTTAACCGCTCAGCCGGGCAGCGCCGGGGGCGGTTTGGGGGCGAGGCGACGTAAGAGCGGGCCGATGAGCGCGTCGGGCAACATCGCCGCAAAACGGCTCATCCAGGCGAGCGGCCAGGGGAAGACGAGGCGGTCACGCCCCGCCAACAAGGCCCGCACCATACGCCGAGCCGTGTCGTCGACGTCCATGGTGAAGGGCGGATACCCGCCGCTCTCTTGGGGCTTGAGCATGTCGGTCTTGACGTAGCCCGGGCAGAGGTCGGTGACGGTGACGCCGCTGCCGCGAAGGTCTGCCCGCAGGGCCTCCAGAAACGCGCTCGCCCCGGCCTTTGAGGCCCCATAGGCCGCGATCATAGGGATGGGCCGCATCCCAGCGATGGACGTCACCGCGCCGATACGCCCATGGCCGCGCTGGGTCATGGCGGGCAGCACCGCGCCGATGGCCAAGACCACGCCCTCTAAGTTGGTGCGCAGAACGCGCCGAACGTGCGCCAGATCAAGGTTGGCGGCGTCGGTGTTCTCGCCGATCCCGGCGTTGGCGATGATGACCTCGACGGGCCCCAGCACCTCCTCCAAGGCGGCGATGGCGGCCTTGAGCTGGGCGGGATCGTTCACGTCCGCCGCGCGGTAAGCCGCAACGCCGCCACGGGCGCGCACCCGCTCGGCGACCTCGGCCAGCCGCTCCGTGCGCCGGGCGACGAGCCCCACGTCATAGCCCTCCAGCGCCAGCTCCCGGGCCAAGGCGGCGCCGATGCCGGAGGAGGCCCCCACGATGAGCGCGTGCTGTCCCATCAGCCCTTCTCCCCGAGGCGCAGAAACCAGCGCGCCGAGCCCCAAGGCGATGCCCAGAAACCAGGGCGTCGTCATCACCCCGCCGCGCCCGCTCTGCACCCGGGCGACGATCCCCTCGGCCAGGTCGCTCGCCTGCATGGTGCCGGGCATGGGGAAGCGGTTGTTCGCGGTCATGTCGGTCGCCACGAAGCCCGGCTGCACCACGAGCACGGAGACGCCCTTGTCGGCCAGATCGAAGGCCAAGGAACGGAAGAAGGCCGAGACCGCCGACTTGGACGCCGCGTAGGCGTGCCAGCCGGGCAAGGCCCGCAGCGCCGCGGATGAGGAGATCACGACGAGCTGCCCTCGCCCCCGCGCCACCATGCCCGGCAAGGCGACCCCGGCGGCGTTGATCGCCCCCTCGACGTTCACCCGCAGGATGTTGACCGCCACCTCAGCGTCGAAGGTCTCGGGCCGCTGGAAGCTCAAGATGCCCGCGTTGGCGATCATCACCTCGCAGGGGCCCAGCGCCTCCTCCAAGGACTCAAAGGCCGCGCGCATCGAGCCCTCGTCGCTCACGTCGGCCAGCGCCCAGGCCGCCTTGGCGCCGCCCCGGGTGAGATCGGCGGTGAGGGCCTCTAGGAGCTCTTGTCGGCGGGCGACGAGGCCGACGCTGTACCCCGCGCGGGCCAAGGAGCGGGCGAGGGCCGCGCCGATCCCGACCGACGCCCCGGTGATGATGACGTGTCCAGGCATCGCCGCAGCGTATCGACGTGATGCGGGGAGGGCAAGGTGGCCCCGCCGCGATAGACGCCCGCCCCATGAAGCCTCAAACCTGGCCGCTGTTCGTCGTCGCCCCTCCGGGCCTCGAAGCCCCCCTCGCCGCCGAGCTCGGCGCGCTGACCGAGGGCGCGGTCAAGATCGAAGAAGGCGGCGTGCGCCTGCAGGGCGACATGCTCGACGCCGCGGCGATCTGCCTCTGGAGCCGCTGCGCCGCCCGCACCCTGCTCATCGTCGGCGACGAGCTCCCCGCCCCCTCCCTGCAGCAGCTCCACGCCTCAGTGCAAGCCCTGCCCTGGCGCACCTTCTTGCACCCTGGCCAGCCCCTCACGGTGAAGGCCACCGTCAAAGAGGCCCAGTTCAAGCGCGCCGACGCCGTCGAGCATCACGTCCTCGTCGCCGTCGAGGAGGCCTTACGCAAGGCCCCCCGCCAAGACGGCCCCCGCCGCTGGGAGCTGCCCACCGTCGAGCTCCGTGTGCGTGTGCGCGGCAAGAAGGTGACCGTCTCCATCGACGTCGGCGGCGGCCTCCTGCATAAGCGCGGTTACCGCCAGAACCTCGCCCGGGCCCCTCTGCGCGAGAACCTCGCCGCGAGCGTGCTCCTCGCCGCCGGCTGGCAGCCCGGCGTGCCCCTCGCCGACCCGATGTGTGGCAGCGGCACCTTCACCATCGAGGCGGCCTGCTGGGCCGGCGAGCGCGCCCCGGGCTTTGACCACCCGATGCCGATCCTCAAGGCGCCGAACTTCCCCACGGCCAAGTGGAAAGAGATCGTCTCCGAGGCGCGGTCGGCGGCGAAGGCGCCTGTGGGCAGCTTCTACGCCGCCGACCGGGACACGGGCGCGGTTCGGGCGACCCGGGAGAACGCGACGCGGGCCGGGGTGGTGGAGTCTCTGCGGATTGAGAACCGCAGCCTCGGCGAGCCGATCAACCCTCCCTTGGACACCAAGCCGGGGCTCGTCGTCATCAACCCGCCATGGGGGCTGCGCGTGGCCGAGAACGTGTCCTTGGCGCCGCTGTACCACAAGCTCGGGGCGGCGCTGAACAAGCAGTTCGCCGGGTGGCGGTTGGCGGCGATCTGTCCGGATCC
>JAKLKE010000290.1 GCA_023150775.1 Myxococcota bacterium
CGCCGCCGAAGCCGCCGCCACCGCCGCCGCTACGACCACCGCCGCCGCCGCCGAAGCCGCCGCGACCACCGCCGCCGCCGCCACCCGTGCGGGGGCGATCTTCGGCCTCGTTGACGCGGATGGCGCGGCCATCGAGGTTCGCGCCGTCCATCTTGCCGATCGCGGTCGTAGCCGCGTCGCCATCCTGCATGGTCACGAAGCCGAAGCCACGAGAGCGACCGGTCTCACGGTCGGTCACGACCTTCGCCTCATCGACATCCCCGAAGGCCTCGAAGGCCCGACGAAGGGAGTCATCGGTCGTGTTCCAGCTCAGACCACCTACGAACAATTTCTTTGCCATGATTTCACTTTCGAGCGTGATGGACCCCGTCCGGGGTGCATCGAATTATCTGGGACGGCCAGGTGCCAACCCTCGCGACTGTCGAGAGGGCTCGTAAACACCACTTGCGGCGGTAGTTCACGCGCCCTTGTTGTAGCCAGCCGGGCCGAGACCCGCCACTTGAGCGCAGAGGATTCACTCGAAAAACTTGGTCGGGACGCCCGGGTTGGGCTCGACCTCCCGACGAAGGGAGATCCCCCAATCCGCCGCGACGGCCTCGGCGAGGGTGTCGGGCGCCTCGTTGAGCTGCTTGAGCCACCAGATTCTTGCGCTGCGATCCCAGCTCCCGGTGATGAGCCAGTCGCCGTCAGGCCCCCACTCCAGCCCCGCGACCCGATCGGTGTGGCCCCGCAAGGCCGCGCGTAAGGCGCCGTCGTCGGTGGACCACACCCAGGTCTGCCCGTCCACGAGCCCGGCCGCGGCGAAGCGCCCATCCGGGGACAAGGCCACGTCGCGCACGTTGTGGGCGGGCCAGCGGTGCAGGCGGCGCCCAGCGACGGCGTCCCAGACCTCGACGGCGTCCTCCAAACCCAACAAGACGAGGCGCCCGTCGGCGTGGATGTCCCCGGCGATGAGCCCAGGGCGCGCCACCACCAGCAGCATGTCGGCGATGGCCGACCCTCGCCCGCGCCAGGCCTGGCCGTGGTCATCGACCAGCAGCACCCAGACACCATCGGCGGAGGCGCCGAGGTCTTCGATGGTCACCCCCAGAGGGACGGTGATCAGGCTGTCATACGGCGGCGCGGCGAGCCAAAGCGCCGGGATATAGCCCGCCATCAACAGGCGGCCGTCGGCTAAATAGAGCAGGCGGCGCACGGAGTCTAAGGCGCCGGCGCCAAGGGCGCGGCCCCAGTCCTCGGCCTGGGCGATGCGGGGGTTGCCCATCGCCATCGCGCCGATCGCCAGGGTGCCCCCGTCGCTGGAGAAGGCCACGCTCTTCACGACCGTCGAGCCCAACGAGGGCAGATCGACGCCGTGCACCCCCTTGACGGCGCCGTCGTCGCCCCAGCTCCGGGGGAAGACCCGCACGAGGCCCTCGGCGGCGGACAAGGCCAGGCTGCGCCCGTCCGAGGAGACCGCGACGCCGCTGAGCCCCACGGGGAGCTGGTGGCGCAGGACGGGCACACGGGTGGGCAAGGCCCAGGTGTGAAGCTGGTCATTGGCGACGGCGAGGGTGGTGGGCCCGATGAACTCCAAGGCGCGGTGACCCCGCCCGGGCAGGGTCGAGATGGGCTCACCGTTCACGAGGCTCCACAGGCTGACCTCCCCGCGGGCGGTGAGCGCGGCGAGCAAGGCCCCGTCTGGGGACACCCGCAGCGCCTCGATGGAGGACGGCACCCCGAGGCTTGAGCTGTGCAGCGCCCGGCGCTCGGTGAGCGAGTAGAGGGTGACGACGCCCCGGTGGGTGCCGACGACGAGGCCCGAGCCGTCGGGGGTGAAGGTCATCGACTGGGCCTCGCTGCCCGCGCTGAACGGCGTCATGATCGGCGCCATGTCGCCCTCAAGCCAGAGCCGCCCGTCGTTACACATCGAGGCGATCTGCCCCTCGGGGCCGATGGTCAAGGCGGCGATCTTCGTGCCTTCACAGCTCAGCGGGTTCGCGAGGATCGTCGCCGTCTGGCCGCTGAGCACGAGCTGGGTGTTGTGTTTGTAGCTGACGATCTTGCCCGGGCCCACGGCGAGCAGGTTCTTGGCGAGGCTCGTGGGCCACTCCTCAAGGGTCTCCCCGGTCTCGCGGCTCAAGACGTAGAGGCCTACGGCGCGCTGCACCACGACGGTTCGTTCGTGGATGGCGACCTCGGTCGCGGCGGAGAGCGGGACGGACCAGCGCTCGGCGAGGGTGTGGGCGTTGAGGAGCCGCACCCGCTCGTCCTCAGCGCACAGGATCTCGACGCCGTCGCGCCCGATCCCGACGCGGTGGCAGCTCGGCAGGGCCAAGGCGCCGAGGTGACGAGGGCGCGGGGCGGCGGCGAAGGCGGCGAGCACCCCCCGGGCCTCGGGGGAGTCCGCCAAGCGCAGCGACGCCGCCGCGTGCAGCTCCGCCTGGGCCCGATCTCCGGTCATCAAGGCCGCCTGGGCCCGCTCGACGAGGGCCTGGGCCAAGGAGCTGTCCGAGCGCGCGCGGCTGGCCTCGGCCTCGGCCTCGGCGGCCAGGGCGTTGTCTCGCTCCTCGCTCGCTCGGGCGAGGCCCAGGGCGAGGCTCACCCCCACGGCGAGCAGCGCCAGGGTGATCACGACGACGTGCGCCCGCCAAGCCCGCCAGAACCGAAGCAGGAGATCTTTGGGGCTGTAGTCGTAGGCCTCGACCCGCCGCCCCTCGAACCACCGCGCGACGTCTTCAGCGAGGGCGCGGGCGCTGGGGTACCGGCGATCGGGGCTGTGCATCATCGCGCGCTCGGCGATGGCGCAGAGCTCCGGCGGCAGCTCAGGGTGGGCGAGGCGAAGGGGCGGCGGCGCGCCCGCTCGCACCTGGTCCAGCAGGGTGCTGGAGTCTTGACCGGCGTAAGGCGGGGACCCGGAGAGCAGCTCGTAGAGGATGGCGCCGAGGCCCCACACGTCCGAGCGCGCGTCGGCGGGCTCACCCCGGGCCTGCTCGGGGCTCATGTACGCCGGGGTGCCCAAGACCCCTCGGCTCGGCGGCGGCGCGACCCCGGGCGCTGAGGCCCCCGCGCCGGGCCCCGTCGGCAGCGCGAGGCCCCAGTCCACCACCTGGGTCTCACCAAACTCGCCGACCATGACGTTCGACGGCTTGAGATCGCGGTGGATCACCCCGGCGCTGTGCGCGTAGGCCATGGCGTCGCAGGCGTCGATGAAGTGGCGCACGAGGCGGGGCAGGGGCTCTTTGGCGGCGATGGCCGCGGCCAAGCTGCGCCCACGGATGAGGCGCATCGTATAAAACGCTGCCCCGTCGCGCCTGCGCCCGGCGTCGTGAACGGAGACGATGCCCGGGTGGTCGAGCTGGGCGGTGATCCAGGCCTCCCAGGCGAGGCTGGCCTCGGCGGACGCCGACTCTCGCAGCGTGGGGCTCAGCTCCTTGAGCGCCACCTGCCGCCTCAACACGCCGTCTTCAGCCACCCAGACCTGGCCCATGCCGCCCAAGCCGAGGGGGTTGCCGAGGGTGTACCGACCCTCGGGGGGCGCGTCAAACAAGGTCTGAGCGGTGGGCCAGGCTTGCCCCACCTCGTCCTCAGCGATCGAGAACGCAGGGGCGCTCTGGCCCGGGTTGAGGGGCGTCTGGGCGGGGGCACGGGGGAGCTGCGACTTCATGGCGGCTTCATGGCGGCCCGTCATCATACGTCGCGCGGCGCCGGGCCTGGGCCCTGGTCATGTCCACGGGGGCGAATAGCTTAGCGGCGTGAGCTCTCCACCCGTCCCCGGTCAATCTGACCGCGCGGGGCCCCCTGGCGAGGAGCGCCCCACGGGAGACAGGATGGCGACCATCACGCTGACCAAGGAGAACTTCGGGCAGGCCCTCAACGAGAACGACGTCGTGCTCGTTGACTTCTGGGCGTCTTGGTGTGGCCCATGCCGCAACTTCGCCCCGGTGTTTGAGGCCGCGAGCGAGCGTCACGAGGGCGTCGTGTTCGGCAAGGTCGACACCGAAGATCAGCCCGAGCTCTCCGGCTACTTCCAGATCTCGTCGATCCCCACGCTCATGCTCTTCCGCCAGAAGGTGCTGCTCTACAACCAGCCCGGCGCCTTGCCCCCGGCGGCCTTAGAGGACCTGATCGGCCGCGCCTTGGCCATCGACATGGACGAGGTGCGGGCGCAGATCGCTGAAGAGCAGGCCGCTCGGGGTGAGATCGGCGACGAGGGCGAGGGCGAGGGCGAGGCCCAGGCCTGAGGCTCAGAACCCGACGACCGTGAGCGTCCAGGAGGAGTCGATGGTCGTGCCATCGACCTCTCCTTGGGCGTCAAAGGACAAGGTGTTGGAGCCCGCCTCGACGGTGACGGTGTAGTCCACAGGCCCGGTGCCCGTGGCCGCGCCTTGGGCGGTGATCTCGCCGAGCACGCTGTAGACGATGACGCCCTCCATGGGGCCCGTGCCCTCGACGTCCAACGACCAGCTCATGTCGCCGTCGATGAGGATGTCCTCAGCGCTCACCTGCTCGTAGCCCAGGCCGTAGGTGAAATGCCACTCGGCCTCGGCCCAGCTCATCTCGCCGTTGACGCCGACGGTGCCCGTCCAGTCCGAGTCGCCGACGACCTCCCCCTCGAAGGTGAAGCTGCTCTCGCCGCCGGTGAAGGTGAAGGTGCCGGTGTCACGGGCCCCGGCCTCTTCAGACTCCGCGGCCAGGCTGCGGTAGGCGGAGAAGCCCACGGCGTTGGCGGCGTCGAAGACCATGTGGGCCTCTTGGCCCGAGAAGCCGGTGCAGGCGGTGAAGGTGCTGAGCGCGACGAGCGAGAGGATGAAGCGGTTCATTGGCGTCTCCGAGTCAGAATGACATCACCTGAGCCGCCCAACGTATTCAGGGGACGCCTTGTAGGCGACGCAGCTCGGCGCGGAGGCGCTCCACCTCCTGCTTCACCTCAGCTGTGCCCGTGCGCTCGGCCTGCACCCGGCGACCGGCGAGGGTCGTGGCGGCGCGCACATAGGCGCCGTGATCGACGCCGCGGCGCAGCCAACCTTTGCGGTCGCGGCGCAAGGCCGAGCCCAGGCGATCGACGTGCTCGGCGGGGATCGTGCCCAGCTTGGCCTCCTCAGCCAGCTCACGGCGGATCATGCGGCGCTCGGTCCAGAGGCTTCCCTGGAACACGGCGAGCACCAAGGCGAGCTCCATCGGGAAGATCAGCAGGTTCAAGACGGTGAGCGCAGGCGCGCCGAAGGCCCCGGACGCGACGATGAGGCCGTTCCACAAGGCGTGCATGCCCATGGCCATGGCGAGGCCCAAGGGCACCACCAAAAACGTCGCCCACCAGCCGCGCAGCTTCGCGAAGCCCAAGGACGCGCCGACCAGCGACGTGGCCCCCGCGTGCATCATCGCCGAGTACAAGGTGCGCAGGATGATGTTCGCCGCCCAGGCCCCGAGGCCATCGGCGTTGGCCACGTTCATGAAGTAGAGGAGGTTCTCGCTCACCCCGAAGCCCAGGCCCGCCGCCGCGCCGTAGACGAAGCCGTCGGTGATGTTGTCGAAGTGTTTCGACCGGGCGATGGCCAGGAGGATCAGGGCCTTGGCGGGCTCTTCAGTGAGCGGCGCGACGATGGCGGCGGAGAGCGCGCCGGCCGTGGCCGCGTCTAAGGTCAGCTCCAAGGGCACGTTCAGCGCCATGGAGCCCAAGACGCCGAAGAACACCCCGCCCGTGCCGCCCCAGATGAGGCTCACCAGGACGAGCCACCACGGCTCACGGTCGTAGCGGTCCATCCACCAGATGAAGCCCAGGGTCGAGACGAGCGGCAAGGTCGCGAAGAGCGACGAGACCAGGAGAACAATCAGGATCATCGAGGCGCCCTCATGGGCGGAGGGTAGCGGATTTGGCGCCGCCTTGGGGGCTCTCTCTCGCCAGCCCCGATGGCCGTGTGTACACTGGGGCCGTCGAGCATCCCCCCAGGAGCACCCCATGGGCATTCGCAGCACCCTCAAGAAGATGATCCTCCCCATCGTCGGCGGCGGCGCGGCCAAGCCCCCGGCGGACTCTCGGCCCCGGCCCCCTCAGAGCGCCGCCCCCGCGCCGGAGGAGGACGACGACCAGAGCCCCCGCGGCGCGGCCCCGGTCGAGACCTACCTCAACGACACGGTCAAGAACCACAAGATCGTGCTGTTTATGAAGGGCAGCCCCCAGAGCCCCCAGTGCGGCTTCTCGGCGAACGCGGCGGGGCTCCTGCGCACCTACAACCGCCCCTTTCACCACGTCAACGTGCTCGCCGACCCCGAGGTGCGCGAGGGCGTGAAGAAGCTCACGGCCTGGCCGACGATCCCCCAGGTCTTCATCGACGGGGAGTTTGTCGGCGGCGCGGACATCCTCACCGAGCTTCACAACTCCGGTGAGCTCAAAGAGATGCTGGACAAGGCCTTCACCGCCCAGGCCTAATCTTCGAAGATCACCGAGCAGCAGGTGAGCGCCCCGTCGGCCTTCGCCAGCTCGTCCATGTTGACCCGGCGCCAGACGAGGCCGGGCCTGGCGCGCAGGGCGGCGAAGGCGGCGCAGTCTTCGCCTTGCCACAGGGCGGTCTTGTGCACGAGCACGACGTTCGCCGCCAAGGCGTCGGTGAGGAAGGTCACCCCGCCCAAACCTTCGGCGCCGCCGGGCAGGATCGGCGCCAAGGTGGACTCAAACCAAGGCCGGGCGGACTCCGCGCAGAGCAGGCCGTGGGTGGGACCGGCCCAGGTGATCGCCGACTTGAGGTGAAGCTCGTCCCCAGGCACGGGCACCAGCACGGCGGGCAGGCCCGAGGCCTCGGAGAGCGCCCGCGCCGCGCCGGGGGTGGTGCGCCGGGAGCGGCCCACCAAGAAGCCGAGCTCGCCCAGACGCAGCACGTCGCCGCCGTCGAGGGTGTCCGACGGGCTGAGCGCGCCGCGTTGTCTGAGCCCGGCGCCGAGGAGCGCCTCACGAACGCCCGCCACCTCGGGCTGTCGGCTCACCGCACCCGGGGTCGTGAACATCACGCCGCCGGGGATGGCCAGGGCGATGTCCTCGACGAAGACGCAGTCCGGCAGCGTGTCGGCGGCGGGGGCCTCCACAAAGACGGCGTCGGGGGCGGCCTCGCGTAGGGCGGCGACGTAAGCGGCGTGCTGGGCCTCGGCCCGGGCCTGATCAATCGGCGCCGCGTCGCGGCTGTGGCGGGAGAGCGCGGCCTCGGCGAAACGTCTGGGCAGGGGGCGGGTGAGGATCAGCACAGGTCACCAGGGCAGGGGGATCGGCTCGGCGGCGGGCAGCGGCTCGGTGTCTTTGGCGACGACGAAGCGGCGGAAGAGCTCACGCATGTCGCTGTACGACTGGTCGATGGCGGCGAAGTCTTCAGGGGTGCGCGCCCGGGCGAGCTCGATGACGAGGCCCTGCAAGAGCACCCGGATCACCACGGCCATTCGCCCAGGAGGCAGGGCCAAGGCGCCTAAGTCGTCGGCGAAGGTGTGGCGGATGCCGTCCTCCAGAAGGGTCGTGGACTCGTGGAAGAAGGTGCGCAGGCGCTCGCCGGTGGGGTCGTCGCGGTCGGCCAAGGAGAGCAGCTCGACCAGGAACGGCGCCCCGGCGCGCAGCTCTCGAACCGAGCCCCACATGCCGTCCAAGGCGTCTAAGGCGGAGTCGATGCCGCCCTCGCCGTGCCGTGCGCGCTCGATGATGCGCTGGTGGAGCTGGCGGAAGGTGGC
>JAKLKE010000291.1 GCA_023150775.1 Myxococcota bacterium
GGCCATACGTCGAGAACGGATGGCAGGGTGCACATCCCGCGAGGACTCGGACCTTCGCGTCGCCAAGCCAGCCCCGAACTACTTCGGCGGTCAGCTCGGAGACGTCCACTTGGTGGAACTTCGCGCCCTCGTTATTCTGCTGGTATGGGTGCGCGCAGTTGGCATCTACATCCACTCCTGCGACGACCTTGAGCCCGGCATCTAGAAGCCCTCGAGTCAGGCCTCCAGCGCCGCAGAACAGGTCAACGCATGCTATCTCGGCCACGGGGCGCTCCTCCTTCAAGGACGCTTCATATCATGCGTCGACGGCGGCCGGGAGGGATCTCGCCCGCTACCATCGTCGCCGCGTCGTTGGTCTCGACCGGCGAGGGCAGCGCCCGCCCGAAGGTCGCCCCTCCGTCATCCGCACGAGCCCCCCGCGCTCATCGCGGATGTACAGGATCCCCACGAACGCCCCAGCGCCATTCGCCTTGCTCATCAGGCTCCGAGCGCGCGGTGAGCGTCTCCTACGCCGGGCATCCCAACGGACCCGCCCACCACCAACCTCAGCCATCGATCTCGCCCACAATCACCTCGACACGACCACCCTCAACCGCGGCCGCGCCGGGAGCGAGGGCAGGGAAGCCGGTCGGGCGCCCGCCCTGATCGCGGCGACAATGAGCCCAGCCAGCGCCCGTCGCGCCTCAACCGCCGCGACCTTGTCCGCTTGCCCCGGTGCGACGAGCGCGCCCATCAGACGCCCCCTCGGAGCGCGCGGGTCCACAGCTCGTCCTCGGGGACCGTGGCGAAGACCGGGTGCCGTCTTAGGCACCGCCTCACGCTCGGCGAGAGGCGGCGGTGCCGGTTGACGAGCATGCTCCAGTAGCTGCGGGAGTACCCGAGCTGTACGGCCGCGTCGGCGTGGGTCAGGTGGTGCGCCTCCAGCAGCTCGTCTACACGAAGGGGCCTCAGGTGGTGCTCGTGGCGCTCGGGACGGGACATCTTGACACCTTCCTTGTGTTCGGTTGGGTGTTCGTAAAGTGTCCCGTTCTTGTTCGCTTGACAACCATTATGTGCTCTTATAGGTGTTCATTCGGGTTCACAAGCCGAGAGGTGGCCGTTGACGATGCGCTCTCCGAAGGATCTGGGGCTCAAGGAGCCCGGTGTCTCCACGATCTTACATCAGGTCGCGGTGTTCTGGGACAAGGCCGCCGAGTTCGGCGCCTACCTGCGGGCTGTGCGAGAACGAAAGGGATGGACCACCCGCGAGGCCGCCGCCCAGTTCGGCGTCAGCCAGGCGTACATCTCAAAGTTAGAGAATCAGCCGCGTAAGCAGGCTCCTGGAGAGGACCTCATTCACCGCGTCGCCGAGGTCTATGGCCTCGACGTGCGCGAGGTCATGCACGAGGCGGGCTACCGCTTCGACATCCCTCGTTCCCTGGAGCTTCAGGTGTCTGTGGATGAGGCGTTCCGGCGCCTGCTCAACGACCCGCGGTTTCGGCCGTCGGGATTCCAGCCCGACGATGAGCGCTTCTTCGCGCCCATCGTCAAGCAGCAGATCGTCGACCTCGTGCTCAACGTCGCCCGCGCCGCGCGTGAGGACGGCGTCGATGTTGAGGCGTGGCTGCGTGAGGGAGGTGCCTCTTGATCACCCGCGTCGCCATTTACGCCCGCTGCTCGGACACAAAGCAGGCCGAGAAGGAGCTGTCAATCCCCGCGCAGCTCGACGCCTGCCGCGTCGAGGCCGCCCGCAAGGGCTGGGTCGTCGTTCGTGAGTTTGTCGATGAGGGCATCAGCGGCCGCACCGACCACCGCCCCGCCTTCCAGGAGATGATCGCGGGGGCCAAGGAGTCGCCGCGCGGCTTCGACGTGATCTTGCTCTGGAAGCTCTCACGCTTTGCCCGCAACCGCGAGCACGCCAGCTTTTACAAGAATCTCCTCCGCAAGCGCGGCGTGACGGTCACCTCGCTGCACGAGCGCGTGGACGACACGGCGCAAGGCCGCCTCATGGAGGGCTTCATCGAGGTGATGGACGAGTACTACAGCGAGAACCTCGCCCAGGACACCAAACGCGGGATGATACGTAAGGTCAAACAGGGACAGTGGGTCGGCGGCAGCATCCCATACGGTTACCGCGTAGAGCGCCCCGAGGGCCGGCCCCGGGACGCGCGTCTGGTCCTCAACGACGCCGAGGCCCCGCTGGTGCGCCGCATCTTCGCGGACGCGGCGCGTGGGGTCGGCGCCGCGACGCTCGCGCGGGTGCTCAATCGGGAAGGGGTCACCACCCGAAAAGGCAAGAAGTGGACGACGGACCTCATGCTCTACCTTCTGCGCAACCGCGCTTACCTGGGTGAGCTGCGGTGGGGGAAGGCTGAAGACGGCAGAGGCGAGCCGGCGGCGCTTGTGCCCAACGCGCATGAGGCCCTCGTGGACGCCGAGACCTTCGCGCGCATCGAGGGCTTGCTCGCCGAGCGTGTCATTCAGAAGGTCTCGCCGCGACGGTTGGGCGGCGACTATCTGCTCTCGGGCCTGCTGCGGTGTGGTCATTGTGGCCTCGGGATGATCGGCCACGGCGCCAAGAGCGGTACAGTCCACTATTACGGCTGCCCCACGAAGATGAAGTCAGGCGCTGACCAGTGTCCGGCATCGCTGCTGAACCGCGCGGCCGTCGAGGCCGCGGTCATCGACCACCTCTCCACCCACGTCCTCCAGGTCACGAACCTGCGCAGCCTGCTCGACGACGTGAACGAAGGTCTCGGCGGCATCACCTTGGCCCTCTCCGCCGAGCGTGACGCCAAGCGTGTGCAGCTAGGCGCGCAGCGCCAGCAGCTCAACCGGCTGATTGACGCGCTCTCCTTGGGCACCATCGAGCCCGCCGCCATCTCCGATCGTATCAACGATCTCAAACGCACAACCGACCTGCTCACCGCCGAGCTCGCGAACCTCGACGCCCGGCTCGCCGAGGCCGCGCCGGTCGTGCTCACCGACGAAGAGCTGAACGCCTACGTCACAGGGCTGCGCTCGGTGCTCACGACGCGGCCTCTTGATGAGCAGCGCGCCTTCCTTAGCGCGTGGGTGCGAGACATCACCGCCATTGGCAAGACCATCATCATTCATTACACCGTGCCCGGCCACATTGGCGGCGATGGCGGCGATGGCAGCGACGGCGGCGGTCCAGCGAACGGCCGAGGTGGCCGCTCCGCTCGCCGAGCGGACCAGTTCGCGGCAGCCCGTGTTAACCAAATCCGACGAGTTCTTGCTACGGTCGGAAATAGCGCCCCCGGCTGGACTCGAACCAGCGACCGCTCGCTTAGAAGGCGAGTGCTCTATCCAGCTGAGCTACGGGAGCGTTCCCCCCGTTTAGCCGCCAGCGCGCGCCCGGGCAACCCGCCGCGCCTCAACGCGCGGGCTGCCGCAGCGTCACCGCCCGCCCCACGGTCACCTCGACCTCGGCGGTGAGGGTCGGCGGCGTGAAGGTGTCGCCCCGGGCCTCGGCGATGAGGGCGCCCGCGGCGTCGTAAGCCCGCCACTCACGCAGGGGCTCGCCCTCGTCCCAGCCCTCGGCGGGGGCGGTCCAGGTGGGGCCGGGGACCAAACGGGCGCGGTGCTCGGGCTTGGGCGCGGCGGCGGGGGCGAAGGCGCTGCCGTAGAAGGCTGGCTCCAGGGGGTCATCACGCCAGTCACAATGAACGTGGCTGGAGTAATAGCCGATGTAGCCCGCGCCTAGGTCGGCGCAGAGCTCGCCGAGCTCCTCGAGGTCGGCCAAGGACGAGGCCATGTCCGCGGCGTCGCCGTAGACGTGGCGGCTGGAGCCGGCGCCGCCAACCGAGGCGTTGTAGCTGATGTTTCGATAGCCGGAGTTGATGGTCAGGGGGCCGCCGATGGCGTCGCGGATGTCTTGCAGGCGCTCGACGGCGTGGGGCTGGAACACGGCGTAGCGGCCCTTCCAGTCTTGCGCGACCTCGGAGAGCACAAAGTTCGGCGCCAGCTTGGTCGCCGCGTCTACGGCGTTGAGGTCGAGAAATCGGATCGGCGCCCGGTATTGTGCGGATCCGCTGAGCGGGTCGGGGTACTCGTAGTCGTCGCCCCAGGCCGGGTCGTAGTCCACCAAGGGCAGGCAGGTCACCCCTTTGCGGTCGGCGCCGAGGTAACAGACCTCCTCGCCCGAGGGCTCGGGGACGGAGGTGTCCTCGGGCGGGTCGCTGTCGTCCGCGCTGTCGTCGGGGCGCTGGCTGTCTTCGCCCTCGGTCGAGGTGTCAAAACCCCAGGTGGAGTCGGCGCTGTCGGCCTTGCCGATCACCACGTCGGGGAATCCGCCGCTCGTGCAGGCCAAGGTGAGGACGATGAGCATGGTGAGTCTCCTCCGACCATTTCGGTCGAGCTCAGCATACCCTTCAACTTCAACACGCGCAGATGACTTGACGAGTCAAGCGCGACGGAGGAGCAGCCAGGCGGGCAAGAGGGGGGCGACGGCTTGTAGGGCGAGCAGGCTCACCCGCTCGGACCAGGGGCCCGGCGCGCCGGAGTCGGGGATCAAGCCGAGGGATCGTAGGCGCTCTACGCCGCCGGGCAGCTCGGTGAGCGCGAGGCGATCCAAGGCGTCAAAGGACGATCGGAGGGGGACGATCGTGTCCGCGGCGGCGCGGGCGAGGGGCTCCAGGGACGGCAACGAGGCGACGAGGCCGCCGAGCATGATCTGGGGCAGCACGGCGAGGGGCACCATGAGCGCCGCGGCGAAGGGGCTGCGCGCGGCGGCGGAGATGAGCAGGCCCAGGCTCACCCCGGACCAGCCGGTGAGCGTGAGCACCGCCCAGATCGCCGCGAGCTGGGGCGGATCTGTGGGGATCGGCGGGCCCAAGGCCGCCGCGGCGAGGGTCAACACGAGGGCCTGAACGGCCGAGGCGAGGCCGAGCACCGTCGCTTTGGCGCAGATCGCCGCGCCCGCGGAGAGCCCCGCCCGACGCTCCCGCCGAAAGCTCGCCCGCTCCCGCACGAGCTCTCGCGCCGCGTTGTTGTTGCCCAGCCACATCGCCGCCGCCGCGAGCAGAAACAAGGCGGGGCTGAGCTGATCCCGGGCGGCGAGCACCACGCCGTAGCCCTCGATCCACAAGAAGCCCGGCGGGCGAAACAAGGCGACGATCAGGGCGCCGACCAGAGGCGCCTGGGCCGCCAACAAGGCGAGGTCGGCGGGGCTACGGGTGAGCTGAAGCGCAGAGCGGCGGCAGAGGGTGACGTACTGCACAAAGGCCCGGGCGGGGGTCGGGCGGGGAGGCTCGGCGGGGCTCGGGCTGGGGCTCGGCTCGCCGGGGCCCAGGCGGGCGGCGACATAGCGGGCGTAGGTCTCGGTGGTGGCGAAGCGCGCGGCCCAGACCTCGGCCTGCTCGGCGCCGTCTTGGGGCGCGAGGCTGTCCATGGCGAGATCGGCGGCGGTGGCCTGGGGGTGTGGGCGACGCCCGGCGGGGGTAAAAAACGCCCGCATCGCCCCGCCCGGCGGCCCCGCCCAGACGAGGCACCCCTCAGCGAGCACCACCGCCAGGTCTGCCAGCTCCAAAGCCTCCGGGCGCGGGGCGTGGGCCGAGAGCACGACGGGGCGCCCGGAGTCGGCCAGACGGCGGCAGAGGCGCAGGACGTTGAGCGAGGCCCGGCTGTCGAGCCCGGCGCAGGGCTCATCCAGCACGAGCAGGCCCGGGTCGCTGAGCAGCTCGACGCCGATGGAGAGCCGCCGAAGCTGCCCGCCGGAGAGGCCGCTGTTGACCCGCACCCCGGCGACGGGGCCGAGCTCCAAGGAGTCGAGCACGGCGGTGACCCGCTCCTCGACGGCTTCAGGGGGCAGGCGCAGCCGGGCGGCGAAGCGCAGCACCTCGGCGGCGGTGAGGCCCTCGGGCAAGGTCTCTTGTTGGGGCACCCAGCCGATGAGCGGGGCGAAAAATCCGCCGCGACCCTGGAGATCTTGGCCGTTGATCGTGACGCGCCCGGTGGTGGGGCGGCTGAGCCCGGCGAGCAGGCGCAGAAGCGTCGATTTGCCCGCGCCAGACGGCCCCAGCACCATGACCAGCTCACCGGGTCGGGCGGCGAGTTGAACATCGTTTAACAGGACCGCGCCGTTGGGCGCCGAGACGCCGACCCCCCGCAGCTCCAGGCGCAGCTCACGGCCATAGTCGAGCGCGGTGAAGGTAGGGGAGCCCGCGCCCAGCGAGTCCAGGGCGAGGCGAAAACGCCCCAGCTCCACCCGATCGCCCTGGTGCAGGCGGATCCAGCCCCGGGCCAGGCGCCCGTTCACCCAGGTCCCGGCGGCGCTGTTCAGGTCACGCAAGAACCACTCGCCGCCCTCCCGGCGCAGCTCGGCGTGCTGATCCGACACGGTCGGCGCGTCGAGGCGCAGGTCGGTGAACAGCGCGCGGCCAATGAGCAGGCGGTCTGTGTCGCGTGGGCGCATGAGCCGACCGCGCCGGGCCTGCTCGATGACCCCGGCGGTGAGCGTTAACGAGCCCAAGGTGACCGTGGCGTCCTCGCTGACGGCCTCTCGCGCCTGGGGGTTCAGGCGCCGACCGTTCACGAAGCTGCCGTTTGTGCTGCCCAGATCCGTGAGCCACAGCCGCCCCTCGGCGCGCTCAATCAGGAGGTGGCGCCCAGAGACCAGCGGGCTGTCGATGACGAGCTCGTTGTCGGCGGCGCGGCCGACACGCCAGCGGCCCTCGGGGCCCAGCTCGGCCAAGGACGCGCCGAGCTGGCCCTCACGCGGGGAGATCGGGGCCTCCGTTGGGGTCGAGGTACGGCGTCACCAAGGCCCGGAGCTGATCCGACCAGGGCAAGGTCGCCCGGGTGACCGGGTCAATACGCACGAGCACCCGCCAGCCCTGGGCCAAGGGGAGATCCTCATCCCGGGGCATCACCTTAAAGCCCATGATCAGCGAGGTGCGGCCGATCTTCCGGGCCTGAATTCGTACACGAACCTCACCGACGCCGACCATAGGCCGATCGTACTCGATGTGGTTCGCGCGCACGAGGTGCTGGTGATCGGGGTGGTCCTCGCTGGCGAAGGGCCCCAGGCCAAGGGTCGTCCAGAACTCGCCCAGGGCCCGCTCCACGAAGAGCAGGTAGCGGGCGTTGTGCAGGATGCCGAACATGTCGAGGTCGTCGAAGTACACGCCGAAACGTGTCTCGTAGAAGCGGGCCATCGTGTTCACCTCATGGGGGAGGACGACCGGCGCCAGGCCGTGATCGCCCGTTCTAAGCCAAGGCCCAGGGCCTCGGCGCGGTCGGCGTCTAAGGTGACGTCGTCGTCGCTCACGAGCCCACGCTGCACGGTGAGCTGCACGGTGCTGCCGGGGTGATGACCGAAGGTGCGCAGCACCCCGCCGCCCTTAAACCGCAGGTTGATGCCTACCTTGAGCCCGGTCTCGGCCTGGATGTGCTCGGCCAAGGCGCGCAGAAGATCGGCCCGGCACGACACCCGCTCACCCTCGCCGGTCTCGGGGTAGCCGCCGTTCGCCAACAGAAGCGGCGGCGCGGCGGCGAGATCGGCCTCGGAGGCGCCATCGGCCCGGCCCCAGGCGTTGAGATCGACGTGGAGCAGGCGGCCCCAGCTCCGCGTGAGGGACTCCCGGGCGGCGCGAACGGCGGCGTACCAGGGCCGATAATGGGCCTCGATCAAGGACTGGCACTCGGGAAGATCAAGCTCCGTCGCCCAGAGT
>JAKLKE010000292.1 GCA_023150775.1 Myxococcota bacterium
AGCGCGCGGTCACCCTCGGTCGAGAGCGCGGCGGGCTCGGAGCAGGGCGCCCAGGGGAGCAGCGCCCCTTTGAGGCTCGGGAGAAGCTCGGTTGTGCCCTCGGCGCTGCGCACGACCAAGGTGCAGCGCTCGGCGTGGAGCTGCCCTGAGAGCGGCGCGCCCTGGGGGCTCGTGGCGAAGCCGCCGCCGTCCACCGCCGCCGTGAGCGTGGCCCGCGCCGCGCCGCGCACCCAATAAAGCGTGAGCGTCGGCCCCGTCTGCACGATCCGCAGCCGCGTCGTGAGGTCAACCCCCGCGCCGTTCGTGGCCACCCAGTCCCCCACGAGCTGATCGACGCCGGCGCCGGCGCAAGGCGGCGCTGGGGGCGGTGGGGGCGGCTCCTCCGCGCAGGCGCCGAGCAGCAGGGCGAGGCCACAAGGCGCGATCAGCCGACTCGTGAGGTCCATGAGCCTCTCTTCAGGGGACACGAAGGGTAACACCTCCCCGGGGCCCCCGCTGGCCTGCTACACTGGTGAGGAATCGTCGCGCCCACTCGGCGCCCGCAGGAGGTCCCCTTGCGTCGGCTGCTCCCCTTCGCCCTCGCGCTCACCGCCGGATGCTGGTCTACCCCCGAGCCCGTCGACTTCACGACCATCCCTTACGAGACGAGCGTGAGCGACGTGAACACCGCCGTGGTGCGGTCTCTGCGCACGGCGCTCCGCTGCCCCGACGGCCAGGCCGCGCGCTACTACATCATCTACGACGAGACCGTGACCACGCCCGCCCCGGTGGCGATCGTCCTGCACTCCGCGTCGTTTGACTACCTCTACGATCCCCGCCCCGACGACCCCATCTTCGGCCAACACTTCGCCGGGGCCAGCGCTGAAGGCGTCACCCAGCTTGAGTGGACCTGGGGCGTGCAGAAGACCTGGGAGACCATGGGGATGCACCCCCGGGTCGATCCCTCCGAGGTCAACAACGGCACGCTCATCGCCGCGCTCCTAGAGAAGGGCTTCACGGTGCTGATGCCGATGAACTGCTGGGGCGACCTCTGGCACAACGAGTCGGGCTACATCAACAACGACACCTCCATCGAGTTCTTTGAGCGCAACGGCGGCGCCTTGTCCTGGCGTATGCTCCAGATGTTGCACGACGAGTACACCGCCGACAGCTACGGCCTGCCCGACGACGTGCCCATCGACCCCGATCAGGTCTACCTCGTCGGCTTGGGCGACGGCGGCCGCGGCGTCATCGACCTGCTCAAGCGGATGTACGAGTACGACGAGGGCGAGATCGTCCCCTGGGAGAGCGTGAAGGGCATCCTGCTCGACTCGGCCATCGAAGATCTCGAGCACTGGGCGCGCAACGTGGACGACGTCGAAGACGGCCTCAACCGCATCTTCTACGACCCCTCCGCCACCACCGAGACCGTGCTCTCCCAGTGGTCGCTGCGCCGCCTGTACAACCAAGGCGTAGGCCCCAAGTGGCCCCTGAACTCCACGCCCATCGCCTACATCTACTCCTCCAGCGATCCCAAGGTGCCCAACGGCAACCACGACTCGCTGCTGAACGTGATGACCAAAGGTGTAGACGGCGACAACAAGCCCCGCGCCTCGAACTACTGCATCATCAACACCAAAGACGCGGCGCACGTCTTCACGAACGCCGACATCATCCTCGCCCGGGAGGCCGTTGAGTACCTGCTCACCGGCGAGCCGAGCAAGAAGTGCACCCAGTCCTCAGGCTGAGGCCCCCCTTCGCCTGAGGCTCAGCGCGGCGTGAGCTGGTAGGTCCGACCCCGCCAGCCCACGCCCTTGCCCCGGCTCTTGAGCGCGCTGTTGAGCATGATCAAGATCACCAAGAGCTGCGCTGGGGCGTGGGTGAGCCCGTAGAGCGGGTTCATCTGCCAGATGCGGTCCATGGTGAGCCGCACGCCCTGCATGATCAGCCAGTGCGTGAGCCCCAAGGCGAAGAGGTCGGCGCTGACGAGCCCGAAGGCGCCCAAGATCGTGAGGATCGGCCCGGAGAGGCTCATGGCGACGGTGTAGGCGATGACGAGCAGGGTGATCGCCCAAGAGTAACGCATCCCGGCGAAGAGGTTCTTGGACCAGCCCTCCCAGATCTCTTTGAGGTTCGTGTACATGCGCACCGAGTACAGCTCTCGCAGAAACAGGCAGTGGTAGCGGCGCCCGGCGCCCTTCACCGCCCGGGCGAGGCCGACGTCGTCGAGGATGTTGTCTTTGACGGCCTCGTGGCCCCCCAAGGCGTCGTAGGCCTCACGGCGGAAGGCCAACAATTGCCCGCTCGCCATGTTCTTGTCGGCTTTGTTGGGGTCGTTCACGTCGTTGAGGTCGTTCCCGGCGAGGATGAGCCCGGCGACGGCGGGCTGCAGCACCTTCTCCCAGAAGCTCCCCATGGTCTGCGCGCCGAAGCCCGTGACCATGTCCAGGCCCTCCCGCTCCCCATAGGCCACCACCCGGGAGACGGCGGCGGGGTGCAGGCGCACGTCGGCGTCGATGAACACGAGCCAGCGCCCCTTCGCCGCGCGCTGGGCCCGCTGCAGCGCCCAGGGTTTGCCGAACCAGCCTTCAGGCAAGGCCTCGCCGCCGCCTTTGAGGGCGACGATGCGGGCGTCTTGCGCCGCGAGCTGGGCGAGGATCTCGCCGGTGCGATCCGTCGAGGCGTCGTCTTGAACGATCACCTCCAGGTTGGGGTGATCTTGGGCCAGGGCGGACTCTACGCAGCCCCGCAGGTTCAGCTCCTCATTTCGCGCGGGGATGATCACGCTCACCAACACGCCGGGATCCGCCGCGGGGTGTTGGGGGCCAAGGGACCAGGTGCCTTCGCGGCGACGGCGGTTGATCTTGGCCCAAGCGCCAAGCCAGCCCAAGATCACGAGCACCATCCACACGCGGAGGGTCCACAGGAGCACGACCACCATCTGCACCTCAACGCGCGCCGGGTGTGAAGGCGCGGGGCCTTGGATGATACGCTGGAAGAGGCATGTCTCGGGTCCGATCGCCATTTCTTGTGCTCATCACCGCCTCGCTCATCAGCCTGTTCCCGGCGCTCATCCTGCTGGACTGGCTCGTCGAGCGGAGCGGGCGGCGCAGCGTGCGCCTTGAGGGGGAGCTGCGCGTTCGGCTGGGCGATCACGCGCCCTTGTTCTTGCCGCTCACGATGACCCCCGGAGAGTCCGGCGCGACGGTGGTGCTCACCGGGGCGGCGATGCTGCGCCACGACCGATACCCCTGGGAGCCCACGGGCCACGAGGGCACCTTCCGCCTTGAGCTGACGCCGGAGCTGCTCACCAACCCGCGGCCAGGGTCACGAAAGAGCGGCTTCTACGCGAGCTTCTCGTCTCAGCGCGCCTCGTCCACAGACCCGCCCGCGCCCTTGGCCGACTGCTCGGGCCAGCTCTTCGTCGAGGAGCTCGGCCCGCCCGCGCCGACGACGGACCTCTCCCGGCTCTCGACCCTCAACCTCCGTCTGGACCTGCGCTGTGACCACCCCGGCCAAGACCAGCGCAAAGGCACCGCCGATGACCGTGTCTGGACCCTCGCCGGGCCGATCAAGCTCGTGAGCCACAGCCCGAACGAGGGGCTCATGGGCTTTCGCAACCAGCGTTAGGCGCCGCGCGCCGCGCCTCGGGGCAGACCGGCGGCGTCGGTGACACGATCCCAAGCGCGGTCATCGAGCGCGAGCACGGGGTCTTTGACCTGCCCATCGGGGGCGCCCTCGGCGGCGCGGGCGGCGCGCCAGCGCAGATAGGTGCCCGGGGGCAGGGTGAGCGCGGCGGGGTGCCCGAGGCGGCCTGAGCCCCGTTTGTCGGCGTACTCGACGTTCGCCTCACACAAGGCGCGCTCAAGACGCTGGGGCAGCTCAGCGGGGGCCTGGCCCTCAATCGCCAGCACCAGGCGCGGCACCTCGGCCAAGGCGTAGCCCAAGGTGAAGCCCGTGACCTCGGCGTCGCCCAAGGCCGCGCGCACGGCGCGCACGACCTGATCTTCGGTGAGCTTCTCGCCGGTGAGGTTGAGCACGTTGCCGCCTTTGCGGACGAAGCGCAGGCGCGGCGCCCGGCCCAAGAAGCCGGTCACGCGCACGATGTCGTTGAGATCGTAGCGGTAGAGCCCGCCGGAGGTGGTGATCACCAGCCGGTACTCTTGGCCCTCGGAGAGCTCCCAGGCGAAGTGGGCCTGGCCGCTGGAGTCGATGAACTCCAGGAGATGCCCGCCGAGCCAGGCCACGCCGCCGTCGTCGTCGTCGCCGATGGGGATGCCGAAGTAGCCCTCGGACGCGGTGATCCCGACCTCTCTCACGGGCAGCGCGCGCCCGAGGGCCTGGGGTAGCCGCTCCAAGAAGAAGCCCGCCGGGCCGCCTTTCCAGCAGCACACGACGGCCAAGGGCCAGATCTTGGCCGGGTGCCAGTCCGTCGGGGGCGCCACCCGGCGCAGGCGCAGGGCCAACCGCAGGCGGGTGCTGAGGGGGAGGCGCTCGGCCAAGACCTTGGCCGGGCCGTGGCAGAGCGTGCCGTCGCGCAGATCGGCGCCGAGCTCCTCACGCCACTCCTCAAGCTTGCGGCGCACGAGCAGGATTGTCGAGGGGTTCGCCGTCGTGAGGCTCGTCACCTTGGCCTGGAGCGCGAACCGCAGGGTGCAGTAGAGGCGCAGCTCGTACTCCGGCAGGCGCACCACCCACGGCGGCACCGGGAAGGCCTGCCGCACCAGCCAGGGCTGGGCCTCGTGCATCCGCCCCGTGTTCGAGCCGAACGTCAGGCCCGAGGGGAGCTGGCCCTCGACGGCGGGGGAGACGAAGGTGAGCGGCGCGCCTTGGGCGACGGCCTCGTGATCGCGCATCAAGGCGAGGCGCCACAGCCCTTGGCCCCGGGAGACCTCGGCGGCGTAAGGCGCGGTGACCGGCAGGAGCTTCGCCGCGCCGGTGGTGCCCGAGGTCTTGAGCAGGCTCAGAACCGGGGCCTGGGTGAGCACCTTGGCCTCTCCGGCGTGAACACGCTGCATCCAAGGGGCGTGGTCGTCGTAGCTTCGGATGGGCAGGGCCTCGCGCCAAGACGCCAGGGTGGGCCCGGAGCCTCCATGTCCAAAGAGGGCGTTGTCCCTGGCGAACGCCGTGTCGCGGGCCTCGTTGAGGATCGCCGCCAGCCGCGCGCGCTGCGCCGCCTCCGGGTCGGTCAGGCTGTGCTCAAAGGCCGTGACCGACTCCATTGAGAAGCCACGAAAGAGCCGGTAGGGCCCGTTGCCTCGCTCCGGGAAGACGCTCTGCATGGCGGCGAACATACGCCGCCGCGCCCGTTTGGGGTACGGGTTTGATTCTCTTTGACAGCGATCCGAGCGCCCGATAGCCTGCACAGCGTATCAAAGCGCCTTTCGCTGTACCCCGAGGCCCGCGCCGATGAAGACCGGTGATGTCGTCCGCGACGCGCAGGGACGCTCCTATCAGGTCGGGCCCTTGCTGGGCCGAGGCCTCTGGGGCAAGACCTACCTGTGCCGTCAGGGGGACTCCGACGCAGAATGTGTCGTGAAGTTCCCGTTGTCCCGCTCCGACTTCCGCCCCGATGTGCCCGTCACTGACGCGCTCATCGAGGCTTGCGCCCAGGCCTGCTCCGAGCAGGCCCGGCTGCTCGCGAAGGGGAGCCACGTCTTCATGCCGCCGCTCAACGCCAGGGCGCTCACGGGCGCAGACGGCGCCGAGGGCGGGCCTGTCCTGATCATGCCGCGTTACCCGACGAGCCTCGATCGCCGCATCGCCCAAGGCGCCACCTTGGCCGAGGTGCTGACGATCTTGATCACGGTGATCAAGCACCTCCAGGAGCTCTCCCAGCGCGACGGCTGCCACGGCGCTTTGCGGCCGACGAACATCCTGCTGAACGACCGGGGTGAGGTCGCGCTCACCGACGTGCTCACGCCTGCAGCCCAGAAGGTGCTCGCCCGGCTCCAGGCGATTCACCCCGAGCCCCAGCGTTTCTTCGCGCCGGAGCTCCTCGCGGTGCCCGACGCCTCCGTCACCCAGGCCGCCGACACCTACGCCTTGGGCATGATCCTCTACCGCGCGGTGATGACGCCCCGCGCCGGTGATCCCGACGGCCGCCTCAACGTCAAGCTCCCCACCGAGGGCCTCGACAAGGCCGCCCTCGTCACCATCCGCGACCGCGTGCAAGACCGGGTGAAGCAGGAGGACTCCAACCCCCGTTTTCACACCCGCCTCGCCGACAAGCTCGCCACCTTGCTCAACCGGGCGATCTCCAAGCAGACCTCGCCCTCGCCGCCCTTTCGCTTCTCGACCTACAACGACCTGCTCCCCCGCCTAGAGGAGCTCCGCGCGCTCATCCGCCCGAACATCGGCATGGTCGGCAAGGTGCTCTTGCAGCGCCCGCCGTCGTCCGAGGTCTTTGAGACCGATGAAGAGGTGCGCTTCTCGGTGACCGTCGGCGTCACCGACGGCGTCGAGACCTATGAAGAGATCGCCTGCGGCATCGCGCTCTTCGACTCCGAGAGCGACGAGCGCCTGCGCGACGTGGACTGCGGCTACACCGTCGAGCCCCACCCCTCGGGTCGTTTTCGCTTCTCGTTCCGCGTCGGGGCGATGGCGCCGGGCCGTTACCGCGCCCGGCTGGCCTTCGCGATCCGCGACTCCGGCCACCAGCCCAGCACCACGGAGGTCAACTTTGAGGTGCGCGCGGCGGCGGGGTACGTGCCCCCGGCCCGTGAACACTCGCCGACGCCATTGCCCTTCGCCCGCCAAGAGGACGAGGGCGACACCGCGCCAGACGGCCTGCCGAACGAGCCGGTCCCCGCGCCGATCCGCGCCGCCGAGTCGCTCCAGCACCACGACGACGAGGGCGACGACGCCTTCGTCTTGCCCACGGCGCCTGTGGAGCGCCCGGCGCCCATCGTGATGCCTCCGCGCCCGGCGGTGGAGCCTCCGCGGCTGACCTTCCCGCCGCCGTCCTCACCGGCGGCCCAGCCCGCGGCCCCCAAGGTGGAGCTGCAGCGCCCAAGCGTGAGCCTCAGCCGTGAGGTCGGCGCGCATCGTGGCACCTCGGACGAGACCCTCGCCCACCTCCTCGACCCCCACGCCGCCCGGGAGCTGCGCCCGAACTTCGCGCCGCCTGCGCCGCCCGCGCCGCCTGCTCCTCCTCCTCCTCCGCCCGCCGCGCCGCCGCCCGCGCCGTCCATCGGCGCGCTGCGTGTGGGCCCGCCCTCTGTCGAGAGCGAGCGCACCGAGCCCGCCGTCTCCAAGCCCACCCAGCTCCCCGCGCCAGATCCCCTCGCTGACATCCTCCGCGCTGGATCCTGGACCGAGCTGCCTTTGCCTGGCAAAGAGGGCGCCGAGCTCGACGCGCCGCTGCTCGCCGATGAGCCCGAGCCGACGCCGCCGGGCCCCGTGCAGCGCCTCATCACGATGGTGCGTGAGGATCCCTACCTCCAGTGGATGTCGATCCTCGGGGCGGTGATCCTCGCGCTGTTCATCGTGCTCTCCCTTCTTGACCGCTGACCCATCAGGATCGCCCCGTGCAGCTTCACATCGACGAGTTCACCCTCAAGCACCCCGGCGTGCTCGCCATCGGCCTCAACGAGGGCGCCGCCCGGGCGCTCCCCCCTTCTCTCGCGGCGGCGTTCGGCGGTGAGCTAGAGCGCCTGCTCGACGACCAAGACTTTAAGGGCAAAG
>JAKLKE010000293.1 GCA_023150775.1 Myxococcota bacterium
AGACACCGTCAGGGGCCCCACGCCGGATGAGGTCGGCCACGCAGCGCGCCCGGGTGGCGGCGCGGGTGAAGCGGGGCTGCCCAAGCTCGGGCAAGACCCGCAGAGAGATCAGCTTTGTGGCGCTCAAACGGAGATCCCTCGCTCTTCGCCGCGGCCGAGCCGCGTGAGGTTGTCTTTGTGCCGGGCGAGCACGAGCAGGGCCAAGGCGATGGCGAGCCACAGCCACTGGGACTGGCCGAGCCCCCAGAGGGCCAAGGGCAAGGCCAAGACGGCGACGATGGACGCCAAGCTCACCCGGCGGCCAAGGCCGAAGAACACCACCGCCCAGGCGGCCGCCGCGATGAGCGTCGCCAACGGCGCCACGACCAGCATCACGCCCGTCGCCGTGGCCACGCCTTTGCCGCCGCGAAACTCCAGGTAGATCGAGGTGCAGTGGCCGAGCACGGCGAGGAAGCCCACCACCCCGGGCATCCACCACGACTCATACAGGAGCATCCCCCACAGCACCGGCAAGGCGCCCTTGAGCATGTCCAGCGCCAAGGTGAGCGCGCCCAGGCCCTTGTTCGTCGAGCGCAGCACGTTCGTGGCGCCGATGTTGCCGCTGCCCGTCTCGCGCACGTCGGTGTCGGCGTAGATCGTGGTCAAGATGAGGCCGACCGGCGCGGCGCCGAGCATGTACGCGGCGAGGAGCGAGAAGGCTTGGGTGAACATCTGCCTGACCTATCCGCTTGGGCCCTCGGCCTGCAAAAAATCCGCGCGTTGATGCAGGAGCGCCCCCCACGACGGCCCTCGGCGTGGCACTCTAGAGCCCCTGTCTTCGGAGGATCCGCCATGACCCGCCCCACGCCGCTCATGTTTCTCACCCCGCTCGGCCTGATCCTGGCCTGCGGCGACAAAGACAGCACCGACGATCCCTCCGGCGACGACAGCGCCGTCACCGCCTGCGGCGACGCCGACGACGACGGCGTGTGTGACGAGGCCGACTGCGCGCCGGATGACCCCTACTCCTTCCCCGGCGCCCCCGACATCCCCTACGACGGCAAAGACAACGACTGCGCCGGAGACGGCGATCTGGTGGACTTCGACGGCGACGGGTACACGGCGAGCCAGGTCGGCGGCGACGACTGCAACGACGGCAACCCCACGGTGTACCCCGGCGCGCCGGAGACCTGCTACGACGGCGTCGACCAGGACTGCTCGGGCACTGAAGACACCAACGACTGCGACGGAGACGGCTTTGATGGCCGGGGCGACGCGCGGTCGGACTGCGACGACGAGAACGCGCAGATCTACCCCGGCGCCGAGGAGATCTGGTACGACGGCCTGGACCAGGACTGCTCCGGCTTCTTGGACTCCGACTACGACCAAGATCGCGACGGCGACGACGCCACGGCCTATGGCGGCACGGACTGCGACGATGAGAACCCCGCCGTGGCCGGTGGCCTGCCCGAGCGTTGGGACGGCGTAGACTCCGACTGCGACAGCGCCCGGGATGACCTGGAGCCCAAACACGCCGCGCGGCGCTGGACCGGCAGCGCTGGCGTCGGCGACGGCTTTCTGGGCATGGGCGTGGCGATCTTGGACGACTACGACGGCGACGGCGGCAAGTCCGTGGCGTTCTCTGGGTATGGCGCCTCAGACCTGGGCTTTTTTGGCGGCGCCTATGTCTTCGACTCCTTTGAGGAGGCCGGGCGCACCACCGACACCGCGCTCACGAGCGTCGCCGGTCAAGAGGGCAGCTACTTCGGCTTTGACCTCGCCAACGTCGGCGATCTGGACGGGGACGGGCTCGCGGAGCTGCTCATTGGCGGCCCGGTGGTCTCAAGCGGCCTGGGCTTGGTCTATCGTGGCGCTGATCTCGCCGCGGGAGGGGCCTTGGACACCGGGGATCGCCTCGCCGCGCTCTCGGGCAACACCTACACCGGCATCGACGTCGCCGCCGCCGGGGACGTGAACGGCGACGGTGTGCCCGATCTCGCCGTCGGCACGGGCTGGCTCGGGCCCACCCACGTCGTGATCTACAGCGGCGCGGACGCCGCGGCGGCGGACGGCGACACGCTCAAGACCATCGAGGCCCTGGGGCAGATCGACGCCTCGGGCGGCCTCGGCGGCCTCACCGTCGGCGGCCCCGATGTAGACGGCGACGGCCTCGCCGACGTGCTCATCGGGGGCGTCACCAGCACCTTCGGCGCCACGGCGATCGTTTATGGCGCGGACCTCGTGGGCGGGGTGGCGATCAGCTTCCCCGACCTCTCGTACTTACGCGGCGACACGAACGATAGCTTTGTCGGCGTCACCTCAGGCTGGATGGACGACTCCGACGGCGACGGCTACCCCGAGCTGCTCATCCGGGCCTATGGGGAGGCCGGCGCCGCGGGCGCGGCGGGCGGCGTGGTCTACGTCGTAGACGCCCACAGCCTCGACGGCAGCCAGCAGTACGCCAGCGCCGTGGCCCAGACGATCATCGACGGCGACCGCGACGATGGGCACCTCGCGCCCGGCGAGACCAACGGCGACCTCGACGGCGACGGGTCGGTGGACCTCTTGTTGTTGAGCTCCGGCGACCGCGACCAGACCTGGGGCTTCGCGGGGATCACCGGCATCGACTCCTTCGTCACCTTCGCCAGCGGCGCCGACCTGGCCGGCGGCGGGCGCTTCGTGCTGTCGGAGATCGCCCAGCCCTTGGCCATCCAGTCCGAGAACTCCGATGATCTTCTGGGCTACTCAAACACCGTAGGCGACGTGAACGGCGACGGCAAGCCCGACCTCCTGCTGGGGGCGCCTCCCGGCACCTTCTACTCCGGCTACATGACCCTCTTCTTGAACGAGCTCTGAGGCGTGCGCCTGCCTGAGCCTCTGCGGCGCGGCGTGGTCACCCGGCGCGAGAAGCGGTTCTTGTCGTGGGGCACGCTCCACGACGGCCGCGCCGTGGAGGCCCACTGCCCCAACCCCGGCGCGATGACGAGCTGCTGGGCGCCCGGCGGCGAGGCGATCTTCACCGAGCACGACGACCCCCGGCGGAAGCTCCGCTTCACCTGGCAGGCCGCGCAAGTGGGCGGCGCGTGGGTGGTGGTGAACACCCAGCTCCCCAACCGGCTCGTGGAGGAGGCGCTCTTGGGCGAGGGCGTGCCCGGCCTCGACGGCGCCAAACACCTCCGCCGTGAGGTCGTGAGCCCGGTCGGGGAGGGGCGCTTTGACCACCTGATTGAGCAGGGCGGCGAGCCGATGTTTGTGGAGGTCAAAGGGGCCTCTTGGCTCGCCGAGCCCGGGGTCTGCGCGTTTCCTGACGCCAAGACCGAGCGCGGCGCGCGTCACCTCGGCACCTTGGCCCAGCTCGCCCAGGCCGGTCACAAGGCCTTGATCCTGTTTGTGATCTGCCGGGATGACGCCGAGGCCGTGCGCCCCGCTCGGGAGGTTGACCCCCGCTTCGCCGACGCGCTCCTGCACGCGCGTGAGGCCGGCGTGGGGATGTTGGCGCTGCGCACGAGGCTTGACGCCGAGGCCGGGCGCTGGGAGATCGTCGGTGAGGGCGCGGTGATCCTCTGAGCCCCGGCCCGTGTCCATCATTCGTCCCGCCGACCCCCGCCCGGTCAGGTTAGGGGGTGGGCGCCGAATGATGGACAGATGGAGGTCGTGGTGAGTGCAGCAGGTTCAGGCTCCCAAGAAGGCGCGCCGCCGCCGGTGTCATTGTTGCTGATCGCCGTCGCCGCGGCGGCGTTCGCTGGGGTCGGCGGGCTCGCCTGGGCGGGCACCCTGGGCTTCAAGGCGCTGGGGCTCCTGCTCCTCTCCGTGGGGCTGTACTTTTTTGGTCGGCGAAAGGTCGGCAAGGGCCTACGCGGCAAGCTCGACATGGTGGCCAAGGTGCTGTTCACCATCGTCGGCGTCGTGGCCTTGTTGCGCCACCCCATCGAGATCGAGGGCGGCGCGCGGCTCCCGGTGTACGAGGCGATCAACGCCTACATCGATCAGGTCGACTCCCAGACCTTCATCACCTTCGCTTTGGTGGCGATGGCCGTGAAGTTTGTCGGCGTCATCAGCTCGGCCTACGCTTGGCATCTGCTGCTCGTCGGCCAAGGCATCCGGTACCCGTTCTGGTCGAAGATCATGACGGCCTTTCTGATCGGCCGGTTCATCGGCACGTTTATGCCGTCCACCATCGGCCTTGACGGCTACACGCTCTACGAGGCGGGCCGCTACTCGAACCAGTGGCCCCGGGCGATCACCGCGAAGGCGCTGGAGAAGTTCATCGGCATCACCGGCCTGTTCTTGGGCATGGTGCTCACGATGCCCTTTGGCTACTCGGTCATCGTGGACGTCACGAGCGCGGCGGGCAAGCCCGAGTCTGCGCCGCTCCTCGCCGGGGTGATCACCGCCGTGGCGGGCGGGATCTCCGCCGTCGTCGTCATCGGGCTCATCTTCCCCGGCGCGATCATCTTCGTGATGAACCTCGTGGGCAAGGTCGCCCAGGCCCTCGCGGCGGTGCCCGGCGTCACGAAGATCGCCAACCGCGCCCTCGTGGTGCTGCGCGGCTTCACCGACGCCGTCGGCGCCTATCGCGGGCAGCTCGGCTTGTTGATGACCGCCCTCGTCTCGAAGTTTGTCACCCACTTCACCACGGCCGTCGTCTACTACTTCACCGCGCTCGCCATCGGCGTGACCACGGCGAAGTTCTGGCCCATTGTCTTCGGCTCGACGATTCAGATCCTCGCGACTATCTTCGCGCCGACCATCGCCGGTGAGGGCGCCCGCGAGGCGTTCCAGGCGATCTTGCTCTCCAAAGAGCTCGGCGGCGTGGCCCAGGCGGTGCTCTCCGGCGCCTTGGGCTTCTTGGCCGCTGAAGCCGCGACCTTGTGGGGCGGCGCCTTCTTGTGGACCCGCGTCGCTGGCTGGCGCCCGGCCTTCGCGCTGGTGGACGGCAAGCAGGTGGACTACGCCTGGATCAACGACGACGAGGACGGCTCCTTTGACGCCGACAAGCTCGCCCGCGCCCAGGCCGAGCACGCCGCGCCGCCCAAAGCCTGAGCCCCCTCTCGACGACAGGCCCTCACTTGAGGTACTCTTTCACCGGTGAGGGCGCGCGCTGCGCCCGTCGGAGCTGACCCATGCGCCTCCTCGTTGCCCTGACGGTCCTTGGGCTGGCCAGCCGCCCCGCGCTGGCCGCGTGGCCCGACGACATCAGCCTCTCCTCGCTGCCCGGCGCCTCGGGCGATCTCATCTGCGACAACACGGCTGGCGACAACCCCGATCTCCCGTCTTGTTACGAGACGGTCGTGCGTGAGATGGGCGTGGCCATCGCCAACAAGGGCTGGGCGCCCGCCGACTCCTTGGGCGTCAACGGCTTTGAGCTGGAGGTGAGCAACACCATCGCCTTCATCTCCTCCGGCGGCCCCAACTTCGCCGATGTCGGCCCCTGGGACGCCGTTCACGAGGACCAGAACCCACGTCAGACCTTGTGGATCCCCCGGATTCAGGCCCGCAAAGGCCTGCCCTTCTCGGTCGATGTTGGCGGCCAGCTCGGCTGGGTGGCCACGTCGCGGCAGACGGTGTTCGGCGGCTACGCCCGCTGGTCGCCCATCGAGGGTTACCGCCAGGGCCCCGACATCGCCCTGCAGGCCGGCTACGCGGGCTACGTCGGCAACTCCCAGCTTGAGCTGGGCGTGATGGACTTCTCGGGCACCATCTCCTACACCTTGCCCTTCGGATCCTTGCTGAACATCAACAGCGCGAGCTTCGCCCCCTACGCCGGCGGTGGCAAGCTGTGGATTCACGCCAAGCCCCGGGTGGGCGCGGACGAGGCCGAGGAGTACGGAGTCTACGAGGTCTCGGGCTTCAAGAAGTCCCCGGTCTACGACGCCACGGACCCCTCGTTTAACCCCTGGGTGGTCCACGGCGGCTTCCGCCTGGTGAGCCGCAGCTTCGAGTTTAAGCTCAGCACCTCCTGGGCGCCCAAGGTGATGCCGACTCTGAACGTCGGCATGGGCTTCACCTACTGAGCGCCGTCGCCGCGCTTCGTTGGGCAGCGGCGCTTGTCGTCGGGCTCTTCCCGGCGATGGTGTTTGCGCGCCCGGCGCTGACCATCGACGCCGAGGTCAGCGCCGATCTGCGCCGGGTCTGGGGCCTCATCCGTGTGGAGGACGGCGAGGGCCTCGTCTTCGCCGACCCCATGGCGCCTCTGCCCGAGCCCCAAGACGACCTCGTGCTGACGCGCACTTACCCCGGCCCACCCGACCAGGGCAGCGCGCGGCTCGTGGACTTGGGCCCAGGGCTCTACTGGTTTGAGACGCGCCTGCCGCGCCGTCTGGGAGATCTCGGCGTGGCGCCCGGCGAGGCGATGTGGGCCAACGGCGGCTTCTTCCCTCAGCCCTTGCTCGACGGTCGGGTGGAGCCGATGGAGTGGTCGGCGTCGGTGCGTTTGCCAGAGGGCGCCCTCGGCGGGCTCAACGGCGAGGCCGGGGAGGGGCGCTTACGGTTTGAGGGTGTGGCCGACCGGCTGAGCCTCGCGGTGATGTATGACGCGCGGCTCACCGAGCTGGCGCCGGGCCTCACCCTGTTGGAGCGCGGCCCGCGTCGACCGCGACGGGACGCCGAGCTGCGCGCGCTCTACGCCACCTTGCCCCGCCGCGCGCCGCTGTTGATCATCGAGACCGAAGACCAGCGCCGCCTCGCGCGCCCTGGCCCAGGGACGCTCTACCTCGCCGAGCTCGCCTTTCGCCTCACCCCGCCGCTGCCGCGCCTGCACCGCGCCGGGGTGCTGGAGGGCATGTTGACCGCGACGCTGGAGGTGGAGGAGCTCTGGTGGCGCCAGCTCGCCGCGAGGGCCTTGGCCCAGGAGGCGACGGCCCGGGCGAGGGCTGAGGCGGCGGCGGCGGCGCGGCTCGGCGGCTGGATCCCCGTCGTCGACGCCTTGGTGTACTCCGGCCGGGCGCCGTTTCACGCCGAGGTCTTCTCCGAGACCTACCCCGGAGATCCCCTTCGGGACGACCTCGCCGAGCGGTTTAACCCCGAGGAGGTCGGGGGCGTCGCCGCGGTGAAGCTCGATGATCGGTACGGCCCCGGCACGGCCTCGGCGCTCGCGGCGCGGCTCTTGGCCGGGGACAGCCCCGAGGCGGCCTGCTCGGCGATCGGCGTGCCCTTGGCGGAGCTGCTCGCCTGGCGGGCGCCGACGGCTCAACAAGACCTCACGCTGAGCGTGCGCCCGGCTTTGGGGGAGCCCGGCTGGCGGGTGGAGGTGCGGCGGGACGCGCCGCCGGACGCGCCGATCGAGCCCGTGGTGGTCGTGATCGACGGCGAGCGCCACCTCTGGGACGCGCCGCCCGGCGGCAGCCAGAGCTGGTCGTGGCCACGTCCGCCGCGTGGGGTCGTCGTCGATCCCGAGGGCCACGTCAAGCAGACGAGCGCCGCCGGGGACGCCTGGCCGCCTCGGGTGGTGCCCGTGCTCTACGCCGCGCCCACGAGCGTCAACCTCACCGAGCGCCTCTTCGCGGGCTCGGCCACCTTACGGATGCGCCGCCGCTACGACACCCGCAAAGCCATCGACCTCGGTCTCTATGCGGATGAGCAGGTTCAGGCCGCGTTGAGCCTCGGGGTCACGGCCTGGGCGGGGCCGCTGCAAGACCGCCGCC
>JAKLKE010000294.1 GCA_023150775.1 Myxococcota bacterium
CACACAAGGCGATCGTCGGCGACTCGCTCACCTTCTGCCAGTGGGCCTCGTTCGCCTTCACGAGGGCGATCTTCGCGGCGCCGCCGAGGCGGGCGTCGTTGACGAGGCCCTGGATGTAGGGGACGCTCCCGGCGTGGCCCAGCGCGCCGAGCACCCCCAGCGCGGCCTCGGCCGAGGGCTCTTTGGCGGAGATCGCCGCGCGAAGGGACGGGATGGCCTCGACCCCGAGGATCACGAGGGCCTCCTCGGCGGCGTCACGCTCGGCGGCGTCGGCGCTGGCGAGGGACTTCACGAGCTTCGCGATGGCCTTGGGGTTGCCTCGGGCGCTGGCCGCGGCCACATCGGGGTCGATGGGCGCGGCGGCGAGGGCCGGGACGGCGAGGGCGAGACAAAACCAGAGGACAGGCGAGAGCCGAGCGCCCATAACGAACCTCCACAGGGGCCAGAGCATACCGCGACGGTTTATGGACCCAACGCAGCAACCCTCGCTTCCGTGCGAGAATGCCGTGTAAGGAACAGGGCGAGGGAGGCGTTGTCCCGGCGCAAACGAACCCTCGACGATCTTCCGGAGGCCTCCCCATGACTCGTTGGCACCTCACCGCCGCTCTCGCGGGCGGCGCGACCCTCGCCGCGCTCCTCGCCCCCACCCTCAACGGGCTCGTCTCCAACGGCGGAGGCGACGGCGGCGGCGGCGGCGGTGGGCCCGTCCCGCCCCTGATTGAGCCCTTGTTGACCCCGCCGCCCCCCCAGCAGGCGGGCAAGATTCAGCTCACCGCGGGCCTCGATCAAGGCGCGGTGCTCGCCGGGCAGCCCACGGAGCGGCTGCTCGTCGTCACCTTGAAGTCCCCCGACGCGGACGGCGGCAACGACCGGCCGGTGAACGTGAGCTTGGTGATCGACCGCTCGGGCTCGATGCAGCAGCGCGGCAAGATGGACTACGCCAAACGCGCCGCCCGTGAGCTCATCGAGTCCTTAGACGCCTCGGACACCTTCTCGATGG
Source organism: Myxococcota bacterium (assembly GCA_023150775.1). Classification (GTDB taxonomy): domain Bacteria; phylum Myxococcota_A; class UBA796; order UBA796; family CAJQPC01; genus JADKFE01. Next base: position 1,001 of record JAKLKE010000294.1, read on the forward strand.
TGCTGTTCTCCGATGACGCCGAGCTGCTCGCCCCGGCGCGGCCGATGCTCGACGCCGCTTGGCTGTTGCGCCAAGTGGACGCCATCGAAGAGCGCGGAAGCACCAACCTCTACGCCGGCATGACCATGGGCATCGAGCAGGTCCGCCGCAGCGTGTCCTCAGAGACCGTCAACCGCGTCGTGCTGCTCACCGACGGCCGCGCCAACCTCGGCGTCGTAGACCCAGACTCGTTGGGCAACATCGCCGCCTCGGCGGCCTCGGCGGGCGTCACGATGAGCGCCATGGGCCTCGGCGTGGACTACAACGAGGACCTGCTCGCTTCGCTGGCCGACCACGGCGGCGGCAGCTACCGCTACGTCTCCGACCCCACGACCCTCACCGCCGCGTTCCGCGACGAGCTCCAGCAGATGAGCGCCGTCGTGGCGAGCGGCGTGGCCGTCGATGTGGACCTGGGCGACGCGGAGCTCGTCTCCGTGCTCGGCGGCTACGCGGCCTCGGGCGACACCGACCGCACCCGCATCTGGCTCGGTGACCTCTACGGCGGCGAGACCCGCAAGATCGTGCTCAAGGTGCGCGTGAAGCCCGGCGCCGCGGGCGATGATCTGGACGTCGGCAAGGTCACGCTCAGCGACCGCGACGGCAGCTACGCCCCGGCCCAGGTGGTCGCCCAGGTCACCGATCGTCCTGAAGAGGTCGAGCGCTCGGTCAACAAGAGCCTCGCGAGCCTCGGCTACATGGCCGTCGCCAGCGATCTCGCTGAGAAGGCCGCGTCGGCCTACGCCGCGGGCAAAAAGGACGAGAGCCTCTCGCTGTTGACCGCCTCGAAGGGCGTCGCGATGCAGAACGCCGCGCGCTTCGACGACGACAGCTTACGGCAGCAGGCCGCGAGCCTTGAGGAGCAGCGTGTGCAGTATGATGCCGCGGCGCCTGAGTCTGAGGCGGGCCAGCACGCCGTGAAGCAGAACAAGGCGACCGGGCGGGCCTGGTCACGCTGAGGCGGCAAACCTGAGGGTCGTCATGTCTGAACCGCTCACGCTCCGCGCCACTGGCGCCCTCACCCTCCCCGACCGCGCGCTCACCCGCCTCACGGCCTTGGAGCACGGCCTCTTCGCGCTGTGCGCCGGGGCCGCGGGGGCGGGGCTGATGCTCCTGCCCGTCGCCCAAGCCCGGCCCGCCCTCGCCTTGGGCTTGGCCTTTGGCCTGGGTTTAGGCGCGGTGCGGCCTTGGGCGCCCCTGCTCATCCCGGCGTTCATGGCGCTCACCTTGGGCGCGGCCTTGGGCGCGGATCGCCTCGGCGTGTCCTCCTTGGTCGCCACCGCCCTCATGGCGGGCCTCGTCCTCGGTGCACGCCGGGCGCCCGAGGGGGAGGCGCCGTGGCTCTACGCCCTGAACGCCGGCCTCGCCGCCGCCATGGGCGCGGGCCTCTTCGCCTGGGCCGCCGCCCGGATGGGCCTCACCGAGGCCACGCCGCAGCTCGCCGCCTCCGCCCTGGGCGCCGGCCTCGGCCTCTGGCCCGGGGCGTTCCGCTTCCGTGAGGTCTCGCCCCTGCCCACCGCCGCGACCCTCGCCGCGAGCCTCCCCGAGCCCTACATCCAGGCGCCCACCCGGGCCTTAGAGCTGTACAACGCCGTGCGCAGCGGCAAAGTAGACCCCGAGACCTTGGAGGGCCTCGCTGAGGTGCTGCGCTGGATCGTCCGCCTCGCCGAGACCCTACGCACCTTAGACGACGACCTGCGCGCCGCCGACCCGGTCACCCTGCGTGAGCGCGCCGAGGCGGCGATTCATGAGGCCGAGACGAGCGAGGACGAGTTCATCCGCGACCGCCGCCTCGCCACCGCCAAACACTTAGAGCAGATCCTCCGCCACCGCGAGCAGGTCGAGCTGGAGCGCCGCCGCACCGAGTCGCTGCAAGAGTACGCCTTGGCCTACTTGGAGGAGGCGCGGATGGGTCTTGTGCTGGCCCGGGCCCTCCCCGGCGAGCGGTCGCCGGATCGTCTGGACGAGGTGCTCACCCGCCTGCGCGAGCACGCGAAGGACGGCGACAACCGGCGGCGCACGGCGCGTGAGGTGCAGAAGGTGCTGTGATGCGCTCGCCTACACCAGAGGCGCGCCGCACCCTTGGCTGACAGCTTCTTGACACGGACCCTTCTTCCCGCTGCTACCGTAGTTGAAACTTCTATGATGGATGGCGATTCCTTTATGCAGCGTACGGCTCGAGCGTCCGTTCCTCTGATCGTTCTTTTATGCGCCTGCGCTGAAAACAAACTGAATGAACCGAGCGTTGACTCGGGCGCCCTCGGATTATCCGCGGTAGATGCCGCGCAGTCCCACGATCGCACGCCTGTGCCCTCGGCTGAAGGAGGCTTCTCCGCTCGCCTTGAGGGGGTCGGGCTCAACGCGCGCTTCGGCGTAGACGGCGGCGCCCAGCTCGTCGACGCGGACACCGGCGAGCGTCGTCTCGGCCTACGCACCCGAGCCTGGGGACGTGAGGACCGGCTCACAGAGCTCGCCGCGCCTCCTCAACAGGTGCGGCTGGGCGCCTGTCATGAAGCACCAGCTCGAGCGGCGCCGCAGGCCGGGGCATGTGTCCCGCGCCTTGAGCAGACGTATTTGGGGCTAACTGAGTGGTGGCTCACCCTGCCAAACGGCGTCGAGCAAGGCTGGACCGTGAGCGCGCCGCCGAACGGCGCGGGTCTCGTCACTTTGGTGGTCGACATCGAGGGCGGCGGACACCTCACCGACGCGGCGGATTCCACGCTCACGTTCTCCGACGACTCGGGCGCAGGTTGGTCAATCCACTCGATCTACGCCTGGGACGCCAACGGCGCCCCGCTCCCCGCCCTCGCCACGGCCGATGGTGACGATCTGCGGGTCGAGGTGGATGACGCGGGAGCGGTCTACCCGATCACCATCGATCCGGTGTACACCACCGCGGCGTGGACTTTTCCGCCATATGTTCAGAGCCTTGGCGAACACTTGTTCAACGCCGGGGACGTGAACGGCGACGGATACGAAGACCTGATCGCGGACAACAACAAACACTTATCCGTATTTTTTGGCGGCCCAGGGGGCTTTCCTGACGAGCCCGATCAGAACATCTCCGACAAGAGCGCAATCTATGAGATCGCGATCTCAGCCTTGGGGGATGTCAACAACGACGGATACGACGACGTGCTCGTCGGCCGCTACACCCTAAACTCGGCCGCTGTCTACTACGGTGGCGCCTCCGGTCTCTCCACAACGGCGGACCTAGAGTTTACGGCGCCGTCGGGGAGCGTATACTTTGGCCGGTCCGTGACATCCGGCGATCTGAACAAGGATGGTTACACCGACGTCGCGATCAGCGATTCGGGGTACTCTTCTTCCGCGGGCCGTGTGTACGTCTATCACGGCTCAAGCGCCGGCCTCTCGACCACCGCGTCTCAGACTCTGACCGGGTCATCAGGGGTCGCCCTTGGGTACTCCATCAGCTTGGCGGGAGATGTCTACGGCTCAGACGGCTACGATGACCTCGTCATCGGCGCGCCGGGCTACAGCTCCGACAAGGGCATCGTGTACATCTACAGGGGCTCCGCAACCGGCATCTCCTCCACAAGCACAACATCAACAAATGTGTCGACCTCTGGGGTGAAGGGGTTCGGTCTATCCCTCACCGTGTCGCCGTCGTTGGATTCAGACACCATCGACGACCTCATCGTCGGCGCCCCCTACTCCAACTCTTATCAAGGCTACGCCTACGTGGTCAGCGGGGGCAAGTCATCCCTCGGCTCGACCTACTCCGTGACCGGCCCGACCAGCACATCGATGTACTTCGGTCGCGTCATCGCGGCGCTGGGCGACATCAACGCCGATGGGTACAACGACTTTGCCCTCGGCATCCCGAACGACAACACCAAGAGCGGCACAGTCTACGTATACATGGGCACCGGGACGCTCTCGGGCACGATCACCTCCAAAAACAAGCTCAACGCGAACGGGTGGAGCGAGCAGTTTGGCGCTGGCCTCGCGGGGCCGATCGACACGAACGGCGATGGTATCGACGATCTCGTCGCGGGCGCAACTGAAGCGGGAGAGGCTGGGGCGATCTACAGCTACTTCGGCAGCGCGAGCGGGATCAACACCACAAACGATCACGCCATCCTGGCCAACAACTACGAGTTCACCACAGGCGACTTCATCGGCGACGTCAACGGCGACGGGTACGACGAGGTGGTGCTGGTTGACCGCAACGACACGGGCGTCTTGCATGTGTTTATGGGCGGCGCCGGGGGGCTTGGTGACGAACCCGACCTGGAGCTCAAGGGCGCCAACAACGACACGTTGGGATACGCCCTCCGTGGGGTCGGCGATCTCAACGGCGACGGCTATAACGACATGGTGGCGGGCGCCCAAGGCTCAGGCCTGCCCGCAAACTCCGTGTTTGTCTATATGGGCAGCGCAGCGGGCTTGAGCAGCGCACCGACCACTCGGCTCTACAACAGCAACGGATCCAGCAGCAGCACGGGCTACATGGGCAACGCCATCGACGCTGGTGATGTCAACGGCGACGGGCTGAACGACCTCGCCGTCTGCGCCCTGGACGTGGGCAGCTCCGGCGAGCTCTACATCTTTCATGGGGCCACCACGCTCTCGGCGACCCCTGACAGCACCTTCACGACTCCATCAAGCTCCTCACTGAAGGTGTGCGCTGGCGTCGCGGTCGCCGACTACAACGGAGACGGCTTTGCTGACGTCGCCTCGACGGAGTCTGGCTCGCTCGCCGCCGTCGTCGTTCGGCTGGGCAGCGCGAGCGGCGTACAGTCCACCGCGCACGTCACCTTGACGTCTTACACATCGTCCAACGACTATTTTGGTCAGGGCCTCACCGCGGCGGACGTGAACGGGGACGGCTTCGGAGACTTAATCGTCGGCGCCTACCAACACACCAGCGCCGGGAGAGTGGAGGTCTACCACGGCTCCGCCGCGGGGATCTCGACGACCCCGTCCCTGACGCTCACCGGCGCATCGGGCAATTACCTGGGCAAGAAAATGTCCAATGCCGGGGATGTTGATGGGGACGGCTATGACGATATCGTGATGGGCACGGGATCGGGCAGCGGCAAGTCGATCTACCTCTACTTCGGGTCGGCCTCAGGGCTCAGCGCGAGCAACCGCACCACGCTGACCAACAGCAGCGACTGGGTCGGTGGCCCAGGCGACGTCAACGGGGATGGATTTTACGACGTATTGGGCGGCAGCGATGACTCAACCGCCTCGATCTTCTATGGTTACGGCTCATCCATCGACAGCGACGGCGACGGAACGGCGGACTCCCTAGACTGCGCGCCGAGTGATCCTTCCATCCACGTCACCGCCACAGAGATTTGCGACGGCGTCGATCAGGACTGCGACGGCGTCGCGGACGACGGCGTAAGCACGGTGTACTATGCGGACTTAGACGGCGACAGCTACGGTGACGCTGGGAACAGCACCAGCTCGTGTGGCGCGGCGCCCTCAGGGTATGAGCTCTCCGCTGGCGACTGTGATGATGGCGACGCCACGATCTCTCCCCTTGGCGTAGAGACCTGTGATGGCGCAGACAACGACTGCGACGGTGACGTCGATGAGCTAGGCGCGACGGGCACCACCCTGGTGTATGTGGACGCCGACGGCGACGGGTATGGCGGCACGGACAGCGCGCTCGCCTGCGGCCTGCCCTCTGGCTACGCCGCCACCTCTACGGACTGTGACGACTCCGCCGCGAGCATTTCACCCGGCGCCGTTGAGGTTTGCAACGGCTTTGATGACGACTGTGACGGCGACAGCGACGAGGCCGGGGCGACCGGCGCGCTGTCTTGGGCGCCAGATGATGATGGTGATGGCCAAGGAAGTGAGACGGGCGCGGTGAGCGCCTGCGTCGCGCCCGCCGGGCACGTTCGGAGCACCACCGACTGCGACGATGGCGACGCGACAGTGTTCTTCGGCGCCACCGAGCTCTGCGACAGCTTAGACAACGACTGTGACGGCTCCACCGACGAAGGAGTCCAGATTGAGCTCTATGTAGACGCTGACCTCGACGGCTACGGTGGCCCCACCCTGGCCCTCGCCTGCAGTGCCAGCGCCGGCTTCGCGATCACCTTCAGCGACTGTGACGACGTCCAGAAGGATGTCTTCCCAGGCGCCACGGAGATCTGTGATGGCGCCGACCAGAACTGCGATGACCAGATCGACGAGGGCGCGCTCTTGACCTGGTTTATGGACGAGGACGGCGACGGTCACGCCGGTGAAGCCATCATCGCGGAGGCCTGTGAGGCTCCAGATGGGCACTACGCCGAGGTGACGGACTGCGACGACACCGACGCCTCGCTCAGCCCCGACGCCGTCGAGATCTGTGATGGCGCCGACCAGAACTGTGACGGCGAGGCCGATGAGGGCGCGTTGACGACCTTTTATGAGGATGTGGACGGCGACGGCTTCGGCGACAGCGCCTCCCGCGTAAACGCATGTGAAGCGCCGACGGGCTACGTCGTTGACGGCGGCGACTGCAGCGTCGCCGACGCCGCGGTGTTCCCCGGCGCCGCGGAGATCTGGTACGACGGTGTCGATCAGGACTGTGATGGTCGTGACGATGATCAAGACC
>JAKLKE010000295.1 GCA_023150775.1 Myxococcota bacterium
CTCATCGCCGTCGTCGAGACCGTCGTGGTCGGTGTCGGCGTCGTTGATGTCGGTGCCGTACTCACTCTCCTCGTCTACGTCGAGCACGCCGTCGCTGTCTGTGTCGAGGGTGGCGCTCACGACGGAGACGGTGAACACCGAGGAGATGTCGGAGTCGACGAAGGCGTAGGTGTCCATCCAGGCGAAGTCGCCTTTGGACAGGTAACCCGTCGAGGTGGAGGTCTTGAACGCGCCCCAAGAGCGGGCGTTGACGTTGGGGGTGACGGTGTCGGTGTAGTTGCCGCTCTTGATGCCGCCGCCAGAGCTCTCTAAGCCGTAGGCGCCGCTGGGCATCAGCACGTCGTTGGCCTGGACGTCGGCGTCGTTCCAGTACATCGTGAGGCCGGTGCGGTTCAGCGAGGCGTCGAGGGTGAACAGACGGAAGCCGGAGTAGCTCGTCTCGATGTCGATGCCGACGTAGTGGAACTCGCCGACCGTCACCATGCCGATGCAGTCGTAGGTGCCGTCCGCGACGTCGTTCCCGGCGTTGTCGGTGCCGTCCCAGGTGGTGTTGTTGTCGCCGGAGAAGACGCTGAAGACGAGGTGAAGGTCGTCATCGGAGGTGAGGTCGAAGTCGCCGTCGCCGTTGAGGTCACAGATGATGTGGCCCGTGCCGTCTGTGGAGCTTGTGAACTTGAACTCGCCGGAGCTGTAGCCCGGGGAGACCGTCGAGCACTCCTCCGCGCCGCCGCTGAACTCCGCGAGGGAGATCGCCGGGGAGGTGAAGCTGTAGGTGGCGACGGAGGGGGGCCGCAGGTAGATCGGGTGCTCGTAGGTGAGGCTTGAGCTGGAGTCGGGCTCGATGGAGCGGCCGTTGGCGTCGGTGATGCCGACGCTGTTCGCGAGGATGTAGTAGTCAAAACCCGAGAGCCCGTCGGTCTTCATCTCGATGACCGCGCTGTCGCCGGTGCTGCCGTTGTACACCAAGGCGTAGACGCTGCCGGTGAACGAGTAGGCGTCGGTGAACGAGCCGGTGTTCATGTGCCAGTAGTACGACCAGAGGCGGCCATAGCCGCTGTCGATCTGCCCGGTGACCTCAACGTCCCAGGTGCTCGTCTGGTTCGACGTCATCAAGAGGATGTAGGTGCCGTTCGCCGTGGGGGTGTAGCTGCGGGTGGACGTGAGCGTGGTGAGGTAGGTGCCTGAAGAGCTGTAGATGAGGAGGCTGCCCGAGCCCGTCCACTTGATCTTCTCTTTGGTGTAGTCGAGGATATCGACGTAGAACTGGTTGTAGCTCGTGCCCCCCTCGATGGCCTGGAGCTGCTGGGTGACCCCAAACTGGGCGCTGCCCTCGGCGCGGGCCTCGACGGGGGCCAAGCTGGCGACGGCCAGGCCCATGCAGGCCAAGAGCGTGAGGGGGGACGGTGTCCGGGTCGGCGCGCTGGGCAGGCGGAGGCGGGCGACGCGGCGTCGAGATGGGGGGGTAGGCATGGGGGGCTCCTTCGATAGGTTGTGCTGAAGGTAGCCCAGAAATCTTTGATCTTCCCCACTAAATGCTGGACATCTTCGAGAATTGTAGGGTGGCGCAAGATCTTCTCCGGCGCGCTCTTGACGGTGGCGGAGGCCCCGCCGAGCGGAGCTTTCGGCGCGCGGAGAAGGCGGGTATGCTCGGGGGGCCCAACCCCTGCCCACGACGAGGCCCACCGATGCGCACCCCCTCTCTCGCCCTGCTCACGCTCATCCTCTTCGCTTGTGACAACAAGGACAGCGCCGTCGGCGAAGACAGCGCGCCGCCGGTCGGCTCGGACTCCGGCGACGACAGCGACGACAGCGACGACAGCGACGACAGCGAAGGTGACGACACCGGCCCCGACGACTCGGGCGGCGATGACACCGGGGAGCCCGATGAAGACAAAGACGGCGACGGCGTGCCCGCGTCGGAGGATTGCGACGACGAAGATCCGTCGAGCTACCCCGAGGCCGTGGAGCTGTGTGACGGCGCCGACAACAACTGCGACGGTGAGGTAGACGAGGGGGTGCTCGGCACCTTTTACACCGACGCAGACGGCGACGGTTACGGCGATGACGGCGCCGTGGTGGAGGCCTGTGAGGCGCCAGAGGGCACGAGCAGCCTCGGCGGCGACTGTGACGACGCCGACGCGGCGTACAACCCCGCCGCTGAGGAGGCCGACTGCGCGGATCCCAACGACTACAACTGTGACGGAAGCGTCGGCTACAACGACGGCGACGGCGACGGCTTCGCGGCCTGCGAGGAGTGTGACGACGGCGACATCAACACCTTCCCCGGCGCGGAGGAGGTCTGTGATGAGCGAGACAACAACTGTGACGCCGTGGTGGACGAGGGCGTGACCACGACGTACTACCGCGACGCCGACGCCGACGTCTGGGGCGACGCGGATTATCCCACCGAGGCCTGCAGCACCCCGGCGGGCTACACCGAGGGCGCGGGGGACTGTGACGACAGCGTCGGCGCCATCAACCCCGACGCCAGCGAGGTCTGTGACAGCCTCGACAACGACTGTGATGGCCTCATCGACGGCGACGATGACTCCTTGGACCTGGGCACGGCCTCCACCTGGTACACCGACGCCGACGGCGATGGATACGGTGACACCGCCACGGGCGCGCTGGCCTGTGAGGCCCCCACGGGCGCGACGGCGACGGACGGCGACTGTGATGACAGCGACGGCGTGGTGAGCCCGGCGGCGAGCGAGGTGTGTGACGACGCGGACAACGACTGTGACGGGCTCATTGACGACGCTGACAGCTCTCTGGACACGTCCACGGCGTCAGCCTGGTACGCCGACGCGGACGGCGACAGCTCCGGCGACGCCTCGGTGAAGGTCTTGGCCTGTGATCGGCCCAGTGGCTACATCGCCAACAGCCGCGACTGTGACGACGCCAACGCGGCGGTGAGCCACCGCGCCACGGAGATCTGCGACGGCATCGACAACGACTGTGACAGCCTCATCGACGACGCCGACTCCTCGACCTCCAGCGCCAGCAAAGACTCCTGGTACGCCGACAACGACAGCGACGGCTTTGGCGCCGGCGCGGCGAGCCTCGCCTGTGAGGCGCCGTCCGGCAGCGTCGAGAACAGCGACGACTGCGACGACGGTGACCCGGCGGTGAGCCCAGACGGCATTGAGACCTGCGACTTTGTGGACGAGGACTGCGACGGCGTGGTCGACGACGGCCTCACCGACAGCGACGCCTCGGGCCTCGCCGACTGCAAAGAGTTCGCGGTGATCATGAGCTACGGCTTCAACATGCGCTCCGGCGGCGTGGACTGTGACGGCGTAGACACCGTGCAGTACGAGTTTGAGGCCATCGAGGGCGCGCTCAACAGCGCGGGCCTGGGCGCGGTGCGCCTGGACGAGACCGTCTCCGGCGGGCTCACCTACGCCGATGTGTCGGCCTACGCGGGCGTGGCTTACCACAACGGCGGCTGGTCGGACGCCGCGCGGGCCTCGACGGAGACCCTGCTCAGCAGCGCGGCCTCGGCGGGCAAGGCTCTGTGGCTCTTGGGGGATGACGGCAGCTACAACGTGCAGAACACGGCGGCCGCGACGGGCACGACGACGATGTACAGCCTGAGCTACGTCGGGGCCTTCGTGAGCAACGGCCTCGCGGGCACGGTGACGGCGACGAGCGCCGGGGCGAGCCACCCGGTCATCGCCGGGCCCTTTGGAACCGTGGGGTCCTTCTCTTACACCGCGGACCTCGACTACACGACGCTGGCCGGGGCGGGTGAGGTGGAGCTGATGCGTTCTAGCACGGGTTACCCGGCGGTGTGGGCCGCGGAGTCGTCCGCGGGGCAACGGATGGTGTTCACCCTGCCGAGCATCAACAACTCCCACACCCGCTCCGGCGTGTGTGTGACCAGCGACGCCGCCGGGCTCGCGGAGCTGCAGGTGCTCGCCGCGAACGCGGGCTGGTGGCTGTTAGACTTCTGAGGCACCCCGAGGGCCTCGTGAATGCGCTCGACCTCGCCGCGCTGGTGGCCGATCCTTTGGCTGCTCCCCTCGACCGCCTGGGGAGAGCCCACCTTAGACCCCCGTTTTCTGCCGCCTCCGCCCCCTGCCGTGGTGCAGGACGTGGCGGCGGCGCAGCTTCAGGTAGACCGCGTCGCAATGGGCACCCTGGGGAGCTGGGCCGCGGTCAACCTCGTCGCCGGGACGGCTGGGGCCTTCGCCCTGGATGACCCTCGGGCCCGGGCCTTCGCCCAAGGCAGCGCGGCGTGGAACGTCGTGAACGCCGGCCTCGCCGTGGGGGGCCTTCGCGCCGCCCAGCGCCGCGCCGAGCTCGCCCCGAGCTGGCCGAGCCTCGCCTTGGAGGGGGAGCGCAGCCGCGGTGTGTTTCTGCTCAACGCCGGCTTAGACGTCGGCTACATGGCGGCGGGGCTGTGGCTCCGAGAGCGTGGCCTCCGCACGGAGAGCCCCCAGCTTCAAGGGTACGGCGACGCGCTCTTGGTCCAGGGCGGCTTCTTGTTCGCCTTTGACCTCACCATGGTCGCGGTGAAGGCCCGGACAGACCGGCCCCTGGCGCCTTACGTTCGGGCCGAGACGCCATGACGGGGCTCCTCGCCTGGCTGGGGCGTCTGCCGTCGATGACCCGCCCGGCGAAGATGGCGATCTTCGCCGGGGTCTTGGCCGCGCCGACCCTGTCGCTCGGCTTCATCACCGACGATCTGATGATGGTCATGGCCGTTGAGGAGCGCCTCGGGCGGCTCACCGAGGCCGAGGCGGCGGAGATCCCCGTACACGCCGCGACGGAGCCCCTGTTCGGCGTGCCCAACGTCTTCACCTTCTTCAACGGGGATGTTGACGAGCAGCGCCAGCTTCGGGCGGCGGGAGAGCGCCCGTGGTGGAGCGCGCCCGAGCTGCGACTCAGCTTCTGGAGGCCGCTCTCAAGCCTGTTGTGGCTCGTTGACCTGTCGCTCTTTGGCCGCGCGCCCCTGGGTCACCACCTGCACTCGTTGGCCTGGAACAGCGCGCTGATTATCGCGGCAACGCTCTTGTTGCGAAGAAGCCTGGGCTCGGTGGGGCCCGTGGCCGCGCTGTTGTACCTCCTCGACGACAACCGCTGGATGGCGGTGGGCTGGCTCTCCAATCGCAACGCCATTGTTGCGCTGAGCCTGGGCCTGTTCGGGCTGCTCGCGCACCTCCGCTGGCGTGAGGACGGGTGGCGAGCCGGGGCGCCGCTCTCCTTGTTGTTGTTCGCCGCCGCGCTCACCGCCGGGGAGTTTGGCCTCGGGGCGCTGATCTTCTTGGGGAGCTACGAGCTGTTCGGCGCGCCGGGGCGTCCGGTGGAGCGGGCGCGGGCCTTGGCGCCCGCCCTGATCTTGGGCCTCTGCTGGGCGGCGTTTTACCAGGCCAGCGGCTACGGGGCCTCGGGCAGCCTCGTCTACATCGACCCGGCGCGTGAGCCCGGCATGTTCTTCGCCGCCGCCCTGGAGCGCCTGCCGATCCTGCTGGGCACGGCCCTCGGCCCCGTCCCTGGTGAGGTCGCGACGGCGGATCCTCGCCTCGTCGGCCCGGCGGCGGCGCTGGGCGCGCTCCTGAGCCTCGGCCTCGCCCTTGGGCTACGGCTCGTCTGGGCGCGGCTGGAGGACGCTGATCGCCGGGGGCTTCGTTGGCTCGTGCCCGGGGGGCTCCTCGCCACCGCCCCGGTGCTCGCCACCTTGCCCATGGGCCGCCTGTGCCTGGCCATCGGCCTCGGCGCCGCGGCGGCGCTCGGCGCGCTCTTGGTCGGCGCGGCCAAGGCCTGGGGGGAGGGGAGCCGGGCTTGGGGCCTCGTGCTCTTGGGGGTGCTCGGCGTTCATGTCGTGATGCCGCCGCTGATTTGGCTGGGGATGCCGCTCCTCTTCTCGCAGCTGGACAGGTCCATCGACACGCTCTGGACACGCTCGTTTGGGGGGGAGGATCTTCGGGGCCAAGACGTGCTCGTCGTGACCAGCTCGGATCTGGCCATCGGCATGTACCTGCCGTGGTGGGCGCAGCTCCACCGGCGCGGCGCGCCGAGCACCTGGCTCGTCGGCTCTCCGGCGCGGGCGGACCACATCCTCAGCCGACCCGCCGCCGACACCCTGCGCTTGGACGTGGTCGGGGAGGGGATCTACGACGGCATGTTCGCCGAGCTGCTCGGCCACGCGGGCTCAGGGCCCCAGGCTGGGGACACCTTCGCCCACGGGCCGCTCACGATCACCGTCTCAGACCCCGGCTCGGCGGGCCCCCGGCGGGTTGAGCTTCGTGTCGACGAGCCCTATGAGACGAGCCCGCTGCGGGTGATGGTGTGGCGAGACGGCGCGCTTGAGCCGCTGGCCTTGCCTGCGGTCGGGGAGTCGATGGCGCTGCCGTGGTCACCCGGGCTCATCGGGATGTGAGGGCCGCCCGGGGCGTCGTCGAGAGCCGCAGGGTGAAGCAGGTGCGGCCGGGAACGCTCTCCACACGCACCACGCCGTTGTGCGCGGTGACGACGGCCTTCACCAAGGCCAAGCCCAAGCCGGTGCCGCCCCGGGCGCGGTCGGTGGTGAAGAACCGATCAAAGATCTGCGGCAGGTTCGCCGGGGAGATGCCGCGCCCGTCGTCGAGGACCTCAATCACCACGGCGCCGGGCTCACGCCAGGCGTTCACCTGGACCGTCACGTCGGGCCCGCCGTGGGTGACGGCGTTCTGCACGAGGTTCTCGACGGCGGACTCAAGCTGGGCCGAGGCGGCGGGTAAGGTGCCGGCGGCGCCGCCCAGACGCACCTGGGGCCAGCGCGCGGCGACCCGGCCCAAGAGCGCGTCGAGGTCTACGGCCTCGCGCTGGCCGAGCTCTTCTGCCCGGGCCAAGGCCAAAAGCCCGCTCACGAGGCGCTCTAAACGGTTCAGCTCGTCGTGGGCGTTGGACAAGAAGCGCTCACGCTGCTCGGCGGGCATGGCGTCATCGTCGCGGAGCAGCTCGACGCTGCCCTTGAGCGTCGCGAGGGGCGTCTTGAACTCATGCGACACGTTCCCGGCGAACTCGCGGATGTAGCTGAGGCGGGACTGCAGGGCCTGGGTCATCTCGGTGACGCTCACGGCGAGCTGGCCGACCTCGGCGACGTGGCTGCGCTGCACCCCGACGAGCTCGGTGACGGCGTCTCGGCCGCCTTGGGCGATGGTCTGGCTGGCGAGGCTCAGGCGTCGTAAGGAGCGGCTGAGCACCTGGGCGGAGACGAACACGAGCAGCAGCGTGACGCCCAGCGCGGCGAGCAGGCCGAGGCCTAAGGTCGGCGCCATGTGGTAGAGCGCCTGAAGCTCCTCTCGGGGCGTGCGCATGAGCAGCACCGCGCCGATGATCTCGCCGTCGAGCCGCACCGGGGTGGCGACGTAGAGCCGCACCGGGGCCCGGCGGCTCACGCTGTCCAAGGGCTGGCGGGTGCTCGGCGGGGGCCGGGGCCGGGCGGTGGAGGCGATCTCTCCGGCCAGGGCCACCTGCACCTCGTCGAGGGCGGAGAGGTCTTCGCCGAGGCCGTCGCCGCTGGTGGCGATCACCACGCCGTCGGGGTTGAGCAGGCGCACCCCGGCCAAGGTGGCCTCCCGGGC
>JAKLKE010000296.1 GCA_023150775.1 Myxococcota bacterium
GGCAAGAACGCCACCATCGTCTTCGCCGACGCCGACTTTGACCAGGCCGTCGAGGGCGCCTGCCGCGCGGCCTTCCTCAACCAAGGTGAGATCTGCCTCTGCGGCTCACGAATCTTGGTTGAGCGCCCAATCTATGACCGCTTCGTCGCCGCGCTCACGGAGAAGGTCAAGGCCCTGCGGGTGGGTGACCCGGCTGAGCCCACGACGGATCTGGGCGCGCTCATCTCTCTGGAGCACCGGGCCAAGGTGGAGGGCTATCTGCGCCTCGCCGTTGAAGAGGGCGGCACCATCCTCTGCGGCGGCGAGCGCCCTGCCCTGCCCGCCCCCCACGACGTCGGGGCCTTCTTGACCCCGGCCCTGGTGAGCGGCCTCGCGCCCACCTGTCGCACGGCGACGGAGGAGATCTTCGGCCCCGTGGCGACGATTCACCCCTTCGACACCGAGGCCGAGGCCATCGCGCTCAACAACCTCACCCGCTACGGCCTCTCGGCCTCGATCTGGACCGAGGGCCTACGCCGGGCGCACCGCGTCGCCGAGGCCTTGGACGTGGGCCTGGTGTGGGTGAACACCTGGATGCTGCGGGATCTGCGGGTGCCCTTCGGCGGGGTGAAGGACTCGGGTGTAGGCCGTGAAGGCGGCGCACACTCCTTTGAGTTCTTCTCCGAGGCCAAAAACATCTGCGTCAAGCTGTGAGGAAGGAGGGAGTTATGCCGGACCAACCTGGTGAGATCGTCGCTGGGGTGCTCGCGCCCCACCCGCCCCACCTCATCTACGCCGAGAACCCGCCCCAGAACGGGCCCCGCAGCGAAGGCGGCTGGGAGGAGCTTCGTTGGGGCTACGAGCGCCTGCGTGAGCGCCTCGACAAGCTCGACTACGACGTCATCCTCGTGCACACGCCCCACTGGAAGACGGTGGTGGGCACCCACCTCTTGGGCCTGCCACACTTCGCCTCAAAGTCCGTAGACCCCATCTTCCCCAACCTCTTCCGCTACACCTACGACCTGCAGGTGGACGTGCCGCTCAGCGAGGCCATCGCCGCCGAGGGCGAGCGTGAGGGCCTGGTGATGAAGATGATGCGGAACCCCAACTTTCGCGTGGACTACGGCACCATCACCGCCTGTCACCTCGTGAACCCGCGCTGGGACAAGCCCATCGTCGTGCTCAGCTCCAACCGGGCCTACTTCTACTACTCCAACGAGGTGGGCGACGCGACGATGTTGGCCTTGGGCCGGGCCACCGCCCGGGCCATCGCCCAGTCTGGCAAACGGGCCCTGCTCGTGGCGACAAACTCCTTGTCGCACCGGCACTTCACCGTCGAGCCCGACCCCCCTGAAGACATGTCCCATGAGCACATCTACAACATGAACCAGCACCTCTGGGACATGCGCATGTTGAAGCTCATGCGGGAGGGCAAGACGCGCCAGCTCGTCGCTGAGCTGCCCGACTTCAACGAGCACGCCGTGAGCGAGTGCTCAGACGGCAGCCTCACCTGGCTTCTGGGCGCCTTGGACCTGCCGAGCTACCCCGCCAAGGTGCACGCCTACGGCACGGTGATCGGCACGGGCAACGCCATCGTCGAGTGGCCCCACGCCGAGGCCAAGGCCGCCGCCGCCCTGGCCATGAAGACCGCCGAGGTGTCGTCATGAGCGTCGTCCGCGGGTACATCGTCCCCCACCGGCCCCAGCCGCTCCTCGCCCCCCACCAAAACCCCGGCTACGCCGACCTTCGCCGGGCCATGGAGCAGGTCGCCGCCGAGATCGCCGCCTTAGACGTCGATCTCCTGCTGCTCTACAGCACCCGCTGGGTGAGCATCTTGGGCCACCAGCTGCAGGCCGACCCCAACCCCCGCTGGACCCACGTCGACGACGAGTTCCACGACCTCGGCACCATCCCCTACGCCTTCCGCATGGACCCGGCCTTCGCTGAAGCCTACGCCCAGGCCGGTCGCGCCCGGGGCCTCCACTGTCGCACCGTCGCCACCCACGGCTTCCCCATCGACACCGGCACCATCATGGCGCTGAGCCTGTTGAACCCGGGCAACCGCCTGCCGGCCTGCGTGGTGAGCTGCAACATGTACGCCGACCGCGCCGAGACCTTGGTGCTGGGCAAAGCGGCGAACGACGCGCTCAAGGCCACGGGCAAACGGGCCGTGGCGCTGTCGATCACCGCCCTCTCAAACCGCATGTTCACCGAGCTCATCGACCCGGCCCAGGACCACATCTCCTCCGCCAAAGACGACGAGTGGAACCGTAAACTCCTGGAGTTTCTGGGGGAGGGCCGCCTGGAGGACGTGTCCCAGCTCGCGCGCAGCTTCACCAGCCAAGCCAACGCCGACTCCAAGTGTAAGGCCATCTGGTGGTTGGGCGCGCTCATGGGCCAGCACAACCGCTACGAGGGTGAGGTGCTGAGCTACCAGGCGCTCTATGGCACGGGGGCGGCGGTCGTTCGCCTGGTGCCGTCGCTCAAGGCGGCGAAAGACCAAGAGTTTGACGAGGACGACACCGAGTTTTTCCACGGGGATCGCGGAGTCTTGCAGAGCGCCACCCCCGGCGCCGCGGCCTACGCCAGCGCGCCCCTAGACGCCGCGCCGGTCGCTCCTGTCGCATCAAAGCCGGCTGTCGCACCTGTCGCACCTGTCGCACCTCCGGCGCCGAGCAGCGTCAAGGTCAACACCGCCCAGGCCCCCAAGCCCGTCGGCGCTTACCCCCACGCCCGGCGTGAGGGGGAGTGGCTGTTCCTCTCCGGCGTTGGCCCCCGCCAGCCCGGCACCGACGCCATCCCCGGCGGCCCGGTGTGGGACGCCGAGGGCAAGCCCCTGCCCTACGACGTCGAGGCCCAGACCCGGGCGGTGATCAAGAACGTGCAGGTCATCTTGGAGGCCTCGGGCGCCACGCTCAAAGACATCGTGGACTGTCAGGTCTACCTCATCGACATGCGCCGAGACTTCCCGACCTTCAACAAGGTCTACGCCGAGCTGCTCGGCCCCAGCGGGGCCACCCGCACCACCGTCGAGGTGCGCGCCTTGCCTACGCCCATCGCCGTAGAGCTCAAGGTCGTCGCGAGGCTCAAGGCGTGAAGCTCTACGACATCACCCCCAAGATTCACCCGGGGATCGCCGTGTTCCCCGGCGACGTGCCCTTCTCCCGGCAGATCGCCATGTCGTGGGCCCAGGGGCATCACCTGGAGCTCTCCAGCGTCACGACGACGTTACACGTCGGGGCCCACGCCGACTCGCCGTCGCATTATCACCGCGACGGATGTGACATCGCCGAGCGGGCCCTTGAGCGGTATCTCGGCGCCTGTGAGGTCTACGCCGTGGCCTTGCCCCGGGGTGAACGAATCCGGCCCGAGCACCTGCCCCACCCGCCCCGGGCGCCGAGGGTGCTGTTCTACACGGGATCGATGCCCGATCCCGACGTGTTTAACTTGGACTTCAACAGCCTCTCGCCGGAGCTGGTTGAGCTGCTCGTGGGCTTTGGGGTGCAGCTCGTGGGCATCGACACCCCCAGTGTGGATCCCCCCGACAGCAAGCTCTTGGAGGCCCATCAGGCGATCTACCGCCATGATCTCGCCATCCTCGAAGGGGTTGTGCTGGAGGGTGTGCCTCCGGGGCTCTACACCTTGATTGCTCTGCCCCTGCCCATCGTCGGCGGCGACGCCAGCCCCGTGCGCGCGGTCTTGGTGGACGGGCCCCTCGGCGGTTGAGCGGGGCCTGAGACGCCATCGTCGCACGGTGACAATGGGGGAACAGTTTCTTGCCCGGGCCCCCCTCCTCGCCTATGAAGGGCCGCCCCGAGCCCTGGACGAGAATGAAGCCCCCCGTCCTCATCCTCCACGCCCCTGGCACGAACCGCGATCGGGAGGCCGCCTGGGCCATCGAGACCGCGGGCGGCGCCCCCACCATCGTGCGGATTCAGGCGCTCCTCCAAGGCGGCGCCCGCCTGATGGACCACCGGATGCTCGTCTTGCCCGGCGGCTTCTCCTTTGGCGACGACTTGGGCGCCGGAAAGCTCTGGGCGAGCGCCTTGACCGCCGGTCTCGGCGATCAGCTCCTGGAGTTTGTCGCCTCGGGCCGCCCGGTCTTGGGCATCTGCAACGGCTTTCAGGCCCTCGTGCGGGCGGGGCTCTTGCCTGGTGACGGCGCGCCCTTTGAGCAGCGCGCCACCCTGACCCGCAACCGGGAGGGCCGCTTCGAGTGCCGCTGGGTGCGCCTGCGCCCCGAGGCCGGGAGCCCCTGCGTGTTCACCCAAGGGCTCACCGAAGACATCCTCTGCCCCGTGGCCCACGGCGAGGGCCGCCTGGCCTCCGCCGATGACGCCCAGCGCGCCCGCAACAACCGCCTGGCCGCCCTGCGCTACGTCAGCGCCACGGGCGGCGCCCCGGTCTATCCCGAGAACCCCAACGGCAGCGAAGGGGACATCGCCGGGCTCACAAACCCCGCCGGCAACGTGCTCGGGCTCATGCCTCACCCAGAAGACCACATCCTCCCCCGCCAACACCCCCGCGCCCACCGGGGCGAGCGGTCAGGGAGCGGGCTCCCGCTCTTTGAGCGTGGGGTACAACACGCGGCGAACCTCTAGGCCAGGAGTCGGGAATGCCAGTCGTCGCGGTGGTCGGCGCCCAATGGGGCGATGAGGGCAAGGGTCGAGTCATCGACTACTTGGCCCAGAGCGCGGACATGGTGCTGCGTTTCCAAGGTGGAGACAACGCGGGTCACACCGTCATCAATGAGCACGGCACGTTCAAACTTCACATCGTGCCGTCAGGGATCTTCAACCCCAACACGACCTGCCTCATCGGCGCGGGCACCGTGGTGAACCCGGCGAACCTCATCCAAGAGCTCGACGCCCTTGAGGCCGCCAACGTTCGCACGGACAACCTCTACGTCTCCGAGCGCGCCCACCTCATCCTGCCGTTTCACCCCTTGCTCGACGGCTTAGAGGAGCGTGACCGCCGCGGGGCGTCCATCGGCACCACCAAACGTGGGATCGGCCCGGCGTATGCCGACAAGGCCGCGCGCCGGGGCCTGCGTGTGGGCGACCTGCTTCGCCCGGCGGTGCTGGAGGAGCGCCTGGAGCCGCTCATCCTGCGCGCCAACCGTAAGCTCGTGGACCACGAGGAGGCGCCCTTAGAGTACGAGGTGGTGCGCGCCCAGCTCCTCCACTGGGCGGATCGCCTCGGCGACAAGATCATCGACACCTTGCCGCTCACCCACCACACCATCCGCGAGGGCCGCTCGCTGCTCTTGGAGGGCCAGCTCGGCGTGATGCGTGACCTGGACTGGGGCACCTACCCCTACGTCACCTCCTCAAACCCGCTCGTGGGCGGGGCCTGCGCCGGGGCCGGCATCCCCCCAACGGCCATCGACGAGGTGATCGGCGTCGTCAAATGTTACGGCACCGCCGTCGGCGCCGGGCCTTTCCCCGGTGAGCTTCGGGACGAAGACGGCCGCCGCCTGCGGGAGATCGGCCACGAGTACGGCGCCACAACGGGCCGCCCCCGGCGCTGCGCCTGGCTCGACGCCGTGGCGCTCAAACACGCGGCGATGTTGAGCGGCTTCACCAGCCTCGTCGTCACCAAGCTCGACGTGCTCGACCACTTCGACGAGGTCAAGATCTGCGTCGCTTACCTCATCGACGGCCAGGTCATCCACCACGTCCCCGACACGCCGGATCTAGAGCGCGCCACGCCGGTGTACGAGACCTGGCCCGGCTGGCGCACCCCCACCACGGGCTGTCGCACCTGGTCGCAGCTCCCGGCGAAGGCCCAGCGCTTCTTGGAGCGCATCGCCGTGTTCGGTGAGGCGCCGCTCAAGCACGTCTCCGTCGGCGCCGAGCGCGACGCGATCATCACCCTCTGAGTCGGAGCCCCGATGCCCGCGCCGTCTGATGCCTGGTCCTCGCCCTTCTCCTGGCGATACGGCAGCCCGGAGATGCGGTCGTTGTGGGGTGAGCGCCAGAAGCACCTGCTCTGGCGCCGGGTGTGGGTGGCCTTGGCCGAGGCCCAGGCCGAGCTTGGCCTCGTGCGGGAGGAGCAGGTCGCCGACCTTCGCGCCCACGCCCAAGACGTGGACTTAGAGCGCGCGGCGGCGATCGAGGCCGAGCTGCAGCACGATCTGATGGCCGAGCTGAGCGTCTACGCCAGCCAGTGTGCCGTGGGCGGCGGCGTCATCCACCTCGGCGCCACGTCCATGGACATCGAAGACAACGCCGACGCGATGCGAATCGCTGACGCGCTCGATCAAATCCTGACGCGGCTCGGCGAATTGTTGACAGTGGCCACGGCGCAGATCGAGGCCTTGGCGGACGCGCCATCCATGGCCTTCACCCACCTGCAGCCCGCCGAGCCCACCACCATGGGCTATCGCCTGGCCCAGCACAGCCAAGACCTGCTGCAAGACCTGCACGATCTGCGGCAGATGCGCCGGGAGATCCGCGGCAAAGGTTTTAAGGGCGCCGTGGGCACCTCGGCCTCGTACAAGACCTTACTCGGCGGCGGTGACCCTTCGGAGCTAGAGCGCCGGGTCATGTCGCGCCTGGGCTTGCCGGCCTTCACCGTGGCGACCCAGGTGGCCCCCCGCAAACAAGAGCTGCGGGTGCTCAACACCTTGGCCTCGGCGGGGCAGAGCCTGTACAAGCTCGCCGCCGACCTACGCCTCTTGCAGTCGCCGCCGTTTGGGGAGTGGGCCGAGCCGTTTGGCAAGAAGCAGGTGGGCTCAAGCGCCATGCCCTTCAAACGAAACCCCATCCACGCTGAGAACATCGACTCCCTCACGCGCCACCTCGCCGCCCTGCCCCGGGTGGCCTGGGACAACGCCGCGCACTGTTACCTGGAGCGCACCCTCGATGACTCGGCCAACCGCCGCAGCATCTTGCCCGAGGCGTT
The DNA here is from genome assembly GCA_023150775.1 of Myxococcota bacterium. Classification (GTDB taxonomy): domain Bacteria; phylum Myxococcota_A; class UBA796; order UBA796; family CAJQPC01; genus JADKFE01. The sequence continues at coordinate 6,886 of JAKLKE010000296.1, forward strand.
CTTAATTCTGGATGAGTCTCTGGGCCGGGCGACCCGAATCCTCAAGGGCCTACGCGTCGACAGCCGCGCCGCCGGGGCGCTCTTGGACCAATACGGCCCCTTCGCCGCCACCGAGCGCGTGATGATGGAGCTGGCCCGGCGCGGCGGTGACCGTCAGGCCCTGCACCACACCATCCGAGAGCACAGCCTCGCGGCCTGGGCGGCCCTGCGCGACGGCGGCCCAAACCCCGTGATCGAGCGGGTCTGCGCCGAGCCCGAGTTTTTGGCCCTCGCCAGCGAAGACGAGCTGCGCGGCTGGTTAGACGCCCGAGGCTACGTCGGCGACGCCCCCGAGCGCGCCCGGCGCCTCGCTCAAGAGGTGCGTGACGCCTTGGAGACGCCCCAATGCTGACGCCGTCCATCGTTCCCGCGCACCAAGACGCTTCGCCACGTCGGGCCTTCCGAGTCGGGCGAACGAACCACAGAGGCACAGAGGACACAGAGGAGAGACACAGAGAGCTCGGTGGCGAGAGTCGTCGTTCGCCATCCGCCAACGTGGAGAAGCGCAGCGGGACGCCCATCCCCTCTCGTTCGCTCACCCGCGCCAACATCCCCATCAACCCCTCTGTGTTCATAGCTCTGTGTCCTCTGTGCCTCTGTGGTTCGTTTCTGTCCGTCAGGCCCCAACCCGCCCCCTTCTCAG
>JAKLKE010000297.1 GCA_023150775.1 Myxococcota bacterium
TGGCGTTCTGGGCGCCGACGAGGCGGATCATCTCGTCGGCGGCGGTCTCTTGGCCCGAGACCTCCAGCGCCACGCCGCCCCGGGCGTAGACAAACATCACCTTGGGCGCCTTCGTGAGCGGCGCCAACCCTCGAAGCTCGGCGTCGAGCTGCGCGGCGAGGGCCTGGGCGGCCTCGTCACGGTCCAGAGCGTCCCCGGCGGCGAGGGCCCGGGCTCGGGCGCCCTCGGCGGTGGCCTCCTCGGGCAGAAGCAGCACGGTCACCCCGGCGGCGCGGAGCTGCTCGATGGCCTCGGGGGGCCCAGCGTGGGCGGTGGCGAGCACGAGGCTCGGCGCCAAAGAGAGCACCCCCTCAGCGCTGAGCTGGCGGTGATACCCGACGTCGGGCAGGGCCAGGGCCTCCTCGGGGAAGAGGCTGGAGCTGTCGCGGCCCACGAGGCTGTCTCCGCGACCCAAGGCGTAGACGAGCTCGGTCACCGGGCTGCCCAAGCTGACGATGCGGGCGGCTTGTTGGACAGGCTCCTCCGCTTGTTGAGCACAGCCGAGGCCGAGCCAAAGGACGGTCAACATCATGGCGCCGCCACGGGGCCGAGCTCGACGCTGATCACGCCCGCGGCGCCGGCCTCATCGTAGTAGCTCAGAAACCGCAGGCGGTAGTGCGCGCCGTCTGTGCTGCGAATGACGTAGAGCATGTCCGCCGGGGAGAGGGTGTGGGTCGTGGAGTCGTAGCTGTACCAGGCGCCCAAGGCGTACTCGATCGTGCCGTCGGCGTTCTCATCGGCGTCGGTGACGTAGCCCTCGGCGGGCGCGGTGGTGGTCGTCTCAAACGCGGCGTATTGCCCGGGAAGCACGGCGACCTCGACGCCGCCCGCGCCGCTCACGCCGCCGTTGACCTTCACGGTGGAGCGCTGAAAGCTGAGGTCCCAGGCCTCATCAGCGGTGACCGTCGCGCCCAGCTCCAGGTCCCAATACACCCAGGCCTCGCGGCTGCTGGCGTCTACGCTCACGGTGGTGACCACAGGGTCGGCGTCGCTGTCGGCGTCTGTGTCCGAATCGGCGTCACTGTCCGCGTCGGCGTCGGCGTCGGCGTCGGCGTCCGTGTCAGAATCGGCGTCGGCGTCGCTGTCGGCGTCGGCCTCGACCTCGCCGGTCTCCTCGTCGTGGTCCGAGTCGTGGTCATGTTCGTCTTTTTCACCGCAGGCGAAGAGGGCGAAGGGGAAGATCAGGAGGGTGAGGCGGCGTGTCATCTTGGCTCCAGGAGCGTCAGGGATCTGGGGGAGGTGTCAGCGAGGCGGCAGCGGCGCCCAGCGCAGGCTGAGCATCGCCGGAGTGCCCGCGTCGTCGTAATAGCCCTCGATGGAGAGCTTGAAGCAGGCCCCAGCGCCGTCACACAAGGCGTAGATGCGGTTCGCGGGGCTGAGCACATGGGTGGTGGCGTCGTAGTCGTACCAGTCGCCCAAGGCGTACTCCGGCACACCGTCGCCGTCGGCATCAGCGAGGTCTGTGCGCCATCCTTCAGCGGGGGCGGCGCTCAGCCCGTCGAGGTCACGGCCCTCCACCGGAGACACCTCGACGCCGCCCGCGCCGCTCACCCCGCCGTTCACCGCGAGGTTGTAGCGCTGCAGGGCGAGCTGCCAGGTGTCGTCCTGGAGCGGGTCGGCGGGGCTCAGCAAGGCGCCGTCGTGCAGGCTCAAATACACCCACACATCGACGGCCGTGGCGTTCACCGTCAGGCTTCGCGTCTCACCGTCCGTCACGAGGCCCCCGGTGTCAGCGTCTTGGGGGAGGCTGTCCGTGGCGCGGTCCTCACGCAGGTCAGGCGCGCAGGCGAGGCCAAGGCAGAGGGGGATGAGCGTTGGCAGAAGACGCACGGTCAGGCTCCGGTTCGGCGGGGGTGGCTGAGATCAATCGAGCAATAGACGAGCCGCGGCGGCATGGTGAGCAGGGTCGGATCCCCGGCGTTGAGCAGGTTGTCGACGCCCACGGCCACGGCCCCACGGCCCCAGATTTGTTTCTCGACACGAAGGTCCAAGGCGGCGTAGGCCGGGGCCTCGATGGCGTCGGGAACGCCGTCGCCGTCAGTGTCTCCGGTGAGGGGCCGCGCGCCGACCAAGGCCGCCCGGGCCTGGGCGGAGACGCCGAGCTTCTGTAGATCAAAGCCCGCTTGGGCCGTGCCTCTGTGCCGCGCCCGGCCTTCCAGGGGCTGCTGGAGCGACTGATCGCGGCTCTCGGTGAGGGTGTAGCTGAGCTTGAGATCGAGCCACGGCGCAGGCTGGGACTGTGCGGCGAGCTCTAACCCAGCGGTCCAGGCCGAGGCGACGTTTGTGTAGCCGTACTGCGCGGGCTGTCCGGCGCTGGCGGCCTTGAGCGTGGTGATCGTGATGAGATCGCTGAGATCGTTGTGGAAGACGTTCGCCGAGAGCCAGAGCGTGTCGGAGGCCGCCCACTCCGCGCCGAGCTGCAGGCTGCGGGAGGTCTCGGGGCGTAAGGTGGGTGTGCCCTGCACGACGTAGCCCGCGCCGGGGTTCTCAAACCGTAAGAGCAGCTCCTTAAAGCTCGGCGCGCGGTAGCCCGTCCCGGCGCTCACCCGCACGGTGAGGCTCGGCGCGGCCTGCCAACGAAGGGCGAGCTTGGGCGTGGGCACAAAGCCGTACCAGGAGTCGAGCTCAAGGCGCGCGCCGGGCACGACGCTGAGGCCGCTCACGCCGGGCACACGCCAGACATCTTGCACAAACAGCGCGGCGCGTCCACGCGCCCCGGCCCCGCCGTCCAAGCGGGGGCTCTCCATGCTGACGCCCATGGCCTCAGCGCCCACGGTGAGCAGGTGACGCTCCCCCGTGGCGCGGTCGAGCTGGGCCGAGAGCTCACCCAGGCGCTCTTGGTGATCTTCGTAGGTGTCCAGCGCCGTCGCGCCGCGCTGATCGACGAGCTGCTGTTCGCGGTAGAGGCTGCCCGACGCACCCAAGGTCAACATCGACCGCGCGCCGAGGAGCAGGCGTGGGGTGAGGCCGAGCTGCAGCTCCTCGATGGTGCTCAGGCGGTCGAGCACGGCGCCGCCGCCGCTCACCTCGACGCCCTGAAGGTTCCTGCGCATCCCCGAGCCCCGGGCGGCGAGGCTCAGGTTGGGGCCCAGCGCCGCGCGCCCTTGGCCGGAGACGTCCCACTGCTGGAAGGCGCTCGCCGTGGTGGCCTCGTCTTGGGGCGTCAGGTCGTAGCCGTCGCTCTGGTGGAGCCCGGCGAGGAGCTGGCCGCTGAGGCGCTCGCCCTTGGCCTCGACGCTGGCGCTGGCGTCGGCGGTGCCCCGCGCGCCGCCGCGCAGGTGCAGGTCGGCGCGCAGAGGCTCGTCTGGCGCCCGGGTGATGAGGTTGACCACGCCGCCCATGGCGTCGGCGCCATACAGCGCGCTGCCCGGCCCCTTCACGATCTCGACCTGCTGAATGTTCTCGACGGGGAAGCGGCCAAGGTCGATCACCCCGTCCTTCGCGCCGAGCACCCGCTCCCCATCGACCAAGATCAGCACCTGGTCGGGGTTCATGCCTTGCATCCGGAGGGCGGCGCCGAGGTAGCTGCGCTCAACGTCGAGGCCGGGCTGGCCCTCCAACAGATCGGCGAGATTCTCCGCCCCGGAGGCGACGATGTCCTCCCGGGTGATGAGCTCAACGGCGACAGGAGCGTCAGCACGGGCCGTCGCCGTGCGGGTGGCGGTGACGACGAGCTCCGCGCCGGCCTCTTCGTCTTCAGGCGTCGCCGCGCGGGCGGGCCCGGAGGCGACGATTAGGCCGAGGAGGAGGGGAGCGGGGAGAGGCACGAGGCTTGTTCCTGATATTGACTTTCATTATCAATACAGGGCGAGCCCGGATCCCGTCAAGCGTCGGAGGGCGCTCGTTGACGATTTGTTGAAATTGACTATCATTATCATCAATGATGGAGAGCCCGATGCGCCCCGTGATCCTCCTGTTGTCGCTGCTGGCCGCCTGCGGCCGCCAGGTGTGCGAGCCGCTGACCACCCAGCTCTGCGTCTGCCCGGGGGCCGTGGCCTCGGCCCAGACCTGCGCTGAAGACGGCGAGGGCTGGGGGGAGTGCGCCTGCGGCCTCTTGGAGGACGACGACGATGAGGACGACGACGTAGACGAGTCCGTCGATGAGGGAGACCACACGGGCTGGACCGGCGTCGTCGTCGGTGACGCCGAGCGTGGGGCGACGATCTACGCCGCGAGCTGCGCCGCGTGCCATGGCGCGAGCGGCCTCGGCGGGGCAGGCGGCCCGAGCCTGGCGAAAGAGGTCGCTGAAGAGAGCGACGAGGAGCTCGTGGAGACGATCCGTGAGGGGGAGGACGACATGCCCCCCTTCCCAAACCTCAGCGAACAAGACCTCGCCGACCTCATCGCCTGGCTGCGCCAACGGTTCGGCGGCAGCAGCGAAGGGGAAGAAGAGGAGGAGGACGACTGATCGCGCCGGGCTCAGTCGAGGGTGATCAGCTCCCCCCGCTCAACGCCCAGGCCCTCAAAGCTGGGGATCTCCCCGGTGAAGCCCGCGGCGAAGGCCCAACCGAAGCCCTCGATCGGCTGCCACACGCTCTCCTCGTACAAGAGGATCGGCAGGCGGTGGCCCTCCACGGCGCTCATGTCGTCTTCAGCGAGGGCGCTCACGTCAAAGCTCAGGGTGTTGTGGAAGGGCTCGTCCGTAGACGGCACGCCGTCGAGGGTGTTGAGCACGGCGTCGGCGAAGTCCGCGCCCTCGGCGTAGCGGCGCTCGCCGTACTCCCAGCGCAAGAGGCCCTGGCCGCCGAAGGGGTCGAGGGTTGTCTCGTGGATGGTGAGCCCGGCCTCGTCGGCCAAGGTGTCGCTGACGCCATAGAGCACGGCGGCCCCGGCGCTGTGGCCGATCAGGTGCAGGTGCGTGTAGTCCCGCTCGGCGAGGCGCGCGCCGAGCCAGCGGCCGTGGTCTTCGCCCCGCTTGGTGACGTTCACGCTGCCCTGGGCGTCGTCGAACCAGTCATAGGTCCACACGTCCCAGCGCTCGGGCTCAACGAGGTTCGCCGAGATCGCCTCGGCCATCGTCGTCGGCCAGTCTTCAGGGCCGTCGCCGCCGCCGTGCACGAGCACGATCAGGCGGTCGGCGCCTGGGCTCGACTCGGGGAGGGTGGGCGTGTTGAGGCGGGCGCAGGCGAGGACGTTGAGGAGGAGGAGCGTGGTCATGGCGCGATGATCTCACAGGGCCCAGACGCCCTCTTGGACCGGCGGGCCCAGGGCCTCCTCGACCCAACGCGCCGCGTCGTCGGGCTCACCGAAGCGGGGCCAGACGATCACGGTCTTTATGCCTCGGGCGCGTAAGGCGTCCCACAGCCAGGCCGCCGGGCGCTCGCCCAGTGCGAGGCGCTCCACCTCTTGGGCGACCTTGTCGTCGGCGGGGCGGCGAAACCACAGCGGCTCCATGAGCGGGCGGCGGTGAGCGGGCTGCAGAGACAAGGCCACGCGCTGGGTCATGCCGAGCACGTCTACGGCGGGGCCCTCGGGCAGCGCGCGTTCGGCGTAGGGCGGGGCAGGGGAGGCGCCCCAGGCGACCACCTCCCGCATCGCCTGGTGGTTCAGCCCGGCGGCCAGCACGGCGAAGGAGAGGGCGAGGGGCCTCAGGCGCCCCAGACGGTCCAGGCCCAGGGCGAGACAGACCGCGAGCAGAGGCGCGGCGAAGCTCAACAGGCGCGCGGGGTGGTGCATTCGCCGCAGGGGCTCCACCCAATAGGTCAGCCAGGCGAAGGGGCCGGAGACGAAGGGCTCACCGTAGGCCCAGGTGAGGCCGGGGCCCAATGCCAAGATGAGCGCGATCGTGGCGGCAAAGCCAGCTCGCCAAGCCCCGGTGACCGCGCCGAAGAGGCCGCCGACGAGCAGCAAGGGGTGCAGCCTCACCCTCGGCGGCACGTCGGGGAGGCCGAAGAGCCCGGCGATGGGGGCTGAGGTGTAGCCCGCGGCCGGTCGGTCCATGGGCAAGGCGCTCATGTGCTCGGCGAGGGTGACGGCGTAGGGGGTGATCGCCAAGGCGCCGACGAGCACACCCAGCGCCAAGGCCCGGCGATCCCGAACGAGGGGCAGGCCGATGAGGCACAAGGCGAGGCCATGCCAGGCATAGGCGACGCCCTGAAGCGCGGCGAAGAGCCCGGCGAGGGCCCCGGCGGCGAGGCCACCTCGCAGGAGCAAGGCCAAGCTCAAGAGGCCCGGCCAGACGATCAAGGTGGCGGGGCGGCCCCCCGCGAGCTCATGGAGGGTGGCTGGGGAGGCGGCGAGCAGGGCGCAGGCGGCGGCGGAGGCCAGAGGGCTCGCCCCTGCGGCGCGGGCGAGCAGGCCAGCGGCGATGAGGTTGAGGCTCGCCTGGCCGAGCTGGTTGAGGTTCCACAAGGTCGCCGTGGGCGGGCCGAGCCAAGAGAGCAGCCAGACGTCGAGCGGGTTGGGCACGACCCCGAGCAGGGCCTCGACGCCGTCGGGATAAGCGAGGCCCTCAAACGCCGCGCGCCCGGCGCGCTCCTCGGAGAAGGCCCACCACAGCCACCAGCCGCCGATGAGGTCGCCGTTGCGCCAAGGATCCTCGGGGCCCCAGGGGCTCACACCAATGGCGGAGATCGGCCCGCGCAAGAGCCCGCAGAGCAGGCCCACCGGGGCGAGCAGGGCGGCCAAGGTGAGGAGCTGTGGTCTCATGGGACGTATGAGACCACGACGCGGCGCGGCGAAGGGTGTGGAGCTTGGGCTCGGGCCGGTCCTCGGCGCGGCGCTCGGCGTGCTGATCGTCGCGGTCTTGGCGCGCTGGGTGGCCTTGCCCCTCGATCGCCACGTCTTTGATGGGCACGAGGCGCTCTACCTGCGGGCGTTCTTGGGGGAGCTGATCCCGACGAGCGCCAAGCTCATGCCGCTGCCTGCGATGTTTTTGGCCTTCGTCGGGCGATTCAGTCGAAATCCTGAGACGCTGTTGCACCTGCATCTGGGTCTCGGCGTGTGCGCCGTGGCCTTGGGCGGGCTCGCCGCCGCCCGCGGGGAGCGGCCCATCGTGGGGATCTTCGCCGGGGCCTTGTTGGCGACGGCGCCGGCGCATGTGGCGTGGTCGGCCTCGGCCTACAACGTGATCTTGCCCCAGGTCTTGCTGATGGGGGCCCTCGCCTTGGGCGGCCTGCGGGGCGCGCCGCTCTACGCCTTGGCCTGCGGGTGCCGGATCGAGCTGGCGCTCTTCGCCCCGGCGGTGGCCCTGATCGGCGGCTGGCGGCTGGCGCTCGGCGGGTTGGGGGCCCTGATCGCCGCGCCGACGCTGTTGCACGGCGGCGGCCCGCCCCTGCGACCGCTCGGCGTCGTGTGGCCCGCGAACCTGCAGCTCAGCGCCTTGGCCGGGCCTGTGGGCACCCTGCCGGGCCTCGCCGCCGTAGCCTTCGCCGCGCCCCGCGCCGCCTGGAGGCCCTTGGCCGCTGCGGTCTTGGGCTTCGTCGTGATGGCCTGTTTTGATGACCTCGGCGACCGGCACCTGCTCTTCCCGGCGTTCTGCCTGTACCTCGCCGCCGCCCGGGCCGAGGGGCTGTGGCGGCTC